>JBFHUL010000049.1:0-24912 GCA_041590075.1 Oleiphilaceae bacterium
GTGATCCCCATGCAGCTCCAGTTTGGTGCCATCGAACTGAGCCTGTTCAGCATGATCTCGGCGTTCGGAACGGCGCTTGATGTGACGGCAGAAGAGCTGCGAGTGGAGAGCTTCTTTCCTGCGGATGCCGTCACACGGCAGTTTTTTGAGGCCTTAGTGCCGCGCGATGATTAAGTCAGCAGCAATTTTGGAATGAATGGGCGTAATGCGTTTGAATGAGCGTGTTCGGTGTTTGCAGGGCGCTGGAGCCACCTTTTTTTGACCGGGGCCGCAATCGGGTATTGCCGGGGCGCAAAAAAAAACGCCACGGTTGTGGCGTTTGTGGGAGGAAGACTTCGGGGGCTTATTGCATGGCCTGGAGTACCAGAGGCGCAATGCCATAGCGGTGTCCATCGGCGGTTGGATGGTAGACATCTTCAACGAATAAGCCGAATTTGCCATTTACGTAGGGTTGCGAGGCGCACACATCGTGCCCGGTAAATGCTTCGAGGGTGCTGAGATATTGCACGCCGGCCAGAGCTGCCTGTTCGGCAATTACCTGATCCAGTAGCTCGGAAATTTCGTTGAGTCGTGCCGCTTCTCTGGTATTGATGCCATCGGCGGCCAGGCAGCTTACGTTATCGCCAAACAGGCGCGGATAGCCGACTTGCAGCAGGGTCGCTTTGGATGCTGCCTGTTTCATGCTCGCATAAGCGGCCTGCAGTTTGTCGGGCAGCTCGAATTGAATGCGGTGCGAAATCGTATCTGCGGTGCTCATGCAGCGGGACTCATCGAAGTACAGAGCGCAGTTCATAATGAGCTCGACGAACCCCACATCGTTACCGCCGATACTGAACGACACATAGTTGGTTTTTCCATCCATGCCGGCAGTCTGATTGGCAATCAGGTCGTCGGTGACATCGCCTTGGCAAGCATTAAATGTGAGCGTGCTATTACTCAGGCTGGCGGCCACCACAGATGAATAGGCACGGCTGCTCTGGTAGCAGCTGAAGTCCAGATCTCTCAGCGCCGTACCGCTCCCTGAGGAATAGGAATCACCCAATGCAAAATAATTGATGCCGGGGCCGGCATGGCTAAGTGTGCTGAGCCCCAGTGAGAGCGCGATCCCTGCGGCAGTGTAAACCCATTTGCTGAAAATGCTTGAGAGTGTGCCTTTCATGTTCTTCGCCCGTTGTTTGTTATCACAGGTCAAGCATAAGACTTAACGGTGTGGTCAAACAGCATGCATGGGCAAACAATTGTTAAATAAGGGGTTTTGTAAGTGTGGGTGTCTGTGCTGTAACAAAATGTTGTGCTAGGCTGCGCGCCGAAAAGCATTTGGAAGGCATCACGTGTTGTACAAAATTCCCCTGTTACTGTTAATTCCTTTGTGTTTGATGGCCTGTAGTGGTGGTGGCAGCGGGTCGCCTGCTGGCCTGTCCGACAACGACTCAGACAACTATTCTGACAACGACTCAGAGAACTACCCCAACATTGCCTTCGTACAGGCAGACGTCGCGCACTCGCATGAGAGTTTTGATGGCAAGTGGGCTGCGCCTCTGAGCCGCGATCTGCGTTTTGCCGTTGCAACCCGCGTTAGTGACCCGCTGGGCCTACAGAATATTCGCCGTATTTATGTCCACCGATCCGCAGACGACCGGGTGTGGCCATTGCTGGATACCGACTGGGGCAGCGAAGCCTTCAGTTGCTATGAGGCAGGCATAGACGTGTTTGAGTGTCAGTTTCACGATTCAAGTAATGTAAGCAGCTTGCCCGTGCGTGGTTGGGAGTTAGTGGTGGTCAATAAGCAGGGCCTGGAAACGCGCACGCGCTTTGCTTTTGCACTCCCCGGAGGTAATGACGCTACGCTGGTCGAGCACATTTATGCCGATACGTACAGCGGCAATACAGATGCCGGTGTGTCGGCTCTGGAAGCACTGACCATTGCCCGAAACACTATCTCGGTGACGGCGGATGCCGGTAGCCAGTCGTTTCGCATCGCCTTTACGGCAACCGATGCGCGTGCGCAGTATTACAGTTTCGTGTTTTACGGGGCGGGGCCCGCGTATGACTACATTGGGCGTGTGGCGCTGTCGTCGTCTTCATTGACGTCTATGGCGCTGGTGCCGGGCCAGCTCACTGAGGTGTCTGTGCCCTGGAGCGAAGTTGAAATGAAAGAGGGTTATCACGTTAATAACATAGCCGGTATGCATATCAAGCTCTATGATCAGCCCGTTGAATGGATGGCTTACGATGGCTACTGGTTTCAGCACCTGAGTTATTCGGAGTTTATTCCGTTGACCATGCCTTAGCGGCAATGGTCTGCGCCGGCTTAGTGCGGGCGTTTGATTGAGGTTTCGGCCTGCCAGTGCACCGATGCAATGTGCTGCGATGGCATGGGCCTGAACAGGAAAAAACCCTGTGCGAAATCCACGTGATTGCGTTGCAGAAAATCAAACTGCGCCAGGCTCTCAACACCTTCTGCAATGACCTTCATGTTCAGCTGATGGGCAAGATGAATCACCGAGGTCGTGATGGCGCGACTTTGATTGTCTTCAGGAAGATCGTGAATGAAGGAACGATCGATTTTGAGAAAATCCACCGGCAAGCGCTTGAGATAATTAAGTGAGGAAAAACCGGAGCCGAAGTCATCCAGTGCCACCAGAATGCCCATACTGCGCACGGTGTTGAGCACTTCGATAACGTGATCCATCTCTTTCAGAAAGCTGCTTTCGGTTATCTCCAGCTCCAAGAGTCCCGGCGGGAATTGGGTGCGCTTGAGCGTGGTCTGGAGCTTGGACAGGAAGTCCGGATGACGTAATTGCTTGGTCGATATATTTACCGCGATGTGTACGGGATGCTGGTCCTCCAGCCAACGTCTACCCTGTGAGCAGGCGGAGTGGAGCACCCAGTCACCGATGGGCACTACGGAACCGGTTTCTTCGGCAATGCCAATGAATTCATTGGGCGGTAATCGGCCATGTTCAGGATGGTCCCAGCGAATGAGCGCTTCGACACGGGGCTTGCCCTGTGCTTGCAGGGCAATTTGTGGTTGAAATTCCAGTATGAATTGCTGCCCCTCTATCGCCTGCAGGATCTCATGTTCCCGCTGACTGCGACGGGGCATGTTGCGTTCGAGCTCGGGAGTGTAAAGCCGCACTTGGCCGCGTCCCAGTTCTTTAGCCGAATACATAGCCAGGTCGGCATGTTTGAGCAAGTCCGGCGCCTCCGTTTCGCGTAAAGGGGAAAGTGCGATACCAATACTCGCGGTTACCTTCAGCGGAGTACCATCGAGATTGATGGGTTCACTGATGGTGACGAGGATACGCTCGCCGATGGAAATCACATCATCGGCACTGTCGATATAGCGCAGGAGAATCACAAACTCATCGCCGCCCAGGTGTGCGATATAGTCGCCGTGCTTGATATTACGTGACAGCCGCGCGGCCATGGTGCCGAGCAGAAAGTCGCCGGCGAAATGACCGTGGTCGTCGTTGATGCGTTTGAAGTAATCCAGATCCAGATACAGCAGTGCGATGGTTTCATCACTGTTTTTTTCGGCTTCAAGCAGGGCGGTAATGTGTTTCCAGAACTGCCGGCGGTTGGGCAGATGGGTGTTGTAATCGTAGTCGCTGATGCTGCCCCAACCCTCGGATAGGGTGCGATATTCGCTCAAATCATTGGCAATACATACCCAATGACTGATGTCGCCCTGTGCGTCTTTTACCGGCCCAATGCAGAGGCGTATCCACTTTTTCTCGCCGGTGGCATCGATACTTTCAAATTCGCCTTCCCAGTAGGAGCCTGATTTGATCGTGCGACCCACTTCCGGGTGGTGGAATTCGGCCTCCATCACCCATTTGTCCATCAGTGAGCGGCCTTTCATGCCTTTTTGGGCATCTACTTCGTAGATATTCACCAGCGCCCGGTTGTACAACTCTACGTCGCCATCGGGTTGACAGACCAACACCGCAGAGGGGGTTTTTTCGACAGAATCGCTCAAGGTGTTCAAGGGCTGATTTTGCGCCAGATGGCGTTCGATATCAGATTGGAGTTTGCGCTGCCGGATACTGAGTTCGGAGATCAGTTTCTCGTTTACCAGCGCAATATCGCGGGCTTTTTGGTAGATCGCGTGGCGTTCTTCAAAGGCGTGGCTGACATTCTCGATCAGCAGCAACGCTCGCTTGTTAAGCGTCAGCGCACGTGCTTCAAGTTGAATATCGCTGCCTTGGGCGTCGGTTTCGGTCCACAAGCCGGATTGAGCCTGTGTATTGGCATGCTCTCCCTGCCATACCGGTTCGGCATCGTGTAGAAAGTTTTCCAGAAACGGGAACGCCGTGCCAAGTGTTTCCGGGGAGAACTGCGTGGCTTGCGCCTGATCATGGCCGGCGCGCTGAAGACCATCGGCAAACCAGGCTGGCATCGTGCTTAGGCACCTGAGTTGACCCTCCGTACTGCGTTCGATAACCAGCAGGCCGAGGTGGTTGAGCAGGCTTGGCAGTACCTCATGCATGATTAACGCTCCAGCATTTCTTGCGTGAGTGTCGCGAATGCTGCGTCTACGCCTGTATTGGTTTTGGCACTGGTTTCAAGCACCTTGATACCTTCCTCGCGTAACTGTTCAATGTTGCCTTCGTCAAAATGCCAGTCATGCCGCAGATCGCTCTTGTTGATCAGCACCACCAGTGGTACTCCGTCGAGATAGGTCTGCACGATGCTGCGTAATTCTGCAATCTGTTGAATGGTCGCCGGCCGGGTACCGTCCACCACCAGTAAAATGCCGGACGCCCCGCGCAAATAACTGGCGCGCAGCTCGGTGAAGGCATCGACACCCTCAATATCCCAGAGCATGAGTTGCACTTGCTGCGCCCGATGCGTGACCAGCTTTTTAGAGATTTTTACGCCAATGGTGGTGTGGTATTTATCGCTGAATAGGCTTTCGACATATTGCCGAACCAAGCTGGTTTTGCCTACCGCAAAGGGGCCGACCATACAGACTTTCTTGGCAACTAAATTCATGGCGGTGCGATCACTCCTTGCTCGCGTCGATGACTTTCACGCTGACTCGGCGTTGCGACGCCGAATCACTGCTGATGGCTGCCTGATTTCCCAATCCCCAGGCAATCAGAATGCCTTGGTCAATGCCGTTTTCCTTTAACAAATCTCTTAAGGTGTCGGCACGCTGCTGACTGACCTGCAGATTTACACTGCGATGGCCGCTGGGGTCGGCCAGACCCATGAGTAATAATTGCGGCCGGGGTAAGTTCAGCTCTCCGGCAAGCCGTGTGAGGCGGTGAATATCCTCGAGTACACGGGCCAGCTTGGGTAGTTCGTTGGCACGCAGGGTCGTAGCACCTTCATGAAACATAAAAACCGTATCGTTGAGTTTTTGCCGCACCGCGTGATATTGCGCCAGGGTATCCGGAGGAGAGGGTGGGGGGGGCGTAAGCGCGGACAGATCGATTTTGCCCAAAGTTGCTTCATGGGTTTGCAGGCTTACCTGATAATGCGCGTTATGCAGCGCGTCAGCCAGTGCACCGGGAGGCCGTGCACGATAGTCCCGTAGCACTTCAAACAACAGGTTGTCACCGCTTAAGCGCTCGTTTAGTACGATATAGCCAGGCTCGGCACTAAGTTGCGCGCGCAATGCCTCGCGCGCGAGCGACTGGTGATAGGCGGTATACGCATACCCGCCGATCAGCAATGCCAGGGCACCCAGCACCAGCCATGCAAGCCAGGGCGTGGCTTCAGGCTTTTCGGCTTCGATGCGTTCCGACAGCAGGCAGCGGCGCAGCAATTCATCGGTGCCCAGAAACACTTCGCGATCACCATCAAAGTCGGCGAGCTCGTGGGCGTACACCTGATGTACCGCTTCGCAGGTTTTATCAACTTCTTCGAGCGCCGCTTCGTTGACCGGGCCTCTGGCGGCGATGGCGAGCACGGCATAGGGGCCGGTACACAGATGCAGGGTCAGATCACCCACCTCGATGCGGCTCAGACCGGATGTATGCGTCTGGTTGAAAGAATCCTGAACAAAATCCTGCAAGGCGCTCATCATGCCGGATACCAGTTCCGGGTCATGCGTGTCGGCATGTTCATCGATAACGGAATGCAGCAGTAAGCCCGTATCGCGATGCACCAGCAGCACTTGTTCAACATGAAATTTTAGGGTTTGAGAAATAACGTAACGCCCATAGGACACGCCGGCACGCCAGGCCTTCACCCGCCAGATCAGTCCGCGAGCGCTCAGGCTCTGCTCCAGCACGCGGTTCAGGTTTTGCACCATGTCGCGCAATGTGGCGCCCACGGATTTACGGATCGCGGGGCCCATAATGGGAAAAATCACATTGGTGATTTGGCGGGGATTATTGGCGATCGAGGTTTGTATGGCTTTGTTCAATACCGGCGCAAGTGCCTTGCCGAGATCGGGATGCTTGGCGCTGATGCGCACCGCCTGCGCCAGTACATCCGCAACACGCTCGGCATCGTGGGCCTTGCTGAGATAGTCGTCCAGGGCAGACTCATACTCTGGCCCCAGAAGAAGGGTACGTAGCTTTTGGTAGGATGCATCGGCGCTGTACGCTTCGTTGCTCGGGGATGCCTTGTTCTGTTCCTCGGCAGTGGCCATGAGCGGGTATCAGTTCCGTATGGATTCGGCGACCTTGCTGAACAGATCGGCCAGCAGCTGGCGATCCACTTTATTCTTTTCCAGGCTCTGGGTATTGCCCTGTAGGCCGTCCATCGCTTGCTGATGCTGGGCGGTCATTTCGTCTCGCAGTTGCGCGCTTTCCTGTTGCAGGCTAGTTTCCAGCTCATTGTGGGCCGCATCAACCTGCTTTTCGAACAGACCGATGGATTGCCTGACCGCTTCGATGTCGTCTTCGATAACGGCTTCGCGGTTGCCATGCTGTTCGTTCAGGCTTTCCACGTGAGCCGCCAGTGACTCGAGCTGGTCTGAAAAAGACTTGTGCTGTTTTTCCAGCGCGTTTCTGATGGTTTTTTCAAAGCTTTGCAGGTGTTGCCGGGTCTCGTCGCGCAGGGCGGTAATTGCCTGCTCCAGCTGTGTAATCTGTTGCCCGAAAAGTAGCTTTTGAATTTCCTGGAGTTGGGTGGCGGGGTCGATTGCCGGGCTATTCTTCGCCCCATTGGCCCCTTTACCTGAGGAAGTATTGGTGGTGCCCATCTGCTTCTCCTTGCTGTAAACCCGCACATGTGGACCGGACCTGTTGTTGCCCAGCGTTCAGGGTCGTGGTGATTGGCCTTATACCTGAAACGCTTCCGGAAACCCGTTCCTAAAAATTATAGACTACGCATATCCACCTGTTGTGATGTGGTGCATAAATAGGACTCAAAGCGCCTGATTTGGCGCAAGCTGGTCGCCCTCGGTAATGTCGGGTGCGTTGGCTAGCGAACTATCTAGGCGGCGGAGCACACAGTTCTTATTTTCTCGATCATCACGCTTTGTTCAATCGGCTTGGCGATATGGGCGTTCATGCCGACACTCAGACACTTTTGTACATCCGGTTCCATGGCATTGGCGCTGACCGCGATTATCGGCAAAGTACGTGCATCGTAGCGTTCACGCAGGCGCTGTGTGGCTTCGTAGCCATCCATTATGGGCATTTGAATATCCATAAGCACGACATCGGGAAGCGTGTGGGCGATTTTGTCCAGCGCGTGTTTACCGTCTTCGGCAATGCTGACTTCGGCCCCGGCTTCCTCGAGTAAGGTTTTGGCGATCAATTGATTCACGGCGACGTCTTCGACAACCAGAATACGAAGGTTGGCAAGCGGTTTGGGGGCGTCAGGGGCGGGGGCGCTCTCGTTGTCGGATTCCCCGTTCGCAGTGGCAGCGGGTAAATGAATACGGCGCTCCTGGAGTTGATTGAGAAAGGCTTGCCTTTCTACCCGTGCGGAGTCGGAGGAGGCTGAAAGCGGTAGCGTTACCTTCACGGTCGTGCCTTCATCGGGGGTGCTTTCGAGCGAGAGGTGCCCGTTCATCAAATCAATCAGGCTGGCGCTTATCGATAGCCCCAGTCCGCTGCCTCCGTATTTGCGCGTGGTGGAATTATCGGCCTGCTGAAAGGGTTGGAACAGACGTGTTTGCAGGGCCTCGGGAATACCCACGCCCGAATCACGAACCACGAAAGTGAGTGTCACGGCCTCGCTGGGCCCCTGATCCACATGTACTTCCAATGTCACATGACCCTGCTCTGTGAACTTGATGGCGTTACTGCACAGGTTGAGCAATACCTGTTCAATGCGCAGAGCATCGCCTATCAGCTCTTTCGGGAGACTATCGGGCAAGGCCAGTTTGAACTCGATGCCTTTTTCGAGTGCGGCAATGCTGAACATGGCATAGATTTTTTCGAGTAATGCACACAGCTGGAAAGGCCGCTCGTTCAGCTCGAGTCTGCCAGACTCGATTTTGTTCAGGTCGAGCGTCTGATTAATAAGGGCCAGCAGGGTCTCAGAGGCCTTGTCGGCCTGTTGCAGGTAGCTGCGTGCGTCGTGCAAAGAGTATGCGCGCAGTGCCATGCGGATCAAATTGATGATGGCATTGAGCGGTGTGCGAAGTTCGTGACTGATATTGGATAAAAAGTTGCTCTTTGCCTGATTGGCGAGATCGGCTTTATCGCGGGCTTTGGCCAGTTCTGCGGTTTTGTCTGCGACTTTACGTTCAATGGCTCTCACGTTGCCGGTGATGATAAGAATCAGCGCTTGCAGCAAAACGGTAAAAATGACCCCGGCTGTCATCACCCACCAGCTGTTCCAGTCTTTGGCGGAAGGCATGACGTTGGGGTGAGGAAACACGCTGAACAGGTAGTTACGTTCACCAATAGTGAGAGAATGGGTGAATATCAGACGGGTCTGTTCAGGTTGCTCTACTCGCGGTGGAAGCAGCCATTCGCCGGGGCCTGACGTGACATCCTGAATAGTAATTTCGAGCCCCGATTGCTCGGCAGCTTCGATGAGGTCGTGAAACATGGATTGAGCGCGAAATACGCCACTTAGATAGCCCTGTAAGCGGGGCGTATCGCCGCCGGGCTCTGCTTTGATGACAGGGGTGTACACCACGAACGCTTTTTGGTTCTCAGTTTCCTGGGCGAGAAAAATCGGAGCGGTTGAAACCGCTGTTTGCAGGTTTTTCGCGGTGCGCAGGGCAGCACGGCGCGACGGTTCAAAACCGATATCGAGACCATGGGCCGCCATATTCTCGGCATAGGGGTAAATATACAAAATAGGGTAGTACTCGTCCCGCCGTTTGGCGGGGATCATACTGCCGGAAGGGTGGCGTTCGGTAAACTGAAAGTCGGGGTAACCGCTGACGCGCATTTGAGCTTCCACTGCCGGGCGCTCTGCGTGTGGCACGATGATGGACCATCCCACGGCTTTAATGGTGTTGTCGTTACGCAACACCAGGTTGAAAAAGGTATTGAACTCGGCTTCGGTGACTTCGTTGGAGGCCAGATAAAACGCACGGAAAGCTTCAAGCTTGGAGAGTGCGAGCTGAAAACGTTTATCGATCTCGGCGAAGATTTGGTTAGCATCGCGTTCTCGACTTTGGTGGACTTCTGTGTTGCGGTGGTTAATGGAGGCAAAAAACAAATACAGAATAACGAGAAACACACACAGAACCGGCACTACAATCTGTATCTTTCGGGCCGTGCCGGCGTTGTTTTCAGGAGAAATCAGCACGAGTAACAAGGGCGCAAAAAGCAGTACGCCAATCGTATCGCCGCTCCACCAGGTGAACCAGGTGAAAGTCACGGCATCCGCTGGAATTAAGCCATGCCCGAAGAGACTGGCCGTGCCGGCACTGGCGCCGATCAGGCAGCCGACAGGCCCGACCAGGAACAAAAAGCGGCCTACCTCAGAAGGGCGGTCGGGGATGATGGTGTGGCCAAGATGTTTGCGGTATAGCCATAGTAAAGCCTGAACCTGCACCATGGCTCCCACAGCGATTCCAAGGGCAGGGCTGATATCTGCGTAGCTCAGGTTGGCGAGCGTGGGATTGCTGACACTGATATTCAAGAGGAGCGAGCCCAGGCCAATGCCCAAAGTGACCGGCCAGCTAGGGCACGCCAGTGCCATCGCCAAGGCAAACCCCGCCGCCGGCCAGATGGAAGAGGCGAAACCGGGGGGGATGGCCAGATACAGGCCAAGCTTTCCAAACAGAAAATAACCGGCGGTACCAAGCAGCAAATATAGGACTGTGTTCACGTTCACCCAATGAAAATTAAACGGTGGTTTGAGTTTAGTTGATAATCAAAAGCTTGCGGTATCTTTGTGCCAAAAATCGGCGCCTCAAAAGGCCGACCTGTCTGCCTGCCTGAACCTTGCGTCACCAGGGTAATACGTCACCGTTGGAATGCCAGAATGTGCCGGTATTGCTCATGTTCAGTGCGTCGATACGGGCCTTCAGACGCAGGGCCGCTTCGTCGGGTGTGATATCGCCATGCCCGCCGATCATATCGGTACCGACCAGGCCGGGGTGGAAAATACCTACTGCGATCTCCCGGTCTTTCAGATCATGCGCAAGAGATACGCCGGCAATGTTCAGCGCGCACTTGGACATGCGATAACCATAACGCCCACCACTGGTATTATCCGCAATCGATCCCATACGACTGGTAATGAACGCAATTTTTGCACCGGCACAGAGATTGCCCAACAACGCTTCGCTCACCCGCAGAGGCCCCAGGGCATTGATGTGAAACTGTTGAATGATGGAGTCGTAGTCGATGTCGCCGAGCACCTCATTGCGCAGCACGCCGGCGTTGTTTATCAGAATATGGATGGGGATGTCTTGGAGTGCGCGTGCCAAGTGGTCGACACCTTGGCTGCTGCCAATGTCCACCCCTTCGATCGTATGCACATTGAGCGATCGCAAGGCCGCCGATGCTTCGCGACACGCGGCATACACGGTTGCGCCGCTATCGCTGTAGTGTTTACAGAAAGCCAGGCCGATGCCCCGGTTGGCACCGGTAACCAGAACTGTGCAGTCAGACATATCGGGCTCCAAAAATACGCTCTGAGTAATGAGTAGATAGAAGACGGTTTTTACCGTGCTCTAAAGTGTGGCAAGAATTTCGCGAAAGTCGACCTGCTGGAGAGGGAAAACCGAGAAAACGGCGCTTTCCGCTCTCAGTGTACTTCACGGATCCCAAGCCTGCGGCATCATGTTGTTCAGTGGTATGGGGTGCCGAAGTACCTTTCATTTTGGCGGCATGTCCAAAGTTCAGTGCGAGTTCGTGACCGCCTTCCCATGCATATGCTTACATTTTGTTACACTTTGCATCTGCCTGGTCGCGCCAGCAATGACGCGAGCAGCGCACCATCATTCTAGTAGTAGATGCAAAACGCAAGGAAAGAAAGTGCGAGTAGTTATCCTAATGTTGCTATGCATGTTGGCGGCATGCAGTAGTTCAGACAATGCGGCGCCATCGTCCGGCACAGAGGTAGGGAGCGATGAGTTTCAGCGAGACCCGCAGGGTCGCGCAGTGCCCAATCTGGCGCAAGTGGAGTGGACCCATGATTATCAGAGCGTAACGTTGAATACCGAGGTGGTGGGTGAAATCAGCGAAGGTATGCGGGCATATGTCAGTTTTCGTGTCACCGAAGATCAGGTGGTGGCGGTGACACTGGATGGCGAGGTAAGAGATCTCGATTTGCGCGTGTGGGATGAATTGGATGGTGTGGACTATGCGCATTCCGGTCTCACCTCCGATGAGGGCTTTGTGGTTTATGCGAAAGCGCACGTTGCGTATTTTGTAGAGGTGATTGCCGCGCGGGGCAATGGCCCTTTCAGCTTGAAAGTGATGGAGCCTCATCGAAGCGCTTTTGATCTGCAAGCCGAAGAGCTTTATGTCGTAGCAGAAGGTGAGGGGAGTGAGCATTGCCTGACCAATGGCGGTAATCGCCGTGTGTGGGATATTGAAGGTTGGCAGTATCAGTACATTTATAACGTGCAAACGCGTGCCATTCGTATACATACCATGGAGTTGCCATATTCGCTGACCGACAGGGCCACTCTGGAAGAATACAGCTGGGATGAACCGGGTTTGTCCGGCAGCGGTGCGGTCACTCTCTATGCGGTGGCGCCTGAAAGCTACAGCGCACAACCCGATGGCGGCAGCGAAGAAGATCAGAGCGAAGCTGAGCAGTCTCCGGCATTGGTGCCGCACGACTGGTTTTTTTACGGCACTGATCGCTGGGATACCTCTGAAGAACTCGATGGCCCGTTGTTTCGTAACTGTATCGGTCAGGTGAATTTCGAGTCGGTGCTGGTATTCTGAACATGCTCAGATTGGCCTGCACCGGAAACGGGAGTGGGCGATGCCACTATTCTGGCCATGAGCGAATGCCGCCAGTGCCGGTTGCGCAGTGCACGTAATCAGTCACCGCGTGTGCCGCCTTCCGGTTACACTGACTTACCCATACTCAAATCCTGTAAAACTTGTTGTGTACGCATAACACTTTCCTACATCTTACCAACGGATGTTTCGTCGTAAGCCGGCTTTACTGAGAGTCATCACGAGAGCGCGACAGATGCTCACAACGGCGACTCAAATCCGGTAGATATATGGCGACGAATTCTCTTTCCAGGCTGGCTCTGGTCAGCATCACCACGGTGTTGGTAGCCTGCGGTTCCGGTAACGACACCTCTCAACAGCACGCACTGCATACGCTTTCGAATCAGAATCTGGCTGTTTACAGTGAGCAGGCGCGCGCACCGTTGCACAATGATATGCGTGTCGAGGCCGAAGGCTGTGCGCTCAGCATACTGGATGAAACGCTCATGGCGGCCGTGAATACGGCGCGTGCCGAAGCGCGATGGTGTGGGGATCGCTGGTACGAGGCGGCGCCGGCCGTGAGCTGGCAGTGTGAACTGGAAGAAGCAGCCACTCTGCACGCCACCGATATGGGCGACAACAACTTTTTCTCACACATCGGGTCCGATGGTTTGCGGGTTTCGCATCGTGTAGATCGCACGGGCTACGACTGGTCGATGGTGGGCGAAAATATTGCCGCCGGCTATACCCGTGTCGAAAGTGTCATGCACGGTTGGCTGGAGAGTCCCGGTCATTGCGGTACGCTCATGAATCCGGACTACGTGCACTTGGCAAATGCCGTATATGTGCCCAGCGACGCACTCTACACCACCTACTGGACGCTGGTCATGGCTAAGCCTCTCTAATGGGCCCATACAGCGCCGAACACCCCCACTTCAGTTCAAGCGCCTTACGTTCTTTCACACGCAGGCCCTGCACCACCAGGGCGTAGCTCTGGTCGATCAGCTGCTCAATTTCGCCTGTGGGCACCGAGTAATCAAGGTCGACGGTAATCCAGTGTTTTTTGCTCATGTGGTAACCGGGATGAATGCCCGAGAATACGTCGATAAGCCCCGGTATCTGCTCACTCGCGCATTTTAGGTTCATATTGGCAACTTCGTCACGCCAGGCCAGGGTGGCAAACATCTTGGCTTTAATCTTGAATACGGCTACGTCGGGCCCGAAAGGGTAGTCCTCGCGCGCATCGGGTTTTGCGAGTAGGTAGTGTTTGGCAGTGCTAAAGTCCATTTTTCGGCTCCGGCTGAGGTGTAAATCTCCTTCGTGCGGGTAAGCATGCTTGCGCAGGGCGCGCTGCATGGCTCATCTTAAGTGTGAATTTTTGTTGGCCGGTAAACCTTCATTCGGAACTGGTCTACGCTTATAGGAAACCCAGACGCAACAGGTTAACTATGCCCCTGATCAGCTGCCCGCAATTCACGGAATTAGACCGTGAAATTATCGACGATTTTCTGGAATGTCTACAGGAAAATGTAGAAGCCATTGAATACTGCGTCGATGAGCTCGACCAGCAAACCAGTGCTGACTTGATTAACCATTTGTTTCGCGATGTGCATTCTCTGAAAGGCAATTGCCGCATGGTATTTCTGGAACCCATGGTTGAGGCAGTGCATGCTCTGGAAGAGATTGTTTCAGATATGCGCCAGGGGAGCCGGCAGTACACGCCGGTGTATGGCGAGTTTATTATGGCCATCGTATTGCGGCAGCGTGCGGCGATCATGGAAATGATCGCGCATACCGAGATCGACGATGAAACCTTGCAACTCATGAATCGGCTGATCAGACAGGTCGCAGATTCGAATGATGACAATGCCGACGCAGTGATTAACGCTGCCATGGATGCTCTGGTGGGCGCGCGTAGCGAAGACGGGGCGTCAACCGGCGAAGAAGGCGAGCGTGAGTCTGAAGCTGAGCTGGTTGCCGATGATGCAGCGGAATCCAATGAGGATCTGGTTTTTTTCAGGCGCGTGGCCATGCAGCTCGATGCCGTAAATCCTTATCACGCCGGGCGCAGTGAAGCGTTGTTGGCGTTGTGTCTCGCGACCAACGCCGACATGGGGGAACCCGTCGACCCCCAGCAACTGACTGCTGCGGTGTACATGCATGACTTGGGTATGTCACTGGTACCGGCCCAAATCATGGAAAAACCAGGCCGACTAACGCCGGAAGAAATGAAAGTGATACAGCAGCATGTTGAAATCAGTACACAAATGCTGCATCGCATGCCCGGCTGGGATGAGGCCACCGAGATGGTCCTGCAGCATCATGAGCGTTACGATGGCACGGGCTACCCCTACGGGATCAGTGGTTCGGCCATCCATGCCGGCGCGCAAATGATTGCACTGGCCGACACCTTTTATGCCATTACGCATGTGCGCGCTGATCGCAGTACGAAGAAGTCTCTGTTCGGGGCCATGAGTTTGATCAATGGGGAAAGCGGTGCGCAGTTCGATCCCCGCTTTGTCGATGCCTTTAACGGCACGATTCGTCATTTATATGTGTCTGGAAAACCTGGGGCACAACAGGGTGCAGCCTAGTCGCGCCGCCGATAACTTGTGCGAAAAAGTTCAAAAAAAACAAGCAGGTCGCAAATTCGAGCGAAACTTGGCGCCGGGCTTAGACAGCTATCCTTGAAATACGTAGCATGCAGCTCAGGCTCTATTGGTTGTCGTTGTTCAGGAAGATTTACGTGAAACGCCTTATTCTGCTTTTAATTGCCGTCATACTGTTGCCGGCCTGTGGCACCATCCGAACACTCGGAGAAGGCCCGGTGGCACTGCCAGTGCCCAAGAATGAGGAGTCGTGTCAGTCCATCACACGGGTTTACAGCGGGATTCAGTACAACTACTGTTTCGTGAACGACGATGCGGGCACCAATTGGGAGCTCTACAACATTCTGTTCTGGGATTATCCCTTCAGCTTTATCGCCGACACCGTGGTATTACCGTATACCCTGATACGTCAGTTGATATCGGGTAATATCGGTGAACCTGGCAAGCCTACTCGCGAAACACCCTTGCACCGCTCCTTCTATCAGGTGCCGCCGCCAGACAAGCGGGCAAAAGACGATTCAGGTTCCTGAGTCGCCCGACTCGATGTGTAGCATGATGCCCTGAAACAGAACCATGCTGCCCTCAACCATCACCTTACGCGGAACCGTGTAGTCACTGATCAGCCAGTGGGTGGTGGACTGCCGCAAGGCACCCACGAGCGAAATACCAATCACCTCGCGTTCTTCCTTGCTGGCTTTCCAGTCGGGAAAAGCGAAATCGGCCAGAGCATTGAAGATCGTGCCAAAACTGCGAATGTAGCTATGGTAAAGCTGATCCACTTCCGGGCTGATGCCTTCCAGCTCCACCATGCAGATGCGCGCAATTCGAGGGTCTTCCAATTCCTTAAAGTATGTATCGAGTGCCTCTCGCATGGCACCTGCAGCCCCCTGCTGTTGATAGCTCTGCCGCATGGACGCCAGTACGCGCTTGGTGAGCTGCACCATGCAGGTTTCGTAAACCGCCATCAATAACGTTTCAAGGCTGCCGAAACATTCATAGAAATACCGGTCGGTAAGCTTGGCCTGTTTACACAGGTTGCGTACCGTGGTGTGGCGAAACCCCACGGTACCAAACAATTCCAGGCCTGCATTGAGGAATTGCTGCTGACGCTGGCGGTGACGCTGTTCGGGAGAAAGGCCACCATAAGTGCGGCCATTATCGGAGGTTTTTGCTTTGCTCATGGCGGCCAATTTGACACACTCAATCGGGAAAAGTAAAGCGCTCAGTCTGCCATTTGACAACATGTGTCGTCAGATGTAGATTTATCTGATGATTTGCGTCATCAGATTGTGGGGCGCGTGATGCACAACGGGTAAATAGCCATGAATACACATCCCTCCTACGAAATTATCATTATCGGTACGGGCTTTGGCGGCCAATTGGCGGCCTTGAATTTGCGCAGGCGCGGGATCGAGAATTTCGTGATGCTGGAGAGACGTGATTTCATGGGGGGCACCTGGAGTCAGAACACTTACCCCGGTGCCGCCGTAGATGTGCAGTCGCCGTTATACTCGATTTCCTTCGAGCCCTACGACTGGAGTCAGATGTTTGCCGATCAGGCCGAGCTGCGTGCTTACACCGAACACGTCATCGGCAAACATGGGCTGCGCGACAAAACACTCACCCAGCATAATGTGACTAAAATTGAGTGGCATGGCGATGCGTCGCAGTGGTACGTGCACATAGAGGGCCGTGAAACACTCACGGCGCGCTATATCATCAATGCCACGGGGCCTTTAAGCACCCCGGTGATTCCCGCGTTCAAAGGCAGGGAGCGTTTTCAGGGCGCCGCTTTTCATACCAACGACTGGGACCACAGCGTCGACTACCGTGGCAAGCGCGTGGCGGTGATTGGCAGCGGAGCCAGTGCTGCGCAGGTGATCCCCGCGATTGCCCCCGACTGCGCACACTTACATGTTTTTCAACGCACGCCGCATTGGGTGATGCCCCGACCCGACTACCGTTTTCGCCCTTGGCAGCGGGCACTGCTGCGTAACAAGTGGGTATATACAGTGCTGCGTGTGCTGATTTACTGGGCGCTCGAAACGCGCGTGCTGGGCTTGAAATATTCCAAAACCGTACTCGATTTATTGGCGACGAAGAAGGCCAGAAAACTCATTGCCAAGCAGATAGCCGATCCGGAACTGCGGCGCAAAGTGACACCCGATTTCACCATTGGCTGTAAACGGGTCATCCTGTCTGACACCTTGTACCCCACCTACTGCCGCGACAATGTGAGTCTCCATGATCGCAGTGAAGGGATACGGGAAATCACCGAAACCGGCATCATTACCGAATCCGGAGAGGAAGTGCCGCTCGATCTGATTGTCTACTCGACTGGATACGACGCGACGGATGGTGTGATTTCCTACCCGGTAATTGGCCGGGAAGGGCGCACACTGCGTGATTTCTGGCATGACTATCCGCGCGCCTATCTGGGCACGAGTATTCCGGGGTTCCCTAATCTGTTTGTGGTGACCGGGCCGAATACGGGGATTGGCCACACCTCCGCTTTGTTTATTATCGAGTCGCAAATGCGCTACATCATGCAGGCGCTGGCGCAGGCACGGAAGAGTGAAACGGGCGTCATCGAAGTCAGTGCCGAAGCCGAGGAGCGCTATACTCAGCTCATTCATCGTGAAATGGCCCGCACGGTGTGGCAAACCGGTGGTTGTAATTCCTGGTACAAGAGCCGCAGCGGCAAGGTGATCGCTATGTTTCCCGGGTTCAGCTTTACGTTTCGGCGCTGGGCAAATCGGTTCCGCAAACAGGATCATCACCTGAGCACACGGCGGGCCATTGATACCGGCTTGGGCGAGGTGATCTGAGCACCGTAAAAACAATACGGGTGATCAGTATTGCGGCGCCAAACATGTCGCCCGACTCAAACCACTCCATGCGCACGGTCAAGTTCCGATGCGCCACGCACACTACAAGGAAACGTCATGAAGAAAACGGGTTTAGCGCTGGTTTTGCTCATTCTGCTGATGGGGCTTACGTCGCCCTGGTGGCCCACCAGTGTCGGCCACGTGCTTTACGAACAGGCGAGTACATGGGAAGCCCATCTTGCCGATCTGGAAAAACAACGCGTCGACATTGGCGAGATGACCATGACGCTGCATCGCCGGGAAAACCCAGGTAAAGAAGAAATTGTGCTGCTGCATGGCTACAGCGCCGATAAATCGGTCTGGAACCGGTTTGCGCGGCATCTGAAAGACGAATTCGCGCTCGTGATACCCGACCTGGCTGGCCATGGCGAAACCGGATTCAATGCCGCCTGGGATTACAGTGCCCAATCGCAGGCCGAGCGTGTGGTGCGTCTGCTGGATGTGCTGGGTATTGAACGGGCGCACGTGATCGGTAATTCCATGGGCGGTTTTATTGCCGCGCAGATGGCTGTGCACCATTCCCATCGGCTGCTATCGGCTACTCTGATAGACCCGGCAGGTGTGGCCTCTCCCGAGCCCAGCGATATGGAAATCATGCTGCAGCAGGGGCGTAACCCCTTTGAGGTGAGCAGTCGTGAGCAGTTCGATGAGTTTTTCGCCATGACCATGGCTCAGCCACCGTGGTTTCCCGATATCGCGTTGGCGGCGGTGGCCGAGAAATATCAGGCGCGTCAGCCGGAATTGCGCGCCATCTTTAAGGGCTTTCACGGCCAGAATATGTTGGATGAGGTGTTGTCTGCCATTCGTGTGCCCACGCTGATTTTATGGGGCGCGCAGGACCGTCTGATTCATGTGAGCAGCGCTGCGGTATGGCAGGCCGGAATTCCCGGCAGTGAATTGCATGTGTGGCAGGATGTAGGGCACATGCCCATGATGGAAATTCCCGCGGAAAGTGCGGCCAGAGTGAAAGCTTTTGTCGCGCAGCATTCGGGTAGCTGATCGTAAGTTTGAAACAAAAAATAAGAGAGCACGAGCATGAAGAACTTTAACAATAAAGTGGCCGCCATTACCGGTGCCGGATCGGGCATTGGCCGCGCATTGGCGATTAATCTGGCGAAGCAGGGCTGTCATCTGGCACTCAGTGATGTAAACAAGAATGGTCTGAGTGAAACAGTGAATGAGGCCAGGGGCTTTGGCGTGAAGGTGAGCTATCGCGTTCTCGATGTGTCCGAACGCGCAGCGGTCTACGGCTGGGCCGAGGAAGTGGTGGCTGATCATGGGCGCGTGAATATGATCTTTAATAATGCCGGGGTAGCCTTGTCGGGTACTGTTGAGGCGCTCAGCATTGAAGACTACGAATGGATCATGAATATCAATTTCTGGGGCGTGATTTACGGCACCAAGGCCTTTTTACCTCACCTCGAAGCATCGGGCGATGGTCATGTGATCAATATTTCCAGCGTGTTTGGTTTGACCTCGCAGCCGCTGATGAGCGGCTACAATGCCAGCAAGTTTGCAGTGCGTGGCTTTACCGAATCACTGCGGCAGGATCTTGAAATCACCGGCTCCAGGGTGTCATCAACCTGTGTGCACCCGGGCGGCATCAAAACCAACATTACCCGCGATGCCCGCATTTCCGAAAGCACTTTTGGTGTTATTGGTGGCTCTAAGGATGCCATGCTGGCCGAATACGAAAAGCTGTTTATTCATACGCCCGACAGCGCAGCCAAAGTCATTCTGGAGGGGGTGAGGAAAAACAAGCGGCGGGTGCTGATTGGCGCTGATGCCCGGATATTTGATGGCTTGGCGAGAGTGCTCCCCACCGGCTACCAGAAGTTATTTACCACGGCGATCAGTTGGAAAGGTAAGCGTGCTAGAACACAGGCCTGATGCGCTCGTGTTCACACCGTCATAAATTCGACAAGGGCTGGAGTACGCGACGCTTACAGGGTTTTTCCATAGCGATTCATGATGATGCGCGTGTGTTTGCCAAAGATGATCGATGCCTCGACGCCGTAGAGGTTGCGAAAATACATACTGAAGTGTGTGAGGCTGTCGAAACCGCAGGCTTCTGCAGCATTACGGAGACTGCTTCCTGCATGATAGCGGTAAGTCACCTCGAATAATCTGCGCCATAGTTGGTAATCCCTGATGCTAATGCCCATGTGTGCGACGAAGCGTTGTGCCAATTGTTTTTCTGAAATGCGCTCCATCTTGGCAATGGCCTTGAGAGGAAGGTCGTGCACAGGATTGAGGCGCAGGTAGGTAAGCAAGCGCTGGACCGCGGGTTCGATGGGCGGTTCTGCTGGTTCGCACGCAGCGAGCGATATCATGCTGGAGAGCATTGTTGTCGCCTGCGAAATGGCCGGGCGGCGTCTGTCGAGTTCGAGCAGGCGCGCAATGAAGCGCCGCGTATGCTGGTAATCACGCAAGATAGCCCCCGTTCCGCGATGCATCTGAGAGTGAAGTTTCCAATAGTCACCGTCGCTGCCGTCCAGAAAAACCAGAGCAAAACGGCCAGGCTGTTCGCCGTGTAGGGTGACTTTGGTGTCGGGAGCGATCAGAAAGCTCTGTGAGCTGCAGCCATTCGCTGTGATGGCGTGTTCGAGTGCGAATGCGAGCATGGGGCAAGGATGGCGGATGGTGATGGGGGCGGATAAGTGACCAATAAAAATGCCCCGCATGGCGGATAAATATAACACTGCATGGGCGGTCACAGAGCTTGGGGCATTGCTGGTAACTAACTCGGGTGTGTGCTCGCCGTGCATGATGAACTCCTGGATTATTATTGTTGAGTGATGCGGTGGCAGCGTAGCGCATGGGTGTAATACATGGGCGCCCCGCAGTCGTAATATGAGAAGCTAAAGAGTAGACGCTGGCGGTGCGCGGTTTCTTGTACGCTTTTATGGGCTAAGCGAATATTTTTCGGTCTTGAGTACGATGGTGGTGTCGGGCCCGAAGATGTAGCGCGGGCTCACCCCGAAGGTGTCTTTGAAGCGCTTGCTGTAGTGGGAAGAGTCACAGAACCCGGCGGCATGTGCCGCTTCCGTGATATTGCCAGAGGCAGCAATTTTCTCTGCTGCTGTAAACAGGCGGCGCCAGATGCGATATTTTGAAATGGGCACCCCCATCTCCTGTTTAAACAGCTCCACAAGGCGTGGAACCGATAGGCGGCTTTGTTCTGCAAACTCCGCGATCGTCAGATTATGAAAGGGTTGGGCGCAAATTGTCGCCACGATTTTTTCGATTCTTGGGTCAAAATACGGCTTATCTGCCAGGGGGGTCAATTTACAGAAATAGCCGCGAAGCATTTCGAGTACCGCAGCGAGGTCATATTCGTTATCGTAGATCTCGCGCATCATTTCGGCGATGTTTTCCTGTGCCACGAGGTCCACATAAATACCGTCACTCAGGTGACGCATGGCTTGCTTGAGCCGTTTAAAGTCGCTGGCCATGTGGTCAAGCATCAGGTCCGCAACAAGCGAGTCCTGCGAGGCAAATTCAGCTTTTTCTCCGGCTTTCAGCAGAATGGTTTTGGTGCGAATAGCGCCTTCGGGTGACGGTACGCTGAAATAGCCCGACAGGTTAATCATAAGCACAGGGGAGGCCTGCGCCGAACGAATAAACGGCGGCATGTAGCCAATAAACAGGCAGCGCCTTTGATTCAGATAGATCAGGTTCTTTTTAGTTGTCGTTATTGCCATGATGCCTTGCCATGAATGCAGCGAGGCCATTTAAAGCAAGCAGACAATACTCGGCAAGCAATGATGATTAAAAACTAGACGTCGGTCTTAAAGCTGACCACTCCATCAATTCGTACATGACAAATTCATAATCAGCACGCTCAGAATAGATGCCCTTACTGGGCGGTGGCGAGGGTGAACACTCCGGGTGCCATTATAGAAACAGGCAGCGTGGGGCGTCCACCCTGTCGGCAAGGATTAACCGCCAGGTCGAAACATGGGCGGTTCGTTCTCATCGGGTTTGTCCTCTTCAATTTCTTCGAGCGACAGTTCGCCAAAGCTGGATTTCATGGTTGTACTTGCGGCTTCCTGCGCGCTTTGGGTGTCGCCGGGGGCTTCATTATTAGCCAGCTTGATGCGCAGGCGCAGGTTGTTTGGCGAATCGGCGTTGGCGATGGCTTCATCCAGCGAAATCCGGCCGGCCTGATACAGATTGAACAAGGCCGCGTCGAAGGTTTGCATGCCGAGGTTTTCGGATTTCTCCATGATTTCCTTGATTTCGGTGAGCCGGTTTTTAAGTACCAGCTCCTGAATGCTCTTGGTGCCGAGTAAGACTTCGACTGCCGCGCAGCGCTTTCCGTCTACTGTGGGGATCAGTCGTTGTGACACAAAGCCGCGCAGATTCTGCGAGAGCCCCATCAGTAACTGGGGGCGTTTTTCATCGGGGAATAAATTGATGATACGTTCCAGCGCCTGATTGGCGTTATTGGCATGCAAGGTGGAGATGGCCAAGTGGCCGGTTTCGGCAAACTCAAGGGCATGCTCCATAGTCTCTCGGTCGCGAATTTCGCCAATGAGAATGACATCGGGCGCCTGTCGGAGTGTGTTCTTCAGTGCGTTGCGAAAGGAGCGGGTATCGACACCGACCTCGCGTTGATTGATGATGCATTTTTTATGGCGATGCACGTATTCCACGGGATCTTCAATGGTAATGATGTGGCCCGATGATGTGCTGTTGCGATGGTCTATCAGGGCGGCCAAAGAGGTCGACTTACCGGAGCCCGTGCCGCCCACAAATAACACCAGTCCGCGCTTTTCCATCACCAGGTCCTTCAGGATGGGCGGGAGCTTGAGGTCCTCAAACTTCGGAATATCGGTGTTGATATTGCGCGCCACAATGGATACTTCGTTGCGCTGTTTGAATATATTGATGCGGAAGCGACCGACCGAAGCAATGGAGATGGCGAGATTCATCTCGAGATCTTCTTCGAACATGCGCCGTTGCTCTGCATCCATGATTTCGTTGGCGATATTTTCCAGTTCGCCAGAGGTGTAGGGGGTTTGCGACAGGGGCTTCAATACGCCTTGAAACTTGGCACACGGCGGTGCGCCGGTACTCAGATACAAGTCGGAACCATCTTTGGCAGACAGAATCTTCAGGTATTGGTCGATCGGCGTAGACATGTCGGTGTTCCTTAACAGCGAAGTTGGTATTAACGATAGGGAGCCATCAGTATAGGACGCGATACGCAGGCTTGCTTGCGGAGTAAAGCCTGTTTATGGCGACGTGAGCGGATGCGTCTGATTAACAATGCGCGAAGGGGTATGAGTCAGCGGCGAATAGGGTTTTCCGAGCATAACGGCGTGTACCGTTTTCACGGCTTCATAGCCCATACGGTGGGGGTTCTGCACCACCACGGCGGTTAAATGCCCGGTTTTGATCTGCTCGAGAAAAACCGGGTTGGCATCGAAGCCGACATGCACAAGCTGTTGAGTCTGCGTCACACGCTTTCGCATGTTCAGCACCTTCAAGGTCGTGGACTCATTGGGTGTGAAAATAGCATGTACGCCGCGCATACCCAGCAAAGCCCGGTAGGCATTTTCGGTCGCCATGGTCGTGTCGGTGCCCAAATACAGATCGAGCACGATGCGGTGGCCGGCGGACTCCATCGCGTCGATAAATCCGCGCTCGCGTTCACTGGTGGATTGCACCAAGGGGTCGAGCCTGAAGATAGCAATATTACTTTGAGGTGCGAGGTGGTTTTGCATTTCTTGGGCAGCAAGTTGTCCGGCTGCGACATTGTTCGTCATGATGACGGCGGAGCGCGTGCCGCCCACATCACGATCGATATAAACGGTATGGATACCTTGTTCCGCCAATGCCTCGACCTGCGCGGCCCGCTTAGGAGAATTGGGTGCAATCACCAGGCCGGTACAGCCAGATTTGACCATGTGCTCAATGATCTGCCATTGGCCGCGAAAATCTTTCTCTTGCTTGGCGCCGCGCACGATGACGGGTAATGCAATTTCTTCGCCGGCAGCCAAGGCGCCTTGCTTCACGCTCTGCCAGAAATCATCGCCTGCGCCTGCAGTGACCACGCCGATGCATTGTGCCGCTGCCTGCGGGTTAGACAGGCTCAGCAGCAGGAAAGCTAGCGCCTGGCACCATCTACAAGCCCGGCATCCTCTGCGAAAAGGTAAAGCGGATATGTTGAGTTTCATGGCCATGCTCGCGATCACTTTTTACTCAGTATAGCCCTGTGGCCAGGGCTGTACAGGTGGAACGCGCGAGCAAGCATTTATCAGGGGAGTTGAATAAGCGGGTACAGCGAGCCCATTAATAGCACGGCCATGGTGATGTTAAAGCTGCGCAGACGCATCGGGGAAGTGAGTAGTTTTCGCAGCTGTTCGCCCATCAGAGTCCACGCACTGACCGTAGGAAGATTGATCACCCCAAACACCATGGCAACCAGCAGCACCGCATCGAAGCTGCGACTGGGTGAGTACACGGCAATAGCGGTTAGCGCCATGCTCCAGGCTTTGGGGTTTACCCACTGGAACAAGGCTGCCTGTATAAAGCTGAAGGGTTTTGCGCCAGCGCCGGTACGGCCTTCGGGAGCCGCGGCCGTGGCGATTTTGTAGGCCAGATAGCTCAGGTATACCACGCACAATACGCGCAGTACCTCATAGCTTAACGGGTAGAGATCGAAAAGCTGCATCAGGCCGGCGCCCACCAGAACAACCATGAGGGTAAAACCCACGCCCACGCCCAGCATGTGAGGAATGGTGCGCTGAAACCCGAAATTGGCGCCCGATGCCATGAGCATCAGATTGTTGGGGCCGGGTGTTACCGACGATACAAATGCAAAGGCAGCCAGCGCTGCGAATAGCTCCATACTCACGATCTGTCCTCAGAAAAGTATCTTGTTGTGGGAAATACTATACGCAATAATCTGCGAAATATTCTGCGATAGTTGCTTTGAAGGAGGTTATTTGTGCAACAAAAAGTCGAATTGGATAGGATTAATAAGCGAATATTGCGCGAGCTCAGTGAGGATGGCAGAGTGAGTAATGCGGAGCTGGCCGATCGGGTGGGGCTGTCGCCTTCGGCGTGCCTGCGTCGCGTGCAAGAGTTGGAGCGTCAGGGCGTGATCAGCGGTTACCGGGCCGTGCTGGA
>JBFHUL010000050.1:0-24888 GCA_041590075.1 Oleiphilaceae bacterium
ATTGGTCAGTACGAAATTTTAGGCGAATCAGTCGATGATGCCGCCGGTGAGGCCTTCGATAAAGCCGCTAAAATGATGGGGCTGGACTATCCTGGGGGGCCTCGTATTGCAGCGCTTGCTGAGCAAGCCCGCAAGCATGAAGGTACGCCTTATCGTTTCCCGAGGCCGATGACGGATAGACCGGGGTTGGATTTCAGCTTCAGCGGCTTAAAGACGTTTACATTGAATACAATACAGAAAATCGAACAAATGGGCAGTCTAACCGAGCAGGATCGCACTAAAATTGCTCTGGCGTTTGAAGAGGCCGTTGTAGATACGCTCAGGATCAAGTGTAAACGGGCATTGACCTCCACAGGGCTCAGCCGTTTGGTGATTGCAGGGGGAGTAAGTGCAAACAAACACCTGCGAAAGGTGCTGGAAAATCTCATGGCCTCCATGGGCGCTGAAGTGTTTTATGCGCGCAATGAATTTTGTACCGACAACGGGGCTATGATCGCTTACGCGGGCTGCCAGCGTCTACTTGCCGGCCAATCTGAAGGTCAGGCACTGCAGGTGCGCCCTCGTTGGCCAATGGATGAATTGCCCCCGTTACGCAAAGAGCTTCATGATGTCCACCCTCACGCACAGTAGTATTTTCATTGAACGCCTGCCGGTCGACGCTTCGGTAGGTGTTTTTGAATGGGAAAAACAGGCCCTGCAGACGCTCGAGTTCGACCTGGAGTGTGGCTATGATTTTGAGGCGGCAATCCACTCAGACGATATCGAGCATGCCATCAGCTATGTGTCGATCGCAGAACACGTAAAAACGGTAGTGACGGCGCAACACTATGACTTGCTTGAACATCTGGCAGGAAAGTTAATCGACAGCCTGTTTAACGCATTTCCGCCGATTCAAGCAATTACGCTCCAAATTGGCAAGCCCGGTGCGGTACCCGAAGCTGCAACGGTGGGCGTTCGAATTCGTGCTAAAAGAGATACAGTGTGAGCCGTGTATATTTGAGCCTGGGCAGCAATATCAACCGCGAGCATTACATTTCCGTGGCGCTCGATGCCTTGTCTGAATTGTTTGAAGAGCTTGAGATTTCAAGTGTTTACGAGAGTGATGCGGTGGGTTTTGACGGCTCCGCTTTCTACAACCTGGTTGTGGGTATCACCACCGACTTACCCTTGGTGCGCTTGAGCGAAGCCCTGAAAGAAATTGAAGATACACATGGGCGCGATCGGCAGGCACCTCGCTTTGCTTCGCGGACGCTGGATATTGATATCGTCACCTACGATGATCAGGTTGGAATCTTCGATGGTATTGAATTACCGCGACCTGAACTCTATTACAACGCGTTTGTACTTTGGCCGATGTCTGAATTGCGGGCCTCCGAACGTGACCCTAAGACAGGGCATTCCTACGCCGAGTTGTGGGCAGGTTTCGCTTCTTCCCAACGCCTGCGTCCTATTCCATTTACGTGGAACGGCAAGGTATTGGGCCATCATGCTCGAGAACAGTAAGCCGATCGTCAGCCTTGGTGTTTGAACCGTAACAAGAGCTGCAGGGTAGAACTGTCGAGTTCGCTGTGATCGCGCTTGCCATGCAGGGCCTCAAAAAGCGACGCGCTTAAAGCCTTACCCAACTCCACTCCCCATTGATCGAAAGAATTAATGTGCCATAGCACGCCTTGTGCGAACACTTTATGCTCATACAGGGCAGTCAGCGCACCGAGTGAATGAGGCGTAAGCTGCTCCATGAGCAGGGTATTGCTGGGTTTATTGCCCGCTATCATTTTGTGCGGCGCGAGGCGCGCGGCTTCATTGTCACTCACGCCATTATTCTGCAATTCGCGCAGCGCTTCTTCGTAACTTTTTCCCCGCATCAGTGCCTGGCTTTGACTCAGGCAGTTGGTGAACAGATATTCGTGATGCGACGTAAAAGGGTGGTGGGGCTGGAGTGCAATGATGAAATCCGCGGGTATCAGCTGCGTGCCCTGATGCAGTAGCTGGTGGAATGCGTGCTGTCCGTTGCTACCAACCCCACCCCAAATGATCTGGCCCGAAGGATAGGTGAGCGGTTGGCCATCCCGATCTACGCACTTTCCACTGCTCTCCATGTCGAGTTGCTGAAGATGCTCGGGGAAGTGATACAGGTGCTCGTCATAGGCCAGAATTGCATGGCTCTGAGCACCAAAATAATTGCCGTACCAGATGCCAAGCAGCGCCAGAATCACGGGCATGTTTTCTGCCAGGGGCGCGGTACGGAAATGCGTGTCCATACACTGTGCCCCCTCAAGCAGCGCATCAAAGTGTTGATTGCCCAGCACAAAAGCAATGGGTAAACCGATGGCCGACCAGAGTGAATAGCGTCCTCCTACCCAATCCCACATAGGAAAGATATTGTCGCGGGACACACCAAATGCTTCGGCGCGGGGGACATTGGCGCTCACTGCCAGCCAATGCTGATCGAGTGCTTCATCGGGTAAGCCCTGTTGCCGTTGCCAGTTTTGGACTGCCCTGGCATTTTCGAGCGTTTCGAGGGTTGAGAAGGATTTGGATTGCACCAGAAAGGCTGTGGTCTCAACGTTCAAGCCATCGAGTGTCTGGTACAGATCGGCACCGTCAATGTTCGCGATAAAATGGCAACTCAAGCCCTTTCTGGCAAAGGGTTGCAGTGCTTCCACTACCATCTTGGGACCCAGAAAAGAACCGCCAATGCCAATGCTGACCAAGGTATCAATGGGTTTACCGCTGTAGCCGAGTACTTCGCCTTGATGCACTCGGCGTACCCAATCGTGCATGCGTGCGCGGGTGGCCTGTATTTCGGTGAGGATGTTCTCGCCATTAACATATACCGGGGTATCCGGGCTGGCTCGCAAGGCTGTATGTAACGCTGGTCGATGTTCGGTGTTATTGACGTTTTGACCGCTAAAAAGCGCGTCGATGTGTGCCGTCATGTTGGCTTCTCGGGCCAGTGACAGCAACAGCTCGCATGTTTGATCGGTGATGCGGTTCTTGGAGTAATCGAGAGTCAGGTAAGGCGCTTGCAGGCTAAAACGTTGTGCGCGTTGGGGGTCGGATGCAAACCAATCGCGCATGTGTTGCGACGCGATTGACCTTTGGTGTTCTTGAAGTTGTGTATGTACCGAGGTGTCATCCAGCCTCATAAAGAGTCCCTTAGCGCACGTAGCACCCTAAAATGCGTTATCCCTGCCTGTCGACTTCGAGGTTGTCGATTAGGCGGGTTGATCCCAGAAATGCAGCAACCAGTAGTACGAGTGACTGGTCTTTTTCAGTGGCGGGTTCCAGTGAATCGCGGTTGGCGATATTGAAGTAGTCTACCTGAAACCCTTTTGATTCCAAGGCACTGATTGCAGTCTGCCTAACCTCTTCAAGCAACTTTCCTGCCAGTAGCTGTTTGCGGGCTTGCACCAGTGTTTGGTATAGCTCGGCTGCCGTGTGTCGCTCGGATTCGGAAAGGTAGCCATTGCGCGAACTGCGTGCCAGGCCGGACGATTCCCGGGACGTATCGATGCCGATAATAGCCACGGGAAAGCAAAGATCCTGTACGAGTTTGCGTATAATGGCTAATTGCTGGTAATCCTTTTTACCGAATACTGCGAGATCCGGTTGCACCATGTTAAACAACTTGGTCACGACGGTAGCAACGCCCTCGAAATGGCCGGATCTGCTAGCACCACAGTGTTTGTCGCCTAGTTTGGGTACCGCGACGCGCGTTTCCGCTTCGAGCCCGTTCGGGTAGACTTCGCCCACATTTGGTGCAAACAATAAGTCACAACCACGCGAAGCCAAACCGGCCTGATCTGCCGCAAGCGTTCGGGGATAGGCATCGAGATCTTCATTGGCACCAAACTGCATGGGGTTAACGAAAATACTGCTTACCACAAAATCGCTCTGCGCTCTTGCCTCATCTATCAGACTGAGATGGCCTTCGTGCAGGTTGCCCATGGTGGGCACAAATCCGATCCGTTTTTTGTTCTGTCGCGCACGTGTGACAGCCTCTCGCAGTTCTCGAATAGTATGAACAGTGTGCATGGGCGTTATCCTGCAAAGCTATGTTCTGGTCCGGGAAAGCTGCCATCTTTCACCGCCTGATGATAGCGGACGAAGGCGTCTTCGACGGAGCTTGCCTCAAGCATGAAGTTTTTGACGAACTTGGGTTTATGACCGCCACTGATACCCAGTAAATCGTGCATAACCAGTACCTGTCCATCGGTGTCCTTGCCCGCTCCGATACCGATTACTGGTACCTCGACGCTTTGCGTGACTTTAGCGGCCAGGCTGCTGGGCACACATTCCAGAAGAATGATGTCGGCACCGGCATCGGCCAGCGTTTGCGCGGCTGTGATCATTTGTGATGCCTGCGATTCACCTTTACCCTGTACCTTGTAGCCACCTAATTTATTGACCGATTGCGGCGTGAGGCCCAAGTGCGCACATACCGGGATGCCCCGGTCACTCAAGCCCTCAATGGCAGGGGCCAGCCAAGCCTCACCTTCCAGTTTGACGACATGTGCGCCAGCCTGCATCAAGCGACCCGCATTGCGCAGTGTATCCTCCAGTGAGTTTAAGGACATGAACGGCATGTCGGCCATGACCAGGGCGTTGGTGCGGCCGTTTTTCACACAGCGAGTGTGGTAAACCATATCGTCCATGGTAACGGGAAGAGTACTGTCGTTACCTTGTAGCACCATGCCAAGTGAATCGCCGATGAGCAGTACTTCAATACCGGCTTTGTCTGCCAGCGCAGCAAAACATGCATCATAGGCGGTCACACAGGAAAACTTTTTGCCTTCCTGTTTGAGGGTTTTCAGGCTCTTCGTCGTCACGGTCATGGCAAATATTCCTTGTAAATCATGCGCTCACAAGAGTAGCGGGATGCAATAAAGGAGACAAGTTCCGCCTACGTTAATTTGGTGAGCTGGTGGGAAAGGCATTGCGAGCTGAGTTCTGCAAGAAGACGTCCGTTGGGCAGGCGCCAATCTGGTGCTATTTCCAGTAACGGCACTACAACAAAATCTCTACTCAGGGCATGTGGGTGCGGAACGGTGAGATCTGGATCTGTGTGTTTAATTTCCTGCCTGCCATAGAATATGAGATCCAAGTCGATGAGCCTCTCCCCCCAATGTCGTGTTTTGATGCGCCCCATCTTTCTTTCTATATCCTGCAGTGCACGCAGTAAGTCCACGGCATCCAGCTTGGTGTTCAGCATAGTCACGGCATTAATAAAGAGGGCTTGATCCTGCGGGCCTTGTGGAAGGCTTTGGTAAAGCGAAGAATGTTTGAGTACCGCGGAGCAGGGCAGAGACTCCAAAGCGGTCATGGCTCGGCGAACCTGATGATCTGGCTGTTGCAGGTTGCTGCCCAGTGCAACACAGCAGGTGGTCATGAATCTTTACGGTTGGGAGGGCGTCGTCTGCGTCGCCGCGTATTCGTGCCGCGGTCTGAGCGTTTATGTTGTACCGAAGGCGCGGGGTGCTGTTCCTGAAATTTCGTCCACCAGGCAGCGAGCCCTTCGGTCTGATCACCGCTTTGTTCGCGCAGCAGCAGAAAGTCGTAGGCGGCGCGAAAACGCGGATGGGTAATGAGTTCGTGCGGACGCCGGCCTTTGATTTTCGTCAGGCGGATCTGAAACTCCCAGATTTCCTTCATTTGTAAACTGAAACGTTTGGGTATCGAGATATGCGGCAGTTGGTGTTGCAGTGCCTCCTGCCCTGCAGATTGCATGGCAGGAAACTCGCTTTTATTGCGCGACATGTTCTCCTGCCAACGGCGGTGTACCTCCGGCCAAAGCATGGCGGCATAGAGAAAGGCGGGCGTGACAGGTTTTTCGGCTGCGATGCGTCGATCGGTGTTGGCCAGCGCTGCAAGGATGAACTCTTTATACAGATTGCTGAGAGGGCTCGTTCGTAAGGTGTGGGCAACCTCAGGAAACAGACTGTCCAATAATGTGTAGTCGTAGCACGAGGTGAAAATTTCGCCCCCGTGGCCACTCATAAATAATTTGATGACTTCGTCAAACAAGCGTGCCGGCGCTACATTACCGAGTAAATCTGAAAATTCCCGAATCGGAGTGCGGGTACCCGGTTCTATTTCAAAACCCAGCTTGGCTGCAAATCGCACTGCGCGTAGCATGCGCACAGGATCTTCGCGATAGCGTGTTTCGGGGTCTCCAATCAGGCGGAGGGTTCTGCTGTGCATATCTGCCATGCCGTCTACAAAGTCATAGACGCAGAAGTCCTGGCAGTTGTAGTACAGGGCGTTTACGGTGAAATCACGCCGAATGGCATCTTCTTCGACGGTGCCGTAGACATTATCGCGCAGCAGCATTCCGTCTTCCGACTGGTGATGGACGGAGTTTCCCGTATCGGCTTCGGCTTTACCGCGAAAGGTGGCCACTTCGATCATGTCCCGACCGAACAGGATATGAACCAGTCGGAAACGTCGCCCGATCAGGCGTGAGTTTTTAAATAAGGCATGTACTTCTTCAGGCTTGGCGCTGGTAGCGATATCAAAATCTTTAGGTTGCTTGCCAAGCAGTATGTCGCGCACTCCGCCGCCAACCAGATAGGCTTCGTGCCCGTTGTTCTGCAGCCGATAAAGTACTTTAAGCGCGTTGTCACTAATTAGCTTGCGGGATATGGGGTGCGCATCGCGGGAAATGACTTGTGGTGTCATTGTAAGTAGAAGCCTTGCCGTCTAGTCAATACAGAGGAGGTTTGAGTTCATCAGAAGTCGAGGAAGGGAGTGTACTCTTTTAGACTTGCGAAGACTACCGGCCGTTTTTTGGCCCGATTCTAAAATGACTTCGCATGAAAAGATCTGGTTACATCCGTTCCGGATCTTTTCATGCTCAAATAGAGCAGACCTTCACTTATTGTTGTTGTGGATCCTTGTCTATACCTAGGGCAGCGATCAAGATCACTGCAAGCAAACGGACTACTTTGAACACTTAGAGCGTTAGTCGAGGAAGCTTGCTAAGTTGTGGTTCGATGCTACTTGTCGTAGTTCTTTTCAAAACACAACAACACTCAACACTCGTGTTATCTGCCGCTAAAAAGCTAGGCGTTCAAAAAAATCAGTTCGCCCCGCATTTTTTATTTTTATTTGGCGCGGATTTTACAACTGCAACTAACTACTTTTTTTATTTTTATTGTCTATCTGCAGTCGATATTCTTCTTGTTGTTTACGAGCTTAAGAGTTGCAGTCCATATACCAATAATCATTTTATTCATTAAATACAATGAGTTACATATTCAGTCTACGCCCTTTGGACTAGCGGGCGTAGTAGAATGTCATTTTGTTACGGTTATTCCGCACAACATGTTCCTTTGGGTAACAAAAGGTAACAGCTGTTAATCTAATAGGGGTGGGGTGTTCGATTGGTGCGGCCAAGAATCCTTGGTTTTGTGATGGGGTTCACGCTTTGGTGGCTTAGCTGTTTTGTGAGCTTTTTTTGCGGGGAATTCCCAGTTTCTGCCTGCGCTCCCACAAGCTCTTGCGGCTAATTCCTAATCGCTGCGCCAATTCGGTTTCACTCATATGCCCCTGATTTTCGAGCACAAACTGCTGGAAATAATCCTCCATCGACAGGGTTTTCGCCGGAGGTGGCATTTGATAGGCGCTGGATTGTTGGATGGGTGTGATGAGGCCCTGAGGGATGTTGATGTCGTCCACCTCAGACTCGATATCAAGCAGGTCTGCGGTGATGACCGTGCCTTCACAAAGTATTGCGCCGCGTTCTATGGCATTTTCCAGTTCACGGACATTGCCGGGCCAGTGGTAATCGCAGATGGCCTTTTTGGCATCATCGCCCAGTGACAAATCACCGATACCCAGTTTGACACAGGCCTTTTCGAGTAACTGTTCTGCAAGCCCGAGTATGTCGTTGCCCCGGTCTCTCAGGGGCGGGAGTTTTACCTGCACTACATTTAAACGATAGAAAAGGTCTTCCCGGAATTGACCGGTGCGCGCCAGCGCCTTGAGGTTGCGGTGGGTAGCGGCGATCATACGCACGTCAACCTGCCTTGATTGCGTGGAGCCGACACGCCGAATTTCGCCTTCCTGCAACACCCGTAACAGTCTCGCTTGAGCCTCGAGTGGGAGTTCGCCAATTTCGTCGAGAAATAAGGTTCCGCCATCTGCGGCTTCAATGAGTCCGTTGCGCGCGCTCACGGCCCCGGTAAATGCGCCCTTTTCATGGCCAAACAATTCTGACTCTATGAGCGATTCAGGAATCGCCGCGCAGTTGATGCAGATATATTCCTGGTGGCGTCTCCGGCTTTGTTGGTGAATGGCCCTGGCGGCCAGCTCCTTACCGCTGCCGGTTTCACCCTGAATCAATACGGTTGCTTCCGTCGGGGCAACCTTTTGCATCAGTTTGAATACTTTGCGCATGGCCTGGCAGCGGCCATAGATCATGTCGCTGATCTGCGGATCCGAAGGGCGGGCTTTATTCTTACTGCCAGCGGAACGTCCTTCCTTGGCCAGAACATTTCTGACGATTTCGACGATATCCGATTCATCGAAAGGTTTGGCAATGTAATCCACCGCGCCAAGTTTCATGGCGTCTACGGCCGAACGCAGGCTTGCGTAACTGGTCATGACCAGCACAGGTACCCCCTGTGCCAACTGAATAATATCGGTGCCGGGCTGACCGGGTAGCCGCAAGTCTGTGATGATGAGGCTGAATGTGGGGAGTGCAAAGTTTTCGGTGGCTTCCTGGATAGAGGATGCCGTTTCTACTTCGAAACGATTGGCTTCCAGTATGTCTTTGAGATTGGAGCGGTGGGCTGCTTCATCTTCTATGACGAGAATTCGGCTCATGGCCTTTGGGTTACCTGTGTCTGATTGGGTCACGCATGACACCTCATAATAGCGGAGGCGGACAATGCTTTTCCAGTCTGCTCAGTGATCTGCTTGGCAAATATCATTGGCACTCAGGACCGGGCTGTTTTGCCAGTGCTCCAGAAGATGGTGTAGCACGTCTCCTAGTGCGCTCTTCGGAGTTAGTCCCTGCAGCGGCAATCCCATGTGACGAACAACATTCAAAAGGTTTGCGACCGGTTTCTGGGTGTCGACGGGCGGAGCGTGATTTTGCTTGCTGAGCTTTTGGTGGTCTTTGGTGATAATCGCGAAATGAGAAAATTCGGGCGCGGACCAGGCCATCGCGTGATACAGCGCCAGTTGCATGGGGGTGGAGTTCAGTAAATCGGCGCCCCGAACCACATGCGTAATACCTTGTGCATGGTCATCCGCGACCACTGCAAGCTGATAGGCCCATAAGCGGTCCCGTCTTCTCAGCACAAAATCCTGTTCGACGGGGAAGGACTGATGCCCGCGAAATCCGTCGCGCCAATCATGGGTTGCGGTACGGCTGCGAAAGCGCAGGGCACAATCCTGCGCACTATTTATCGGGCGAGGGCAATCCGAGCGGTGTTGGGCGTGGTGTGAATTGAGATCTTTTCGGCTGCATGGGCAGGCGTATACGGCTCCGAGGTCGATCAAGCTTTGAAGTGTATGCTGGTAACGCTCTGTGTGTTGGCTTTGATAACTGAGCCCATCCCAGGTCAGGCCGTGCGCGGATAAACAGTGCAGAATGTGTTCGCTGGCACCGGGTTGTTCGCGTGGCGGATCGAGATCTTCGATGCGGACATGCCACTCACCTTGATGGCTGCGCGCATGCGCCCAGCTAACGACCGCTGCAAACAGGGATCCGAAGTGTAGGGGACCGGTTGGAGAGGGCGCAAAACGACCGCGATAGGGGTGCATAATGCACAAGGGGGCGCTGTGCGCCCCCACTTAACTATATGCCGGTTTGTTTTTCTTTGATTTCGGCCAGTGTCTTGCAATCGATACACAGGGTGGCCGTAGGTCGCGCTTCCAGGCGTCGAATGCCTATTTCAACACCGCAGGAGTCACAAAAACCGTAATCATCCTTCTCAATGCGATCGATGGTCTTATCGATCTTCTTGATCAGTTTGCGTTCGCGATCTCGTGTACGCAGTTCCAGACTGAATTCTTCTTCCTGCGTCGCCCGGTCGCTGGGATCTGCAAAGTTGGAAGCATCTTCCTTCATATGATGGACCGTGCGATCCACCTCTTCCATCAGCTCCTGTTTCCAGGCTAACAGAATCGCCTTGAAATGATCGAGTTGCTCATCGCTCATGTACTCTTCGCCCTTAGCGGGCTCGTAAGGCGTAAAGGCAGAAAAATTGTCGTTTTTTTGTTGGTTTGCCGGCATAAGAATGTTCTCTTCGTCAAACAATATGCTTCTTGCTGTCAAGCCGGTGCAGCAAGCGACTTCGCGCTGTCTACCCGCTATGCGGGGCAGCACAGCCAGCGAAAATTAGCAGAAACTTTTACAAGAAGCCAACTTTTATTACCGTGCACTTGCGGCAGGTCAACAATTCCCCTGCAGAAGTGTTGCGATCCAATTCTGTTTCATGGTGGAAATCATGCGCTTAGAAAATCTTAAATCCGGAAAATTTTTACGCCGTTACAAGCGATTTTTGGCGGACATTGAACGCGAGGATGGTTCGGTCCTTACTGTGCATTGCCCGAACACGGGCGCAATGACCGGCTGCACAGAGTTGGGTGCCCGAGCCTATTATTCTGAATCGGGAAATCCTAGGAGAAAATACCGGGGGACGCTTGAGTGGCTTGAGTTGTCGAGTGGTGATCGTGTCTGTATCAATACGCAACGCCCCAACCTTCTGGTAAAAGAGGCGATAGAGCAGCGAGTGATTCCAGAGCTCGCCGGCTATGATGAAGTCCTCTCCGAGGTCACATTCGGCTGCGAGAGCAGCCGTGTGGACTTAAAATTGCGCAAGGCTGATCACGCGACGGAGGACTGTTTTGTAGAAGTGAAAAACGTGACCTTGCACGAAAAGGGCATCGGTTACTTTCCTGATGCGGTGAGCCAGCGCGCATTAAAGCACGTGCGTGAGTTGCTGCATGAAATCGAACAGGGAAACAGAGCGGTGCTGGTATTCTGTATCAATCATACCGGCATAAAAGAGCTGCGTCCGGCACGTAAAATACATTATGACTATGCCTTGCTGCTTCAGGAGGCCGCCAGCAAAGGCTTGGAACTGTTGGCTTATCGTACTGCCATTTCAAGCGCGGAAATTCGTATTGTGGGCCCTGTTCCGATTAGGATTTCATCCCTCGTCGGCGATTGAAATATACAGTCCATCTTCGTGTATATGAGCGTCATATGCCGTTAGGGATTTGCCAATACATGGGCCCTGTATACATTTTCCTTCCCGCTTATCGAACAGTGCGCCATGTGTCGAGCAGAGTATCCAATTGCCATCGTGAGTGAGAAATGTGTCGGGAGTGAACTCAAGCGGCGTACCGAGATGGGGGCAACGATTCTGATACACGCGAATGGTATCGTGCTGCTTGACGATAAACACGGAGAGATCGTCATCTTCAATGCCTTTCGAGCCGGTGACAGGGAGTTCGGAAAGCGTACAAAGGAAGCGTTTTTTTAACATGGGGAACCTGATGAGGCAGAAGCTGTGCGACCTAGTCTATACTTGCGATCGATGAGATTAAATGGAGTCCGGGAGTGACAACAATATTACTGGTTGACGATAGTCGGATATCGCGCTTAATGCTGAAGGCGATCGTAGAAAATCGCTTCCCGGAATGGACGATTCTAGAGGCTGAGAACGCCAGAATCGCACTGGAGATCGCTAAAGAAAACTGTCCAGACATCATTACCTTGGACATGAATATGCCCGGGCGGGATGGATTAACGATCGCACCGGAGTTACAAAACTGCTGCCCGAATGGACACATCGCCCTGCTGACCGGGAATATGCAGGAACGCGTGCGCTCAAAGGCCTCGGAACAGGGGCTGACCTACATCGCCAAACCCATTACCGAAGATAAGATTCTCGATTATCTCGAAGGTATCGGCTAAGCCACGGCTGGGGTGTGAGCCTCTTGGTATTTGCGCCATTCTTCCTTATCATCGTGCTGGTTCTAAACAACTGGTCTCAGGAGCACCTGCATGTTTGCAGATATTATTCATCTGGTTATTGATACGTTTGCCACGCTTTATCTGCTGATAATTTTGCTGCGCTTTATTCTTCAGTTGTCCCGTGCTGATTTCTACAATCCTATTTCTCAATTTGTGGTGAAGGCGACCAATCCGCTGTTAATCCCCTTACGACGGGTGATTCCCGGTGTGGGCGGCATTGATGTAGCAAGCTTGGTGCTGGCCATTACATTTCAGTTACTGGTGCTCTTCATCAAAATACTGGTGGTGGGTATCGGTGCACCGAATGTCGTGGGGCTGCTGGTCATGTCTCTGGTGCTGGTATTGGGCATGTTGCTCAAGATCTACTTTTGGTCGTTATTGATTATGATTATTGCGAGCTGGATTGCACCGGGTAGCATGCATCCGGCATTGGTGCTTATCAATCAAATGTGTGAACCCATTATGCGGCCTTTTCGGAAAATTCTGCCACCTATGGGAGGGCTGGATCTGTCCCCCATATTGGTCTTTCTGACCCTGCAGGTTTTATCGGTGGTGATGCAACACTTGGCACAGCAGGTGGGATTAGGCTTCTCGCTCATGTGACGAAGTTGGCAGATTTACCAAACGCCGCGCGTTGAACACACAGCGTTACATCCGAATCAGGCCATCCCTGATTGCTGAGTCTGTTCTTTAAGCCTATGATTTAATTGTATTGTTTGTCGGTGGCCCGTAACGTTCTACGCTCCGGCAGCGTCGGCAAGGCCCTGCGCCGCTGGCGGGCGAACAGGAGCTTTGCAAATCCCTGCCTATACTCAAGAAATGCGTGCGTCAGGCGCTAAGGTGACAGTAAACATTTTGTGCGGGTGAAAACATGACTGCCAATGGATTTTCCCATCAGGTAGAGGCATACAGCGAATGGAAGCGGGCATTGATCGAAGAGATCGGTCACTACCGCGATTGGCTGACCGATAACGGGCTGGCTTCGGATGATATCCAGCAACGCTTAACGCGCGGATGCAAGCTGCTTGAAGAAGATCAACTTACCATTGCGTTTGTCGGTGAATATTCCCGCGGTAAGACCGAATTAATCAACGCACTGATATTTGCCGAATTCGGCCAGCGCATGCTTCCCTCTCAGGCCGGCCGCACCACGATGTGCCCGACCGAAATTTTCTATGATGATCGGCGGGACGCCTGTTATCTGCGTTTACTGCCTATCGAAACTCGCCTCCAGAACCTGTCGATATCCGAATTGAAAAAAGATGCCTCTGCCTGGCATGAGATTGCCATCGATCCCAATGACCCGGATCAAATGAGTTTCAGTCTGCAGCAGGTGGCGAAAAGTCGTACAGCCAGCATCGACGAGGCGAAAGCCTTGGGGTTCGATGTGAGCTTGCTGGAGAAAGTGAAAGGGCAGGGCAGCGACGTGTTTATCCCTGCATGGCGACACGCTCTGATCAGTCTCGACAGTCCGATGTTGCGACAGGGTTTGCGGGTGCTGGATACGCCGGGTTTGAATGCTCTGGGGGCTGAACCGGAATTGACCATCAGCATGATTCCCAATGCGCAGGCAGTGGTGTTTTTACTCAGTGCCGATGCAGGTGTAACAGCGAGTGATCTGGCCATATGGACGGAACACATCAATACCGCAGAGGCCGATCATCGGGCAGGCCGATTTGCCGTACTAAACAAGATTGATGTGCTCTGGGATGATCTACAAGGTGAGCGCCACACAAGTAATGCCATCGAGCGGGTACGCAGAACGTCGGCCGAGCAGCTCGGCATTGAGGCCGATGCCGTGATCCCTCTCTCGGCCAAGCAGGGCCTCATTGCCAGAGTGAAGCACGATGAACTCCTGCTGCAACGCTCTGCGCTGCTCAAACTGGAACGTCTTATTTCACGCCAGATATTGGCGCAAAAAGAAAGCCTCATGTTCGATGCGCTGATTAAAGATTTACTGGCGATGCTGGAGACTAGTCAGGGCATTCTCAAGCAGCGGCTTAACGTGCTGTACGACAAATACGAGTATCTGGCAGACGAGACTGTGAGTACTGATCGATTGCAGGAACTTGCCGGCCAGACACATGAGCATCATGATCTGTACTATAAAAAGCTCATCACACTGCAATCGAGCAGAAGATTGATGCAATCTCAGGGGGAGATCCTGCAGCAGCTGGTGAGCCCCAAAAATTTCGATGCCCTGTTAAGCCAAACGCGTAAAAGTCTGCATGATAGCTGGAGCACCCTGGGCATGAATCGGGTGATGAGCCAGTTTTTTCATCAAATGGATCAGGCCCTCGACAATATATGCACCGAAGCCAGACTGGCTGACAAAATGGTGGCGGCGGTATATCAGCGTTTCACTGCCGACATTCAGGCGCCGGCCATGCAGCCGCGCACATTTTCCATCAAGCGCGAGCGCAAGCAGTTGAATGACCTGAAGGTGCGTTCCATCAAGTTCCGCCGCAATCCGCGCGTGGTCATGACGGAGCAAACCATTCTGATCAAGCAGTTCTTTCAAACCTTTGTCAGTGAAGCCCGCGCGATCCATGAGCGCGTGCTTGACGAAGCAAAACGTTGGCCCGACGAAGCCTTGCTGCCGCTCATGCAATATACCCTGGAGCAGAAAAAGGCTCTCGAGAAGCAGGTAGAGGAGTTAAAAGCGATGGCGAGCAGTTCGCGGTCGGCGCGCGAGCAGCAGCAATCGCTGAAGTCCCTGATGGATCAGATTCATGGTCAACTGAGTCGCGCGGAAGCGATTCAAGAGCACCTGAAGCGCCCACCTCCCAGCCAGATGCACCTGCAAGCGTCGTTAAGTTCCTAGCCCGGGGGGACTTGGTTGCGCTGAACAGGCACTGCCGCTACACTCGCGCTTTCACTTCGCGAAGTACGACTGAGACGGAATGCCCAAGAGCCTACCTGCCGATTCTGTTGGTGTGGTCCAACCCCAACGTATGCACTTCTCAGCGCCGCTGCCACTGGTGTGCGGCAAGACCCTGGACCAGTATGATCTGGTCTACGAAACCTACGGTAAGCTGAACGCCGATGCATCCAATGCCATTCTGATTTGTCACGCCCTGAGTGGCGATCATCATGCGGCCGGTTATCACAGTATGGAAGATACGAAGCCCGGTTGGTGGGATGCCTGTATCGGCCCTGGTAAACCAATCGATACCGACGCGTTTTTTGTGGTCAGCCTTAATAATCTGGGTGGCTGCAATGGCTCGACCGGGCCAAATCAAATTAATCCCGAAACCGGCGAATTGTACGGGCCCGATTTCCCCATCGTTACGGTGAAGGATTGGGTGAACAGTCAGGCACGGTTGGCCGACTGCCTCGGTATTTCTCAGTGGGCGGCTGTTGTTGGCGGCAGTCTGGGTGGTATGCAGGCCCTGCGTTGGTCGCTGGACTATCCGGAGCGTTTGCGCCATGCGGTGGTGATTGCATCCACCCCGAAGCTGACTGCACAGAATATTGCCTTCAATGAGATTGCCCGTAAGGCCATTACTTCCGATCCCGACTTTCATGGCGGACATTACTATCGCCACAACACGGTGCCCGCCAAAGGTTTGATGCTGGCCCGAATGATCGGGCACATCACTTATCTCTCTGATCAGTCGATGGACGGCAAGTTCGGCCGCGATTTAAAAGCTACCGAATTCAATTTTGGATTCGATGTGGAATTCGAAGTGGAGAGTTATCTGAACTATCAGGGCAAACGCTTCTCGAAAGCCTTTGATGCCAACACCTATCTGTTAATGACGCGAGCGCTCGATTATTTTGATCCGGCGGCGGATTTCGGTGGCTCTCTGGAGCAGGCGCTGCAGCACGCGCAATGCGGTTTTTTCGTCGCTTCCTTCAGCTCCGATTGGCGGTTTTCTCCCGCGCGTTCCGAATTATTGGTGGAATCGCTGGTAAAAGCAGGCAAGCGGGTCAGCTATGTCGAGATCGAAGCACCGCATGGTCATGATGCATTTCTCATTCCTACCCCGCGTTATATGGATGTGTTTTCGGCCTATATGCAAGGTGTTGCCCGGGAGGTGAACAGTGCGTGCTGATCTACAGGTGATTGAGCCCTGGATTGCGCCGGGTTCACAGGTGCTCGATCTGGGCTGCGGTGATGGCACCTTGCTGGCGCACCTGCAACAAACCAAGCAGGTGCTGGGCTATGGCTTGGAAATAGGCGCTGAGCAAATCACCAAATGCATCGAAAAGGGTGTCAACGTGATTGAGCAGGACCTCGATTCCAAAGGGCTAAGCAATTTTGCGGATCAGCAATTCGACACCGTAATCATGACGCAGGCCCTGCAGGCCGTGCGCCGGCCCGATGTGATGCTGGATGAAATGCTGCGTCTGGGGCGCCAGGGTATTGTCACCTTCCCGAACTTCGGTCACTGGCGGTGCCGTCACTACCTGTTGTGGAAAGGTAAGATGCCCATGTCAAAATCATTGCCTCATACTTGGTACAATACGCCCAACATTCACTTGTGTACGTTCAAGGATTTTGAGGTCCTGTGCCGACAGAAAAACATCAAAATTCTAAACCGTACCGTGGTGAATGCGCAGTTTGAGCAACATCGCTTTGCACTGATGTGGCCCAACCTGCTGGCGGAATTTGCGGTTTACCGTATCGCCCATGCCTGACTCTACGACTACGCACGCCTGATGCAAGGGGGCCCCATGTTTTCCCGACGTTCACTACTCGTTTGTTATGCACTCCTTGTCTGCTTATCGAGCAGTTTGCTCAACGCAGAACAGAAGAAGGTTTTCGACGGTCCGAATGGCAGTGAGTACGAAGTGCATTACAGCGCTTTTACCAGTACGTTCATACAACCGGAAATCGCGCGGCAGTATGATCTGATCCGCAGCCGTGCCTTGGGTGTGCTGAATATTTCGGTGATACGTGTGGCGCCGGGAGGCGAACGGAAGGCCGTTGGAGCCGTGGTGCAAGCGACGAAAACCAATGAGCTGCAACAGCAGCAGAACCTCTCATTCCAGCAGGTAATAGAAGGGCCGGCCATCTATTATTTGTCCCAGTTTCAGTATGCCGAAGGGAAAAACTTTCGCGTCGATCTGACCATCTACCCCGAAGGCGCAACGCAGCCGCTGAAGCACCGTTTCAGTCAGGCCCTGTTCAACGAGGAGTGAGTAGCGATGAAAGCCGTACTGGCCAGTGGTAATCAGGGCAAGTTAAAAGAGCTCGCCGCGATGTTGGGTACACTGGATATGGCCTTGGTCGCGCAGTCCGAGCTGGGTATCAGTTCGCCGCCTGAAACCGGTTTGACCTTTGTGGAAAACGCGCTCATCAAGGCACGCTATGCCGCGCAACAGTCCGGTTTGCCTGCGCTGGCCGATGATTCCGGCTTAGCCGTGGAGGCATTGGGTGGTGCGCCGGGCATTTATTCCGCGCGTTACGCCGGTGAAGGTGCCAGCGATGCCGATAATATTCAGGCGCTGCTGGCAGCCATGGCAGCGGTGCCGGACGACCAGCGCCATGCAGCCTTTCATTGTGTACTGGTATTTTTGACCCATGCGGAAGACCCTACGCCTCTGATTGCCCACGGAACATGGCGCGGACGCATCCTCAATGCCGCGCACGGCTCTGGTGGCTTCGGCTACGACCCGGTGTTTTGGGTGCCTTCTCACCAGTGCACGGCTGCCGAACTCACCAAGGAAGAGAAAAACCGCATCAGTCACCGAGGCCAGGCCCTGGCCTTGCTGATGCGTCAATTGCGCACTGCGCATGCCTGATGCTGGCTCTCCCACCTCTTGGACTGTACATTCATGTGCCCTGGTGTGTGCGCAAATGTCCCTACTGTGATTTCAATTCCCACGAGTTTAAACACCTTCCTGAAGAGGATTATTTGCAGGCGCTGCTGCGGGATTTTGATCAGGAGGTGGCCTACACACAAGGCCGGCCTTTACGCAGTATCTTTATTGGGGGGGGCACGCCCAGCCTGTTGAGCGGCGCATTCTATGAGGCCCTATTGCGTGGTTTAGCGCAGCGTGTCGCGTTTGAACCGGATATCGAAATTACCATGGAGGCGAACCCCGGAACCACGGAGGCCAGCCGCTTCACTGAATATCGTGCGGCCGGCATCAATCGCTTGTCGTTGGGGGTGCAGAGCTTTGACCCGCAGCACCTGCATCAACTGGGTCGAATACATAGTGCCGATGACGCAAAACGAGCGTTTGAGCAGGCAACATCCGCAGGCTTTACCAATATTAATCTTGATCTGATGCATGGCCTGCCCGACCAAACACCCGCGGGTGCCCTTGCTGATCTTGAACAGGCACTGTCGCTCTCGCCCACGCATCTTTCGTGGTATCAACTTACGATTGAACCGAATACTGCGTTTTACTCTTCGCCCCCGCCTTTACCGGTCGACGATGTACTGTGGCGTATTCAGGAGGAAGGGCAGTCTTTGCTGGCCCGTGCCGGCTTTGAACAATACGAGGTTTCTGCCTATAGCCAGCCCGGAAAACAAGCGCAGCACAACCTGAATTACTGGGAGTTCGGGGATTATCTTGCGATTGGCGCGGGTGCCCACGGCAAGGTGACCTTGCCCGGTGAGGAGCAGATTGTGCGCTATCGTAAAACCCGCATGCCTGAGCACTATCTCAAACCCATGCTGCAGTACCGTATTGGTCAAACGCCCGTGGCGCAGGAAGACCTTCCCTTTGAGTTTATGATGAATGTGCTGCGTCTCAACAAGGGAGTAAGTGAGGATTTATTTACTGCGAGAACCGGGCTCTCTCTTGAGTCACTGCATGCGGTGCTGGCAGACCTTCGCGCGCAGGGTTTGGTGCATCCAAACCGGCTCGCGGCCACCGAACGGGGCCGTTTGTTTCTCAATAGCGTACTGGAACACTTCGCGCCATGAGAGGCGGCCCGCATGCCTTGTTTGTCTATGGCTCGCTCGCCCCGGGTGAGACCAATGCCTTCGTGCTGGCTGCCCTACGTGGGCGCTGGATGCCAGCGCGTATCAGGGGCGAGCTGCGGCGATTTGTGCGTGGGCCAGAGCGGGGTTATTTAGCCTTGCGGACGCGGCCAGAGCGTCACGATGTCTGGGTGAGGGGACAGGTATTGATGTCTTCGCAGCTGGCGGCAAACTGGGCGCGTATTGACCGCTTTGAAGGCCCACATTATGCCCGCCAGCGTGTACTGGTTTGGTCGGAGGGGTTGAATGGGGACCGCGCACAGGCGCGGCCGGTTCGGGTGCAGACCTACGTGCTGCATGCACCCCTAGCCTGGACGACACGGGCCGATGCCGATTAGGCCAGTCGTGACAGTACCTCTGTGGCGGCTACGATGGTTGCGTTGATCGCTTCATCATCATGTTGACTCGACACAAAGCCGGCTTCGAAGGCTGAGGGTGCCAGGTACACGCCGGCGTCGAGCATGCCGTGGTAGAAGTGGCGGAAGCGCTCCATATCGCAGCCTACAACCTGATCATAACGGGTAACGGGCGAGGCATCGGTGAAGAACAGTCCAAACATGCTCCCAACCTGATTACTTTGCATCGCAATGCCGTGCTTGGCCGCAGCACCGGTGATACCGCTGACCACCTGCTCGGTGCGCTTGGTCAGGGTGTCGTAAAAGCCAGGTTGTGATACTCCAGTTAACATGGCAAGCCCTGCTGCCATGGCCAAAGGATTCCCCGACAGTGTGCCTGCCTGATAAACCGGGCCGGTGGGGGCGATGGCATCCATCACATCGGCACGCCCACCAAACGCGCCTACGGGCAAACCACCGCCAATGACTTTACCCAGGGTGGTGAGATCGGGGGTCACCTGATATACGGCCTGTGCGCCGCCCAAAGCAACGCGGAAGCCGGTCATGACTTCATCGAAGATCAGTAAGGTGTCGTGCGCATTGCATACCTTGCGCAGCCCTTCAAGAAAGCCGGGCACGGGCGGGATACAGTTCATATTACCGGCAACCGGTTCCACGATGATGGCGGCGATGTCATCGCCCTGTTTGCTAAACAGCGTTTCGACAGCATCAATGTCGTTATAGGGTAGGGTCAGCGTATGTTCGGCCAGACTTGCGGGCACGCCTGGTGAGTTCGGCACGCCCAGCGTCAGGGCGCCTGAGCCTGCTTTCACCAGGAGGGAATCCGCGTGCCCGTGGTAGCAGCCTTCGAACTTAACGATCTTGTCGCGCCCCGTGAACCCCCGCGCGAGTCGAATTGCGCTCATTGTGGCTTCGGTGCCGGAGCTGACCATGCGGACTTTTTCGATTGAGGGCACCAACTCGCAAACCTTGTTGGCCATCTCGGTTTCGATGGCGGTAGGGGCGCCGTAACCCAGGCCGCAGTCGAGTTGAGTGCGCACCGCATTGATGACTTTGGGGTTGGCATGACCCAAAATCATTGGCCCCCAGGACCCCACATAATCGACGTACCGCTTGCCGTCGGCGTCATACAAATAGGCGCCTTCGCCGCGCTCAAAAAACAGCGGGGTGCCGCCAACACCCTTAAAGGCACGCACGGGCGAATTAACGCCTCCGGGAATGACGCGCTGCGCAGCAGCGAAAAGTTGCTCTGATCGAGACATAAACGAACGACTCCTAATTAAAAAGTGCGGTGTATTGTCGGGCGCGTGCCGCGACATCCGTATGGGAAAATAAATCGTGTATCACCGCCACCATGTGCGCACCCGCCGCAATGGCATCGGTGGCGTTTGATAGCGTTAGACCGCCAATGGCGACTACTCGCAGGCCTGCGCTGCGCGCTTCGCCGAGACGCGACAAAGGGCAGGGTGGGGCCGAGGGCTTGGTGTGTGAAGGAAACAACCGACCGAATGCGCAGTAATCGGCGCCCCAGTCAGCGGCCTGCTGCGCATAGTGCAGGTCGTCATGACAGGTGACGCCCAGAATCCGCGCTGTTCCCAGGGCTTCGCGGGCGTGCCGTATGTCACCATCACTGCGACCCAGATGTACGCCGGCTGCGCCGACTTCGAGGCAGAGTGCCACATCATCATTGATGATCAATGCCGCATGATGCTGTTCGCACAGTGCCTGCAAGCGCTGCGCGCGCTGACGCTGTTGTACCGGCGTTGCCTGCTTGTCGCGATACTGAATCAGCCGTGCACCGCCCCGTAACGCCTGCGCTGCACGACTCAGCAGTTGCGCAGCGGGAATAAGGTGAGGGTCTGTAATGGCATACAGCCCTTGAAGCAGATCGTCTTTTTCCACCCTAGTCACCCCATACCGGTTTCACGACTACCAGAATCACGACGGCAATCAGTATCAGTACCGGAAATTCATTGAACCAGCGATAGAATACATGGCTGCGCTGGTTGTCGTCGCGCGCAAAGCGCTTCAACAGCCGGCCACAGTAGTGATGATAGGCGATAAGTACCACGACCAGTGTGAGCTTGGCATGCATCCAGCCTTGTGCCATATAGGCCTGTGGTGCGTAACTGATCAGCCAGACCCCGAGCACTATCGTGGCGATCATGCTGGGATTCATGATGCCTCGGTACAGCTTGCGTTCCATAATCTTGAAACGCGCCACACTGGCTGAATCGGTAGCAGAGGCGTGGTAAACAAATAAGCGCGGCAGATAGAACAGCCCGGCGAACCAACACACCATGGCGATTATATGAAAAGCTTTGACCCACAGCATTGCTGGCTTCCTCGTGCTAGGCGTTGCGTTTGTATTGGTAGTAGTTTTCTATCTCGGCCCGTGTAATCACGCCGACGACCCGTTTGATCATGGGGGCACTCGTGCGTTCCACATACAACGCTTCGGTTTTGCTCTCGGCGAAGCGATCCAGAGCTTCCTGCAGGGTTGCCTGAAAATACAAGGGCGCAAGGTCTTTGCGTTGTGCCGGAATTTCTAACAGTTCTACCAGCATACGTTCCTGCAGAGGATCTTCTTCTGCTTGCCGATACGCCTGCTCATTCTCCTCCAGATATCGGGCCAGTTCCACGGTAGGCAGCAGTGAAATGGGTTGACCGGAGGAATTGTTAATCAGAATCCATTTGGGTTCCTGGCGCAGAAGTTCTGTGGCTTCGTCAAAGCTGAGCGTTTTGTCGGCCTGCACAATGCTGCGTTCCATGATGGCAGCTACGCCGACCCGCCGCAAAGCTTGCGTAACCGGGCTGCTTTGATAATCGAGACCCTGCTCTCTGAGGATGGTCAGAAACACGGAACGTTGCTGAAACACTTCACTGGCTACCATGCTGGACACCACGATAATCAGCATACCGGGAAGAATGATGTTCGGGTTATGCGTCAGTTCCAGCAGCGCCATGAGTGCCGCGAGGGGCGCCTGAAGTACCGAGCCCATCATGGCGCCCATGCCGAGCATGGCGTAAAAACCGGGCGAGGAGCTCAAGGTGGGCATGAAGGCATTCGCGATCAGACCCATGGCGCCGCCCAAGGTCGCCCCGATAAACAGGGTGGGGCCTACCAATCCGTTCGGCATACCCAGGCCCACACTGGTGGCCGTAGCAACGATTTTGAACAGCGCAATACCAAGCAGTACATACACGCTGTATTGTCCGAGCAGCGCGGCGTTCACGGTGTCATAACCGATGCCCATTATTTCGGGAAATAGCAAGGCGCAAGCTGCAGTGATCACACCGGCGGCGAGAATACGATAAAAGATACTGATATCCGTAAAGTGCATGCTGCGTCGCAGAAGTGCCACGAAAGCGGCGGATGCAACCCCGATGACGATACCGCAGAGCACCACGTAGGGCACTTCATAGAGCGAGTTCATAAACAGCTGGGGTACCAGAAATGCCGGCTCATTGCCGTACACGGCCTGAGTGATGATGGCGGCCGTGACCGACGCGAGTATCACCGGTGTGAAGCCGGTAATGGTGTACTCCATCATGACCACTTCCATGGCGAAGATGACACCGGCGATAGGGGTGTTGAACGAGGCAGAAATCGCGGCGGCCGTGCCGCAGGAAATCAACACGCGGATACTGTTGTTGGGCAGTTTCAGACGTTGGCCCAGCAGGCTCGAGCAGGCCGCACCCAGATGCACTGCGGGGCCTTCCCTGCCAGCAGATTGGCCACTGATCAGAGTGAGCACGCCACCAACGAACTGACTGACGAAGCTTTTAAAATTGATGTAGCCCTGGTGATAATTGAGTCGCTCCATGACGAAGGCCACGCCCACCTTTCTTTGATTGATCTGGAGGCGATACCAGATAATGCCGATGATCAGTGCACCGCCCAGCGGCAGACTGACGCGCAGCCACTGGCTCAGGCCTTCGAAGTTTTCAGGGTCACCTTCAGGCAACAGCGCTGCCAGCGGCCATTCGATGCACAAGCGAAACACCAGAATGACCAGCGCGGTCAGTACGCCACTGATAATGCCGAGAATGGCCAATTGCGGCAGCGCGTCAACGTTCGACAAGCGTTGCTGAAAGACACGTTTATAGTGTTCGTAAAGCGCTCGAATGGGCATGGGCTGGCGTGCTGGGTTCCTGATAAGTGATGGGGCACAAAAGCTGCTTTATTCTAACCAGTCATGTCGCAATACAAAAGGACTGGTGGCATACGCCATGCTACAATGCGCGCGCCCGGCCGGGCGCAGAACCGGCGGTGAAACCGGGTGTAGCAACGAGAGCAGTAAAAAGTGAAGCAATGAGGTTATCAAATATGGCATACGGTGTGGCCGCGGTTGTCGGCAGAGGAGCCGCTTTTATAGCTGGAGGGGACGGTAATGGCGCGTAAAGAGGCGCAGGACCGTCTTATTGTCGTCAAGCACCAACCCGGATTTTGGCGACGCATGCGTTTGCAACTGATTACTGTTGCGGTGATTGCTCTGGCGGTAGGCTACGCCGGCGGGCAATACGAAATACAACAGCGCCATCAGAAGGTATTGGCGCAGTTGAATGACCTTTCATCGCGTTTTGCGACCTTGCAGAAAAGTGAAAACGGACTGCGCCAGAAAGTGGCCAACCTCGAGAGTGGTCGGGCGATCGATGAGCGCGCAAAACAGGAAATACAGGGCACCATTCAGGGCTTGCGGACGCAGGTGGCACAACTGCGCAAAGATGTGAGCTTCTATAAGAATATAATGGCGCCCAATACTAATCTGCGTGGCTTGCAATTGCAGAAAGTGGAAATAGATACCACCGCACAGACGCGCCGTTTCGGCTACAAAATTGTGTTAACACAGGTGGCAGATAACAAGTCATATGTAAGTGGTGTGGTGGCCGTGAATCTGATTGGCTACACTGAAGACAAGAAGGAAGTGTTGCCGCTGCGTGATATTTCAGATCTCGAAGAGCTCGGCATTAAATTCCGATTCAAATACTTCCAGGATATCACCGGCGAATTGGTATTGCCGGAGGGTTTTCAGCCCGAAAGTCTGCAAGTAGTGGCCCAGTCGAGTGGCAAAAAGGCTTCACGACTTGAGCAATCTCTGGCCTGGCAGTCGCTGCTGGCCAAGTCACGATAAACATCAGGTGTGTCCACGCCTTAGGCGTGTGGTGACCTGAGGAGGTAGGTATGTGGGGAAAGAGTAAAAAGAAAAACACGCAGCATCGTCGCACGACGACGCATTTCGACACGCTGGTATCAAAGCGGACCCAGATTGAAGGCGATCTGCAGTTCTCCGGAGGTCTGCACATCGATGGCTTGATCAAAGGCACGATCCGGGCGGAGGAAGACAGCGAAGCCATTGTGCGCATCAGTGATATCGGTGAAATAGACGGTGACGTGATCGCACCGCATATTATTGTTAATGGCACGGTACACGGGGATGTGTATGCCTCCAAACATATTGAACTGGCTGAAAACGCCTCTATTAAAGGTAATGTCTATTACCATCTCATCGAAATGGCGATGGGGGCAGAAGTAAATGGTAATCTGGTTCATCATAAGGAGCCGGTAGCAATAGACCAGCACGAATCCAACGAA
>JBFHUL010000051.1:0-24635 GCA_041590075.1 Oleiphilaceae bacterium
AGTTTGAGCGCATGAAAAAGTTTATTTTATGCTCGGCCGGTGGCGCCAGCTTTATTTGAGGTTGGGCATTGCAAGCCCGTGTGTGAGTCGTCAAAATCTCCCCATTTGATCTGAAGACGGGATACGAACAATGAAGACACATACAGGAAAGTTGGTCGCATTTGTTGCACTTCTGCTGGTCTTAGCGGGCTGCAGTGGAAACAAAATAGTGCCCACTTATGGCGGTACCAAATTACCCAAAGAGCAAGTGGCGGTTTTGACTGCTGGTGAGAATATCTCGGTGCTTGAGGTGAATGGCGAGCCTGTGCCCAAGTATCTGTTGAGCAATATCGAAGTCAAATATGGGCTCAAGCCGGGTCCGAACCGGATTCTGTTTCAGTATCGCAGTGTGTGGGCGAACCATCAGCGGGACGAAGATGGCCCCCGGGCGGTAGAGGTGAGTTCGGCGCCGCGGGAAGTAAATGTGTTGGCCAATGCGGGTGATACCCTGTACTTCGACTATGCCAGTGCTGGAAACGTGCGGGAAGCCAGAGCCTTGGCGGAAAATTTCAAGGCGCGCGTGCGGAATGCTCGGGGGGATGTGGTTGCGGAATCGCAAATGCCCGTGCCTGAGGAAGAGCAGGTAGCGATATCGCCCGGGCCTGATGAGTCGGCCGGCGAGTCTGGGTTGATGGGCGCCGAAGGTGCGGTGCTTGTGACGCCACAGTCACTGGCGGCCACGCGCGCGGCGCCGGCTGCAAGCGCGCCGACGGGTGCATTGCCCGCCCTGGAAGGGCTCAAGGTGTTGTGGAATCAAGCCAGCAACGACGAAAAGAAAGCCTTTCTCAAGTGGGCTTTTCAATAGCGGGTTTCAGGCGCTGAGGCTTATTCAGTGCTGCTCTTTTTCGCTTTCGCGCTGGCCAAAGGTCAATAGGTTACTCACCAGGCCAACCACATCCTCGATGATGCCGTTGCGGGACGTTTCGGTGTCATCCACCTGAATGCCTTCCTCCTCTTCTTCCTTCATCAGGGCTAGAATGTTGGCCAGAGCCTCTTCAATATAAAGCGAGAACGGCTTGTGCTGCACTTCTAAATCCGGGCAGTAGGTGGTGGTGACACTGTAGCCACCGTTATAGCTGACAATCATCATCGCCAGGCCAATACCGTCGAACAGCGGGCTCGCGCAGATATACTGGCAGAGTTCATTGTCTTCAAAATACAGCGGGAACTGTGGGCCCGGAATGTTGGTGATGGGCAGGTTGAACATGGGCTGATACTTCTGCGCCAACATGAATTCTGAATACACGCGTGCCGAGATCGCGGCAACGCAGGAGGGCACAAGCTCGGTGAGGCGGCTGGCTGCTATCGCCGAATCGTAGAGGTTTTCGTTACGTGCTGCCTGATGAATGAGGCGTATGCGCTTAATCGGATGGCTTTCGGTGGAGGCTAGCGAGAACAATGTGGCCGCAATCTGATTGCCCGTTTTGATATCGAGGCTGGTTGAGCGGACCGAAATCGGCGCCAGTGCAATCAGCGGTGTTTGAGCGGGGGTGCCGTTATCTTCCAGGTAGCGCGATAATGCTTCGGCACAAATACCCATTAATATGTCGTTGGTCGTGACATCGTGCAATGCTTGCCGAATGTCGCGTACCTGGTCGGTTGGAATGACCGTGTTATCGATCACTCGCTTACTGGATACGCGCGCATTGATCGGTGTGGAGGCGACGCTCATGAGTGCGGCCGGCAGATTCAGTTTGCGCATGTGTTCTTGCAGCAGGGTGTGAAAGGCAGAGGCCGCGGTGTCTTTTGCCAGATGCGCCAGCCGCAAAGGAATATTCAGAGCGTTACTGTAGGCCGTACCCAGCCAATTGTTGGTGTCAGGCAGGGGTTCAGGGGTCCAGGGTTCGGGCGGTGACAATTCGCTGATTTCGGGTGAGACATGCAGTAGTTGGCTCAGAATATCTTCACCGGTGGCGCCATCTATGGCCGTGATATGCACTTTCAATACAAGTGCAAAATGGCGTTTGCCATAACCCTTTTCTTTTTCGAGACCGTCGATATACGTGGCGCTCCACAGTGGTCGGCTGCGGTCGAGCGGTGTGCTGAATATCTCCGCGGCCAATTCCAGTAAGGGGCACGGTGAAGGCAGGTCTTTCAGGGAGACGTGACTGACGTGATTGTCGATATGGAAATCCGGGTCGTCCGACCATACGGGCATTTCGAGTCGAAGAGGGGCCTCAACGAGTCGTTCGCGGAAGAACGGCTCGTTGCCTAGTTTCGTTTCGAGGATGTCGCGAAAGCGGTTGAAATTGAACTTGGAGCGACTACTGGGTTTCTTAAACACAAACACTCCACCTACATGCAGGGGGCAGCGTTCGGATTCCAGCAACAGGAAGGAGCTATCCAGCTCTGACAGGGTTTGCATACTTCGGACTCACTCGCTAGGGGTGCTCTTTTAGTGAGGAGTCACCCGTTGTCGTCATTTATGTCGCAAGTATACGTCGTACAGCCAACGCTGGCCACGCGTCGTGGGTGTTTGGGGCTTGCCTCGCTATTTGTTGCGATCGACGGAGAGTTCGGCCAGTGCCAGCAGGGCGCATTTGTAGCGCGACTCGGGTAGTCCGGCAAGGGCCTCGATGGCTTTTTGCTTGCAGCAGACCGCGGCGGCGCGCGTATAGTCAAGCGCGCCGCAACGGCTTACTGCAGCGCCAATTGCTTCAAGCTCGGAAGGGTCGCCTTTGCGGATGGCCTGGCGAATCAGCTTGATTTCATCTTCATTACCATGCTGAAGCGTGTAAATGAGGGGGAGTGTGGGTTTGCCTTCGGCGAGGTCGTCGCCTACGTTCTTACCCATAGTGTGGGCATCACCGGCATAATCCAGCACGTCATCAATGAGTTGGAAAGCGAGCCCAACTTGCATGCCGTAGTCTTTCAGACCGTTTCGCAGGGGGGCGGGCGCATCACACAGCGCTGAAGCACTGTGGGATGCCGCTTCGAACAGCATGGCGGTCTTGTTTTTGATCACCTCAAAGTAAGCTTCTTCGCTCACGTCCGGATTCTTACAGTTCATCAGCTGAAATACCTCACCTTCTGCAATCACATTGGTGGCTTGGGAGAGGATTTCCATGATTTCCATGTTGCGCAGCTCAACCATCATCTGGAAGGCGCGTGAATACAAAAAATCGCCTACTAAGACACTCGGCGCGTTGCCCCAGCGGGCATTGGCCGTTGCCTTTCCGCGGCGCAGTTCGGAAGTGTCTACTACGTCGTCGTGGAGTAGTGTTGCCGTGTGCAGGAATTCGATCACAGTGGCGAGTTTAATGTGGTCGTGTCCTTCATAGTTCAGTGCGCCGGCGGACAGTAGCACCAGGAGGGGGCGCATACGTTTGCCGCCGCTTTCAACGATGTAGTGCGCGATGCGCTCTACGAGAGGAACGTCGGAACTGAGCTGTTGGGTAATGAGCGCGTTGACTGCGGAAAATTCGTCTTCAACGATGTGAGTAATGTCGTTTATATGCATGGTTATACATCTGGATGTGAAGGCGGTGGATGTTGCGTAGAGCAAGTCCAGATCAGTCCGCGCTGAAAGCTGGGCAAATGCTATGAGCGGCGGGCGTTTCTGTCAAGGAGAGGGGCTGAAAAGCCTGTCTTGCAATCGCGATGGGGATAAAAATGCGCTTTACTTGCAAGCGCGCCTTTGATCGCATAAAATCACGCGCCCTCGTAAACATGCTCTCTGTTATAGGGTTGCCAAAGTGCTTCCTTTAGAAACAGAGGCTCGCAAGAGTCGTCAAGCAGTATGGAAACGGTACGCACAGGTGTGCCGGCGAGATACGCTAAGTTTTGGAGATACTGACATGTATGCAGTGATTGTAAGCGGTGGTAAACAGCACCGCGTCAGCGAAGGCGAAGTGCTGAAGCTGGAAAAGATTGAAGTGGAAACCGGTGCTGCCGTAGAGTTTGATAAGGTATTGCTGGTTGCAAACGGTGACGATGTAAAGATCGGTGAGCCGGTAGTGGAAGGTGCGAAGGTGACGGCGGAAGTTGTGTCTCACGGTCGTCACGACAAAGTGAAGATTCTTAAGTTCAAGCGTCGTAAGCATCACATGAAGCAAATGGGTCACCGTCAGTGGTACACTGAGGTGAAAATTACAGGAATCAAAGGTTAAGAGCTTCTCGCATCCCCAAGGGGAGTAAAGAAGGTCTGAGAATAGGAGTAATCTAATGGCTCACAAAAAAGCTGGTGGTAGTACCCGCAACGGTCGCGATTCGGAGTCGAAACGACTTGGTGTCAAGCGCTTTGGTGGTCAGGCTGTATTGGCTGGCAATATCCTTGTGCGACAGCGTGGCACCCGTTTTCATGCTGGTGAGAACGTTGGTCTTGGCAAAGATCACACCTTGTTCGCGACAGCTAACGGAACCGTGCAATTCGTGACCAAGGGTCCGAAGAATCGCAAGTATGTAGAGGTTGTGGCTGCGGAGTAAGCGCTACACCCTGTATGAAAAGCTCCGCACGGCGGGGCTTTTTTTTTATCTGTCATCCAGCGACACTTAGCGCTGTCCCGTGTAAGAGGAAAAAAAACATGAAATTCGTGGATGAGGCGACCATCTCGGTGTTTGCGGGCAAAGGCGGTAATGGTTGCTTGAGCTTTCGGCGAGAAAAATATATTCCCAAGGGGGGGCCGGATGGCGGTGATGGTGGTGACGGCGGCTCAGTTGTGCTTCAGGCTAATGATGCGATCAATACGCTGATTGATTTCCGTTATCAGCGTCAGTATCGGGCCAAAAGCGGTGAGTCGGGTAAAGGTCGCAATTGTACCGGCGCCAAGGGTGAGGATACGGTGCTGCAGGTGCCAGTGGGTACAACTGTGGTGGATATTGATACAGAAGAGGTGTTGGGTGATTTAACAGAGGTGGGGCAGACTCTGGTAGTGGCTCAGGGTGGTTTTCATGGCTTGGGCAATACACGGTTTAAATCCAGTACCAATCGCGCGCCGCGTCAGACTACGCCCGGGAGTGAAGGTGAAGCCCGTAACTTGCGCCTCGAATTGAAAGTCCTGGCGGATGTAGGGTTGTTGGGCTTGCCGAATGCGGGTAAATCGACCTTGATTCGGGCTATCTCGGCCGCCAAGCCAAAAGTGGCTAATTACCCGTTTACCACGTTGGTGCCTAATCTTGGGGTGGTGCGCGTTCAGGCACACCGAAGTTTTGTCGTGGCGGATATACCGGGGCTCATTAAAGGAGCGGCGGAGGGTGCCGGCCTGGGGATTCGTTTTCTCAAGCACCTGGTACGTACGCGCTTGCTGTTGCACGTTGTGGATATGCAACCCTATGACGGCTCCACGCCTGAGCAGGCGGTAAGAGATATTGCCGACGAACTGGCGCAGTTTAGTCCTACGCTGGCCGAAAGGCCGCGCTGGTTGGTGTTGAATAAGTTGGATTTGTTGCCGGAGGCGCAACGAGCCGAACTTTGCGAGCAGTTGGTGGCTGTGCTGCAGTGGGAGGGGCCGGTTTATCAGGTTTCCGCCATGGCCGGAGAGGGGCTCGATAAGCTTTGTCAGGATATTATGACCTGGATTGATGCGCAGAATGAGGCCGAAGCTGAAGATGCTGAGCTGGCTGAGCGTGAGCAGGCCATGAAACTGCGTATGCAGCAGGAAGCGCGAGAACAATTGTTGCGTTATAAGGAAGCAATGCGCGCAAGACGGAAGGCGCAGCAAGAAGATGAAGATGATTTCGACGACGATGATGACGTGGAAGTGGAATATACGCCGTATTAAGCGGCGAAATGGAGCGAGTTCATGAGTGAGGCGCGGCAGCGTTTATCGACGGCAAAGCGTTGGGTGGTCAAAATTGGCAGCGCGTTACTGACGGATGATGGTAGGGGGCTGGCGCGTGCGCGCATGGAAGACTGGGTGCGTCAGATGGCACTCTTGCGGCAACAGGGTATGGAGATTGTACTCGTGTCGTCCGGATCGGTGGCCGAGGGGATGAAACGTCTGGGCATGCAGCAGCGCCCCCAGCAACTGCACCTGTTGCAGGCGGCCGCTGCCGTGGGTCAGATGGGCTTGGTACAGGCTTATGAGGCCTGCTTTCAGCGGCATGGTCTGTATACTGCGCAGGTGCTGCTGACCCATGATGATTTGTCTGACCGTAAACGTTATCTCAATGCCCGTTCTACAATCGAAGCCTTGCTCGAGTTGGGAGCGGTGCCGATCATTAACGAAAATGATACGGTGGTAACCGATGAAATTCGTTTCGGTGATAACGATACACTGGGAGCGCTAGTGACCAACTTGGTCGATGCCGATGCGTTGATTATCCTGACCGACCAGCTGGGCATGTTTGAGGCAGATCCCCGCAAGCAGCCTGATGCGCGGCTTATTAGTGAGATGGCGGCCGACGATGCCCAGCTTGACGCGATGGCGGGAGGCAACTCTGGTGTGTTGGGGCGTGGCGGGATGCTGACCAAGTTGCGCGCAGCGCGCCTGGCCTCTCGCTCGGGGGCTAATACCGTCATTGTTGGTGGTCGTATTGATGATGTGTTGGTGCGTCTGCGAGCTGGCGAAACGTTGGGTACGCTGCTGCTGGCCAAAACCTCGCGGCAGATTGCCCGAAAACAGTGGCTGGCCGGGCATCTGCAGACGCGGGGGCAGTTAACCCTCGATGAAGGAGCGGTGGCCGTTTTGCAGCGCGGAGGAAAAAGCCTGTTGCCCATCGGTGTTACTCAGGTGAAGGGTGATTTCCGACGAGGTGAAATGGTGAGCTGTGTGGGCCCAAATGGAGAAGAAGTGGCGCGCGGGTTGGTCAATTATGGGGTAGAGGATGCAGTGCGTATACTGCAGACGCCAAGTCATCGTATCAGCGAGGTGTTGGGGTTTTGTCATGAGCCAGAGCTTATCCATCGCGATAATCTGGTGCTCACCTAGCTGTTGTCAGTCTGCTTAGCAAAAAAAAACCGGCTTGCGCCGGTTTTTTTGTGTTCGCTGAATCTTACGCCTTGAGCGCCTTGATTCGCGTATTCAGGCGGCTCTTGGTGCGGGCAGCCTTGTTCTTAGGGTAAATTCCCTTATTAACCATGCTGTCGATAATTGGCACTGCCGTCAGGAAGGCTGATTGGGCTTCGTCGTAATTACCGCTTTCGATCTTGGTGTCGACGCGCTTGATATACGTGCGTACCATGGATCGTTGGCTGGCGTTGTGCTGGCGGCGTTTTTCTTGCTGACGCGCGCGTTTTTTTGAAGATGGGGAGTTAGCCACCGTATTGCTCCTAAATTTCGCGAATTTGCTAAACCATAGCCCGGGAAGCCGGCGAGATGAGCTACCTTCTTGGGGCCGTCACTAAAAAATGACGCGAGACTATGCCGTGTTAGTGCTGCTTTGTCAATAGCCCCGCGCGGGTTTCGACTCAGGCAACCATGCGGCTCAGAAGGGTCTCGCAGGTTTTCTGATTCATATACTTGGGCACCGGATAATTCATATGTGCTTCTTCAAGAGCCTGCTTCGCAATTGTAGGAATATCTTCTTGTTTCAGGGATTCCAAATGTTCAGGAATATCAAATTCCTTGAGCATGCCGCGAATGCGGGTAATGAATTTATTCGCCAGTTGGGTTTTGCTTTCGCGCCCCTTTTTTAATCCGCTGACTGTGGCCAATTCCGCCAAACGATCCACGATCGAATCTTTTGAGTACTCCAGCACATGAGGCAGCACGATGGAATTGGCCAGGCCGTGGGGTGTCGCATAGCGCGCGCCGAAATTATGTGCGATTGCGTGCACATATCCCACGCTGGCCTTGGTGAATGCGAGCCCTGCGTAATAAGAGGCCATGGCCATGTTTTGGCGGGCCTCAAGGTTGCTGCCATCTTTGACGGCAATCTCCAGGTTCTCCATGATGAGGCGCGTGGCTGCGATACTGTATGCTTCTGTCTCCGCAGTGGCGTTGACCGAGATAAACGATTCGATGGCGTGAGTGAGTGCATCCATACCGGTTGCTGCTGTAACAGCGGGCGGTAAGCCTTGCATCAGCTTGCCATCCAGTGCCGCCATCATGGGTACGAGCTTGGGGTCGATGATGGGGGTTTTCTGATGCGTCTCGGGGTCTGATACCACCGAGACGATGGTTACCTCAGAGCCTGTTCCTGCCGTGGTAGGTATGGCGAAAAAAGGCAGAGGTGCGCGTCTCAGTTTGAATAGACCGGCCATTTTTTCCAGCGGTTTATTGTTAGTCGCGCGTGCGGCGATGGCTTTGCTGGCATCAATGGGAGAACCGCCGCCAACGGCCAGTATGGCTTCACACTGATTGTCTTTCAGAATCTGCAGGCCGCGTTCGACTTGATCGTAGGTGGGGTCGGGTAAGATGCCATCGTACACCACATAGTCGACGCCGGATTTTTCGAGTTCGGCCAGCAACGGGTCGAGGAGCCCAATCTTCACCAGCACTTCGTCACTTACAATGAGTACTTTTTGCATGCCCAGCTGGCCAATGGCCCGGCAAAGTTCCAGAGAGGAGTCCGCCCCGGTAAATAAGGTGGGCTTGGGCATAGGAATCACGGCGGCCGCCACTTTCAGGGCTTTCGCCAAGCCTTTGTAATATTGGACTTTGATCGGAAACAACATAGAAAACTCGCTGTGTATTCTTTGAAACGGGGATTACTCGGCGACGCAATTGTCTAGATTAGAGTAATAGCTCTAATAGAGTATATACTCTAATTGTTGCGCTGCAAACTGCAATTTGGTTTTCAGGGTAAGCACATTACGGCGCTAGGCACGGCAAGGGATCAGTTATCGCCGCCTTTTACTAATCGGGATTTTGGTCTTTACTTGACTAAAGTTTTTGCGTCGAAATTTCATCAATAATAAACGCGCCGAATCGGCAGTACGCATAGCGTCGGCGAAGGCGCGTCAGGAGGCTCAGTGACGAATCCATTCAGTGCCTTTTACGGGTTTCTCTTGCCGGAAGGTGTTTCGGATCCAACCGCCCAGCTTAGACACAAGATCATTGCGTTTGCATGCATTATGTCTTTTCTGGCGGCGCTCTACAGCATTATAAAGTGGTACAAACTGGGTTACGATGACCTCGCTGACTGGGCTTGGATTCTGATTGTCGGTGCGCCAGTGCTGGCCATGCTGAATAAGGCGCGAGCCATGCCCCCCATGGTGATGGCGAATATCAGTGTTGCGATGATGACCATCTATTGCGCCTCGTTGATTTATCACCTCGATGGTTTGAAGTCCGCACATATCTTCTGGGTAGCAGGCGTCATGGTGTTTGCTTTCCTCATTACCGACAATCGTTTTGGCCTGATGTGGTTTGGCGTGCTGACGGCGATGCTGCTGGTGTTGATCCTGGGAGATCAGGCTGGCCACTCCTTTCCCCATTTTCCGCTGGATGCCAAGCAGACGAAGGTCAATGTGTACTCCGGTTACCTGCTACCCAGTGTGGTGATTGGGGGGACACTCTGGTTCAGCAATAAGATCCGGCATGAAGCCATTGCGCAGTCCGAGAGCGCAGCGCGTGAAGCACAGCAGCACCTCGCCCATGCCGAATCAATGTCTGCGCAGCTGGCCGACATTCTCCAAAAAGCTTCTTCCAGTGCCGATACCTTGCTGAATTCCTCTGATGAGTTGGCGTTCACCATGAAGGAGATGGTGCAACAGAGCGGTCGAATCAGCAGCAGCATTGATCAGCAGGCAGCCGCGATGCATGAGATGGAGGTAACGCTCGAGACTGTGGGCGAGTCGGTGAATAATTCCACTCAGATTATGCAGAGCATTAAAAGCGAGGCTTCTAATGCGGAGCAGAATGTGAGTGATAGCGCCCACGCGATGGAGCGGGCAATTCAATACATGACACATATTAAAGAGAGCAATGATGCGGTCATGGAAGCGATGAATATCATTTCAGATATTGCCAATCAGACCAATCTCCTGGCGCTTAATGCGGCGATTGAGGCTGCCAGGGCTGGTGATCAGGGGCGCGGTTTCGCGGTGGTGGCAGATGAAGTGCGCACCTTATCGATTCGTAGTAATGAAAGTGCGCAGCGCATCCGAGAAGTGCTCGATGCGGCCACCAAGGATATCGTGGACGGCTCGGAAATCGTGAACTTATCGGGAGAGCGTCTCAATCAGGCGGTCGCCTACGTGCGTAATATCAGTGAGCAAATAGCAAGCGCCACGGATATTGCCGAGCATCAGCATCAGGACATTAACGGTGTGGTGGCCAGCAGCCATGAAGTGGCGCAGCTGATACAGGGTAATGCTGTGGCCGCGCAGGAGCTGTTGAGCAGTACCGAATCGCTGGCCAAAGTCTCTGACGGATTGAATACCCTCGCGCAGGAAACGAACGAGACGGTCCACGCCAGCGATAAGCTTGTATAGTTCACAGCACGGTCATTTCACTAGAATATCCAGCGATCCGCCCAGTGCGGCACTGTTATAGCTGATAGTCTGTTCACACGAGAAGGCATGCAGATAGTGTGGGCCTCCGGCTTTGGGGCCAGTACCGGAGCTGCCCATTCCGCCAAAGGGCTGTGAACCGACGATTGCCCCCACCATATTGCGATTAATGTAGACGTTACCTATTTGCAACTGTTCAGCAAGACTTCTTGCCCAGCTGATGTTGCGGCTGTGGATGCCGCAGGTCAGCCCATAAGGGCAGGACTGAATATCCCGCACGACGTTATCGATATCGTGGTAATCGAACGCGGCGACATGCAGTACCGGCCCAAAGTGTTCCTGTGTCACTTCCGTGATGCTCTCTACTGAGAGTATATGTGGTGCAAGTAGGTTGTCTTCGCGGGTGTGAGAAGGTGGCGTGCCTGCGTACAGGGTTTTCGTTTGCGTGTTGTACAGGGTGCAATGCTGCATCAGGTTCTGCTTGGCCTGATGATCAATGAGAGGCCCAATATCGGTGTCCATATCGCCGGGATCGCCGACGTTCAGCGTTTCCAGATAGCCTTTAAGCAGGGGTAAAAACGTATCGTACATGTCGCGTTGAATATAGAGCACGCGTAATGCTGAGCAGCGCTGTCCCGCCGATAGAAATGCCGAATTGACGACGTCTTTGCACAGCTGTTCGGGCAGGCTACTGCAATCGGCAATCATCACATTCTGTCCGCCGGTTTCGGCGATAAGAGGAATCCTGGGGCCCTCGCGTTCGGCAATGTTGCGGTGGATAATGCGTGCGGTGTGGTCGGACCCGGTAAAGGCGACGCCGCGCAATGCGGTGTCTTCGCGTATCCAGCTGGAAACCATCTTGCCGGGCACCAGTGCGAGATGCAGCGCCTGTTCAGGAATGCCGGCTTGCTTGAGTAACGACACTGCGAAGCAGGCAATTAACGGCGTTTTGAGCGAAGGCTTGGCAATGACCGGATTGCCACAGACCAGTGCCGCGCAGACTTGGCCACAAAAAATGGCTAGCGGGAAATTCCAAGGGCTGATGCAGAGAAAGGTGCCTCGTGATTTCCAGTGTAGGGTATTCTCTTCGCCTACAGGCCCTGGCAATTGCCTTGCATCACCCAGCGTGGTTTCGGCTTGCCGGGCGTAATAGTTGGCAAAATCGATGGCTTCGCGTAATTCGTCATGGGCATCGGCGATCGTCTTGCCTGCTTCTCGCACCAGTAGCGAAATCATTTCGATGCGGTGTTGCTGCAACAAGTTGCCGAATTGATACAGATGTGAGGCTCTGGATGTTGGGCTTGTCGCACGCCATGCGCTGGCCGCAGCTGAACAGTGCGCGACCATGGCATTCAGATCGTCAGAGGTGTTTTGCAGGCAATGCCCTACCGGGCTCCCGTCGTAGGGATTGAGGCTGGTGAGTTCAAGGTGCGGCCCGGCATGGGGGCTTGTGAGAGGCGTGAAGTTCCAGATCTTGCCTGCCAGCGCCTTCAGCTGCTGTTGGAGCGTGGTTTGAGTTTGTCGGCTGTTCAGGTTGAATCCCGGGGAGTTGCTGCGCTCCGGCTGGTAGAGATCTGCTATCGAAGGGAGTGCGCTGGTGGCAGTGGTGTCTCGCAATGGATGCCGACACAGTGCCGAGATGTCTTCTTCATGGCTGCCCATTTGACGCACAAAGGAGTTATTGGCACCGTTTTCCAGAAGACGGCGAATCAGATAAGGCAGCAACTCCTTGTCTTCGCCAACCGGTGCATACACACGCACAGCGATGTCGTCGACAAGTCGGCTCACACAGTCATAAAGGTGTTCACCCATCCCGTGTAATCGCTGAAACTCCATAGCCTGGTGGGCTTTTCGCGTCTCCAGAATATGCGCGATGGTGAGTGCGTTATGTGTGGCGAACTGCGGATAAAAACAGTCGTCGTTGTGAAGCAGGAACTGTGCACAAGCCAGATAACTGAGATCGGTATGTTGCTTATGACAAAACACAGGGTAGTTCGTCAGGCCTTGTAACTGTGCGAGCTTGATTTCGCTGTCCCAGTAGGCGCCTTTTACCAGACGAATTGGCAGTTGTATTTTGCGGCTGTGAGCATATCGTCGCAGATACTGCAGTACGGGGAAGGCTCTAGGGCTATATGCTTGCACTGCCATGCCTATCGGGCTTTTTCCTATTACGTCGCAACGTGCGACCAGGTCGGTATAGATGCATAGACCCAGTTCTAGTCGATGTGCTTCTTCCGCATCAATGGTGATGTCCACGCCGGCCTGTTGCGCGGAGCGAAGCAGGGGAGCAAGTGCCTGCACAATAGCGTGTCGTGCGACATCAAAGTGGCGGGGCTCATAGCGGGGATACAGCGCCGATAATTTAATAGATACTCCGCAGCGTTTGTTTTCGCGTCCGTCGGCTACCGTTTGAATGGCCTCTTGATATCTGGCCAGATACTCATTGGCTCTCTCGTAGGAGAGTGCTTCTTCTCCCAGCATATCCAGCGAATAGTGTTCAAAATGCGTGTGGCGGGCATTGATCGCCTTAACCGCACCCTGTGCCGAGTTGGCGAATACAAACTGTTTCGCCACATGGTGAATAACGCCTTGAATGCTGGCGTGAATCATGGGCTGCGAGAGTCTACGGAGTAGTCTGCGCAACAGTTTTTCATGGTGCGCCTGGTCTTCGTGAAGCACTTTTCCCGTGAGCAGCAATAGCAACGAACTTAAATTCACGAAAGCAGGTTTGTCGTGGCCACAGTGATGCAGCCAATCATGTTTGCTGAGGCTATCGGCCATTAGTCGGCTGGCAACGGCTGGGTTGTTGATGCGGGCAAGGGCTTCAATCAGCACCATGAGCGCCAGGCCCTCTTCGGAGGACAGGCTGAATTCGTGGAGTAACTGTTGAACCGGCGATGCAAGTTCTCCGTGCATGCGGGCCTGCCGGCACAGCGTGATCGCCTGCTGCTCGATGGCATCGAGCCCATCAAGCAGGTCGGAATCGTCGGTAAGCGCACTACGCAGGCCTGCTAGCGCGGGCGCGTGATCACCGCAATAGTTATCGTCGATGCGACTGAACAGATCTTCGAGATGCATATACGACTCCCACCCGTTCGGATTGAAGTAAGTATAGGAGAGATGCCGTGCCGCGGCCTTCTTACGCGCGCCGGATACGCACTACTTTCATCACTTCGAAATTTTCGCCCGCCAGTTTGCGGGTTTCAATATAGTAGCTGAGATTGACGCGGGCCCCCTGCAACGAGCGGTAACCTTTGGGGCGCCGGAATTGGAAGGGGGTGTCTATACCCTCGAGCATGAGTGTGTGTAAAACCCAGTCACCGTCGGGGCGCTGGGTGTGTGAAGACACCTTTTGCTCCCGCGCTTCCAGAAGCGCGGGTTGCTTACGCTGGGACGTTTCAGAACGGGTATTGCGTGAGTGAGCCAACTCAGACCTCTTCTTCCATTAAGCGCATGATCTCATTCAGATAGGGGCGCAGTGCGTTTTTGTCATCGGGGTTGATGTCGTCAACCAGCTGTTTGCGCATCATCTCTGATTGGTCGATGGCCTGCTGCATCATCGCTTCCTGTTCCGGCGTGAATTCTCCGGAGGCCATCATCTCCTTGATTTGCGACATGTCGAAGGCGTCTGGCGTTTGTTCCATTTCAATTGCCGCAGCAGCTTTGGTGATGCGAATAGTCAGATTCGCCCAGCTTTCCATTGAGCTGAAATCATGTTGTTTGACGATGCGTTCCGCCTGCGAATACAAGCCCGAGGCGCGCAACGGTTTGAGCATGGTTTCTGCGTTGAAGTCCATGGGGTTCACCTCTGACATGTCCACTTGTTCCTCATAGCGCGCTATTTCGTCTTCGTGGGCAGCCCCCCATTGCTGAAGCGCTTTCTGCGACGCCATCCAGTTTTCGATTAGAGCCGGGGTAAGCGGTTGCATCGCCAGAGCGTTCTGCGCAGTGAACAGGCAGATCAACAGGGTCAAAAGCGCCGGCATGTGAGTGATAAGTGAACAGTGAGAGGGCATGGCAAACTCCTTTTATTTGGTACGAAAGAAAATCAGGGGCTACTTGAGTGGCTACTATAAACGAGACGCCTGGCACTGTCGCCGGTCGAGCGAACGCTGTAATGCAGCCTTAACCTGAGATGCAGGGGCGCTTCAGGTTGGCAACACTCTGAGGTTTCGGTATGACGCGTCTCGCTTTCTGGAAACGTCGGTATGGCGAGTTCTCGTATTAGCACGCTCCTGAATGTAAAATATCGTTACATATTGATAAGTGAAAACAACAGAAATGTGAACTGCGTCAAGCTAGTCTATAGTTATTGGAAAGACGCAGAGATTCAGGCCCTCTGCGCATGTTTTTTCAAGCTTTCTTTTAGAGTGTTTTGTTGTATTTGGACCCGGCGCATGCCGGGTTTTTTATTGTCTGCGTATTATCATTGGCCGAATTTGTGTGGCAATGGTATGTCTTGCGGAGTTCGGTGCAGTATGATTCGCGCTGGGCGCAAACGTGCGTTTCCTCCTTAACAATCGGCTGATACAGCGCTCTGTCTATACATGAATACCAACTCAGCGAAAACCTCCTCTCTTCCCAGGGTGCCGCTCTCACTGCGTTTTTCGGGAGATCTCGAAAAACGTTACCAGATTCAGCGGCATGAATGGCTGAAAAACCGTGCACAGGCCGTGGCCTGGTTTGCCCTGGCTGTGAATTTGGCGTATTGCCTGAGTGATCTTAGTTTGCTGCCCATCGACTTAAGTGCCATGACCATCGCGGTGCGTGTAGTGATCATGTCGCCTCCGGTGGTCTTGATACTCTGGGCGCTCCGAAAGGAATACGGGCCGCGCGCCTTCATGCGCGTCTATGCAGCCGCATACGTTATTGCCGGGCTGGGGATCGTAGCCATCATAGCCATCGCTCGCTGGCACGAGATTGCGTTGCCCTACGAAGGCTTACTGCTGATGACCATGTTTGGCTACCTGATCATGGGCTTGCCTTTCAACGTGGCCGTGCTTGCCTCATTGTTGTTGTTTGCGACGTATGTTGCCGTAGAAGGGTTATTTCTTCAGCAGAGTGCGTTGCTGGCTTTCAATGTTTTTTTCCTGTTTACCACCAACGTGATTGGTGCGGTGGGTGCATTCTTGCAAGAAAAAAATCACCGTAGTCAGTTTCTTCTGCGGCGTGAGGCGCAACGATCGCAACGGCAGGCCGAGCAGGAGAATGCTGCCAAGACACGTCTACTGGCAGCCGCCAGTCATGATTTGCGGCAACCTTTGCATGCCATGAACCTGCAGTTGGAGAACTTGCGCGCAAGTCTTGATGACGCAGTCGAAGGCGCACAGCTTGACGCTCTGGGGAACTCCCTTGAGCAATTGAACCATCTGCTTGGGGCTCTGCTCGATTTGTCCCGTCTGGAAGCTGGCGTGGTGCAACCCTATCCCACCCACTTTGAATTGACTGCGCTGCTCAGGGCGCTGGTGACCCAGCAGTCCATCGAGGCTGGGCCGCAACTGGTGATGAGCATGCCGTCTGCGCCCGTATGGGTGCACACCGATCGTGCCATGCTGGCACGAATTGTCAGCAACTTGCTCGATAATGCGCGCCGGCATGCGGGCGCGAGTGAAGTTGAGATATCGCTCACGCAAGAGGGGGCGCGATGGCGTCTGGCCGTAAAGGATGATGGCTGTGGCATACGAGATTCAGACCGAGCGCGTATTTTTGAAGAGTTCTCGCGCGCCGGGGGCGGAGGCGGTTTGGGGTTGGGCTTGGCAATTGTGAGGCGCACAGCAGCCCTGCTGAATATGCCGCTCAATCTGGATTCCCAGCAAGGGCGTGGTGCGTGTTTTTCGTTGGAGCTGGAGCAGGTGGCCGAGCCTGCGCAGCATGCTCCCAGTGAGGCCGAGCCTGGTGCCGCCTTGACAGGTTGCACGATCGTGGTGGTCGACGATGAGCCAGAGGTGTTGAATGCGTCCCGATCTTTGTTGCAAACATGGCAAATGGAGGTCTTGATTGCGGACACATTTGATAAGGCATTACGCCTGCTGTCTAGGCACCCCAATGCCTTGTTACTCAGCGATATTCATTTGGATTCAACGACCACGGGTATTGATCTGCTGGCGACAGCGCGTTCGCAAGGCTTTCAGGGCGGTGCCTTGTTCTGGACAGCCGATAGCAGTTTTTCGTTGTCTGAAAAGCGCAAAAATGCATTGGCGCCCATGTTATGGGTGCAAAAGCCATTACGTCCGGCCAAGTTAAAACGCATGTTACTAAGTCTTGGTGATTCCGTGAATCAGACCTGACTGAATACCTACCTTGACGCACTCCGTGCGGTTATGCACGCCCAGATTGTGGTACAGCGCCTTGATATGGGTTTTAACTGTATGATTGCTGAGCGCCAGTCGCCGACATATTTCCTTGTTAGGTAGTCCTTCTGCCAATAGTTCCAGCACCTGCTGCTGCCGCGGACTCAGATGGGGGATGTTGGAGAGTGCCTGTTGTGGGTCGAAACTGGCGGGCCAGATGGCTTCGCCATTGAGTACTTTGCGCACGCCTTGAACGATATGCTCTCCGCCTGCCGATTTGTTAATGAAACCGTCTGCTCCTGCGCTGGCCGCCGCGGCAATATCGCTGGTGTCTTCGGATGCAGAGAGCAGGATGCAGGGCACGCTAATGCGCTGAGCGCGCAGGGAAGAAAGCAGCGACAGGCCCTTGCCATCGGGCAAGCACAGGTCAAGCAGCACCAGGTCGGTGTGTGGATGATGCTGCAAATAGCGTTGTGCAGAGGCCAGATCGCAGGCACAGTTTATGGTGGCTCTGGGATAACAGCGCGTAATGGCGAGGCTCAATCCCTCAACGAAAAGCGGATGGTCATCAACCACCAGTACATCCAGTGTTGACTGTTCACTGGTCTCTAAAGCCTGCATCATGAAAGGGTGTTTTCAAGGAGTGACAAGCCGGCATTATAGCAGGCGAAATGGGATGAACTGTGAAACAGGCGTGAAAACACGGTCGCCAAGCAAGGAAACTGCCTGGCGACGTGGGGGGGGAATTATCCGGCCTCTTTTTTCGGCGCTTTGGCGTGCTTGTTCAGTCCGTCAAGTAGTTGATTGACGGCCTCGGCAAACTCAGCTCCTGCATCTTCTTGCAGAAAATGGCCCCCTTTTAGTGTTTGGTGTGGCAGGCCTTTGGCGCCGGGAATACGCTCCTGCATGTAACGATCGCCACCGCGGGTGATTGGGTCACCATTGCTGAAGGTCGTGAGGAAAGGTTTATGCCAGTTTCTAAGGACCTCCCAGGCAGCTTTGTTGGCCGCACTCGCGGGGTTGTCCGGTGAGGTAGGTACCAAGGCAGGGAAGGCGCGAGTGCCCGCTTTGTGTTGTTTAGTCGGGAAGGGCGCATCGTAGGCGCGACGCTCGTCCTTGCTCAGCGATTTAAAACTGCCCGCTTCGACGATACGAGCAATCGGAAACCAGGGGCTATTCAGCGCAAAGGCGCGCCATATTTTAAACGCACGAGGAATCTTTTCTTCTCCGGTAGGTAACATACCATTACCCACAACAATCGCTTTGAAGCGCGCCTCATTCTCGGCCGCCAGGCGCAAACCCAGCAGGGAGCCCCAGTCCTGACACACCAGCGTAATGTTGTTCAGGTCTAACTGTTCTACAAGTGACGTGAGCCAATTCATATGGCTTAGATAAGAGTAATCACTGATTCTGGTAGGCTTGTCGGATTTGCCGAAACCAATCAGATCGGGAGCGATCACGCGATGTCCTGCAGCCGCACAAATCGGAATCATATGGCGATACAGGTAGGACCATGTGGGTTCGCCGTGGAGCATGAGTATCGGGTCTGCATCGTTTGGTCCTTCATCAACGTAATGCATACGCAAACCTCCTACGTCAGCATAGTGCGGAGCAAACGGATAATTGGGCAGGCGGTCAAAGCGGCTGTCGGGCGTTCTTACAAAGTCAATCATGGTGTATCTCCGGATTTTAGTGCGCGCGTGGGTTGCAGGCGCCATGGAGTGAGGAGTGCTTCGATGCTGCTTATCAGGCCTTCAGCCGAGGCACCATTACGTTTTGCCAGCAATAGGCCCGGCAGTATTAAGCCCAACTGCCTGGCAAGCAGGTCGGGGTCGAGTTGGGCATTAAGTTCCTCGCACTGTTGTGCGCGTTGGATGGCTGTTTTCAGTGCTTGGTGGATACGCCGAAAGCCCGCTTGAATAGTGATGCCAATGTCCGGTTTTTCCTGACCCAGCTCGGCAGCCGAATTAACCAGCAAGCAGCTTTGTAAGGGGGCAAGCTTCCAATCGGCATGCACGACGCTGGTGAGAAACTGTTCGATGCCCTCAACGATGGACGCGTGACGCTGGAGGTGGCGCGTGATGCGTGTGTTGATAACGGTGTTCAGGTAGTGCTCCAGGGCTTGCTGATACAGTTGTTCCTTGGAGCCGAATGCATGGTAGAGGCTGCCCGCGCTCAAACCGGTGGCCTGTTCAAGCTGACGCATGGAGCTGCGGGCATAGCCATGCTGCCAGAATACCTGCATGCAGGCGTGCAGGGCGTGCTCGGTTGCATAGGTTTTGGGGCGAGGCATATTTTTATCAATGTTATATTAGAACGGTCTATTTAATATCGAGAGCGCGGCCATCGCAAGCTTTTTTGTTTCGGTGTCACAGTTGCGGGAGAGAAAGCCAAAAAAACTTTCACTGAATCAGGATTCGGGATAAGTTTTTGCCAAGTGATTCTTTTGGGAGCGAGCAATGTTTAAATGGTTCTCATTGCTGGTCTGTATGCTGGCAGTCTTTTTGGGATGGTACCTGGCGCCAGAGATGCAACGGCCGCTCGATACCCATGTGGCGGTCGTTCCTGACGTGAAACCGCAGGATAAGACTGCTATACCCGTGACGAGTAGCGCTGAAGTGCCGATTGAGCAGGTGGTGCTGACGCAGGATGATCCGACCGTTGAGCCGGTTGAGTTTGCCGCTCTGGTGGAGCGCGGAGAGATTGATCGGGCCGTCGATTATGTCAGGGCCGACCCGCAAGGGCTCGGTCAGGATCTTGAAGCGCTGCGTATGCTCACCGACGCGATGATTAAGGCAAACCGTATCCAGGAGGCGATGGCGCTGCTCTATGAACTGCGCCTGTACTGGTCGGCAGAGGTCGAGCCGGCCTTGATGCAGATGGTCTTCGAGCAGGTGGCGCAAAGTGAAAAGCGTCTGGCGGTAAAGCCGGTGCGACCTGAAGAGCTGGTGGCGCTGTATCAGAATCTGGTTATTCTGCACCCCGACCACATTCCTTATTCGCTCAGATTGGCCACTTGGCAGGTCAGGGCCGGCGACTTTACTGCTGCCGAACAAAGTTTGCTGACCACGGTAAATGATGCGCACTATACTTTGCTTACCGAGGAGGTGCGCGAAGAGCTCGAGCGTGCGCGCAGGGAGCTGGAAAATCCGTCTTTGCGTGTGCCGCTGAAACAGGTTGGTAAGCATTATGTCGCGGAGCTGGTGTTCGGGAATGGTCGCTCCGCCCAGATGATGATCGATACCGGTGCCAGTCTGAGTGTGTTGAAGCGAGAGCTTTTAGAAGGCATTGATGGATGGGAACAGATCGGCGTGTTGGCGATCAATACTGCCAATGGCGTGGTTGAAGGGCAGCGCTTACGCATGCCGGGATTACAGTTGGGCGATTTGGCGCTCGATGGGGTGGAGGTTGGTGTTTTGCCACTGGAGCGCCTGAAGTTCGACGGTCTGCTGGGAATGGATATCCTCGGGCGCTTCGAGTTTTTTATCGATCAGCAGCAAAGCGAATTGCTTTTGCGCCCGCTCGGAGGATCAGGTTTTTAGATCGAGATAGCCACGCTGAACACAGATTTCAATGGATTTAGCGCCGTCGGCCAGATCCAGAAAACGCGCCCTTGCAGCCTTCAGTTGTTCAAGCTCATTGGTTGAGGGTAAGTCGTCCTTCCCGTAATAACGTTTGCTGAGTTCATACAGCTCTTTGAGATACGCCGCTCGGCTTCGCGCGACCAGATCGACGATGGGCTTCAGGTCATCAATGGCAAGTTCTTCAATTTCAGGGTTGATACGTTCGCGATTGGCCTGTTTCAGCAGGTGCTCAAATTGCATCAGCAAACGATTAATATCTTTCTCTTCCATGTGTTCCTCATTGGTAGTGTTGGTAGTTCTTTTTAACTAAGCATAGCGAAACTCCCATGACTTGCGAGGGGAGTCTTTGCTTTTGGGATCGCCCTCAGTATGCTTGGCGAACTTTGCGAGTAGAGTGAGCGGAATGACCCCACAACAAACCCGGCCCGAGGCATCTCGCCGGCCCATCCGCGGAGGCGCGGGCTCCAGTTTGCTGCGATCCTCCGGCGTGGTCAGTGTGATGACCCTCTTATCGCGCGTGTTTGGTTTGGTGCGAGATGTGGTAATTGCGGCGCTGTTCGGTGCCAGCAGCGGTGCCGATGCCTTCTTTGTTGCCTTCAAGATCCCTAATTTTTTTCGACGCTTGTTTGCGGAAGGGGCGTTCTCGCAAGCCTTTGTTCCGGTGTTGTCGGCGTACCGCAGTCAACATACCGACCGCGAGGTGCGCGCGCTGGCCAATTCGGTTGCCGGTGTATTGGGCACTCTCTTGCTGGTGTTGACGGTGCTGGCGGTGGCGTCGTCGGAGGCCTTGACCTGGTTGTTTGCGCCGGGCTTCGCCGACGATGCCGTAAAGTTCACGCTCGCAAGCGATATGTTACGCATCACCTTTCCCTATTTAATGATGATCTCCCTCACGGCGTTTGCGGGCGCGATTCTCAACAGTTACGGGTATTTTGCAGTGCCCGCATTTACGCCCGTGTTGCTGAATCTGGTGCTGATTTCAGCGGCCCTCTGGCTGACTCCCTGGTTTAGCGAGCCCATCATCGGCTTGGCCTGGGGGGTGTTTATTGCGGGGCTGGTGCAGTTGTTTTTCCAGTTTCCCTTCCTGCTCAAAATGGGGTTGCTGCCGCGCCCGCGTCTGGACTACCGTCATGAGGGGGTGCGACGCATTTTCCGTCTCATGCTGCCGGCCTTGTTTGGTGTGTCGGTCAGCCAGCTTAATCTGCTGCTGGACACCATCCTGGCTTCGTTTCTGCAAACCGGAAGTATCTCCTGGCTGTACTACTCCGATCGTCTGGCGGAATTGCCGCTCGGTGTGATCGGAATAGCCATCGCGACCGTCATCTTGCCCAGCTTGTCGCGAAAACATGCGGAACAGTCGCAACAGGCATTTTCTGCGACCATGGATTGGGCCTTGCGTATGGTCATTCTGATCGGTGTGCCCGCGGCAACGGCGCTGATCGTGCTGGCGGAACCTCTGGTGACGACGATTTTTTATTACGGTGAAATGACCACCTTCGACGTGATGATGGCTTCGGCAAGTCTGCGGGCCTATGCCTTGGGTTTGCTGGCCTTCATGTTGATTAAAGTGCTCGCGCCGGGATACTTTTCGCGTCAGGACATGAAAACCCCGGTACGCATAGGCATTTACGCCATGAGTGCCAATATGGTGTTTAACCTGTTACTCATCTGGCATCTGGAGCATGTGGGTTTGGCATTAGCGACGGCCTTATCGTCGTGGCTCAACGCCTACTGGTTATTTCGCGGTTTGCGACAAACCAATATCTATCTGCCTGCTGCCGGCTGGGTGGCATTTGGCTTGCGTATTTTGCTGGCAAGCACGGTGATGGCGGCGTTCATAACCTGGTTTGCCGCGGCAGACTATCAGTGGTTTGAGGCCAGTCTCTGGCAGCGTGTTGTGGATGTGAGTGTGTTAGTGGTGGTGGGCGCTTGTTTGTATTTTGCGTGTTTACTATTGAGTGGTATGTCTGTGCTGGCGCTGGTGCGTCAGGCGCGACCTTAATACGATACAGGGGAGGGCTCGGTGAGCAGCGTGTACGATCCGCAACTCGATGGCAATATCGCAGCATGGAGTGCTGAAAAACTGCACGGCCTCTTCAAAGGAGTCGTGGCGGACGATGCGATATTGTCTTCGCCGGAAGCTTGTCGACCTTTTGAGTGTGATGGCCTGGCCTCCTATCGCGAAACACCCACGATTGTCTTGCTGCCCGCAAGCGAAGCTGAAGTGATTGAAATTGCTAAACGGTGTGCGCAGCACGGCATCGTAATGATTCCGCGAGGTGCCGGCACAGGTTTATCCGGCGGTGCGCTGCCGATTCCCGGTGCAGTGATGTTGGTGTTGTCGCGGATGAACCGGATTCTCGAACTGGATGAGACGCTGCAGTTGGCGCGGGTGGAGCCCGGGGTGCGTAATCTGGCCATTTCTGAGGCGGTTAGAGGGATGGGGCTCTATTATGCGCCCGACCCTTCCTCTCAGATTGCCTGCAGTATTGGCGGCAACGTTGCCGAAAACGCGGGCGGCGTGCACTGTCTCAAGTACGGCTTGACGGTCAATAATGTGCAGGCGCTTCGTTGTGTGCTGTCCGACGGAGAAGTCTTGGAACTCGGGGGCGCGTGCCTGGATGAGCCTGGAATGGACCTGTTGGCCTTTTTACATGGTTCGGAAGGCATGCTGGGCATCATTACCGAAATCACGGTGCGATTGTTGCCCTTGCCGCCCGCCGTGCAAACCATGCTGGTAAGTTTTGACGCCGTGGGCACGGCTGCCCAGGCAGTGGCGGATGTACTGGCAGCCGGGATTGTACCTGCGGGCATGGAAATGATGGATCAACTGGCCGTGCGAGCGGCCGAAGACTTCGCGCAGGCGGGTTATCCTCGCGACGCGGCAGCGATTTTGATCTGTGAACTGGATGGTCTGGAAGAAGAAGTGCAATCCGGAATGGCCAAACTGACGCGCGTATTCGAGGAGGCCGGCGCCGTTTTGATTCGTATTGCCGATAACGATGCCGAGCGACAGATGTTCTGGAAAGGACGTAAAAGTGCTTTTCCTGCCGTTGGGCGCATGGCGCCGGACTATTACTGTATGGATGGCACCATTCCCAAACGTAATTTACCCGAGGTACTGGCAGGTATTGCCGCGTTGTCAGAGGCGTATCAGTTACCGGTGGCCAACGTGTTTCATGCCGGCGACGGTAACCTGCATCCCCTGATTCTGTTCGATGCCAATCATTCGGATCAGTTGATCAAGGCCGAAGCCCTGGGCGGCGAGATACTGGCACTATGCGTGCGCCTCGGGGGAACCATTACCGGTGAGCACGGGGTAGGACGCGAAAAGATCAATCAGATGTGCTTGCAGTTCAGTGATGCAGAACGCGCGCAGTTTCATGCTGCCAAGCAGGCCTTCGACCCCCAGCGACTTCTCAATCCAAATAAGAATATTCCCACCTTGGCGCGCTGTGCCGAATTCGGCGTCATGCACGTACATCGCAATCAGCTGCCGCACCCCGATCTGGAGCGTTTCTGATGCGTATGACGGAAAGTCAACTCGCAGAGCAGGTGCGCCAAGCGGTCACGGAGCGGCGCAGGCTGGTCGTGCAGGGAGAAGGCAGTAAGCATTTTATTGGTGGTAAGGTGCAAGGCGATGTGCTGAGCACTGCAGAGCATGATGGCATTGTGTCTTATCAGCCGAGTGAGTTGGTGGTTGTGGCCAGAGCGGGAACGCGCCTGTCTGATCTGCAGGCGACGCTTGCTGAGCACGGGCAGTTTCTGCCTTTTGAACCACCCATGTTGGATGGGCATGGCACCGTGGGCGGCATGCTGGCCACCGGCTGGAGTGGTGCGGGTCGGCCCTGGCGGGGAGCTGTGCGCGATTATGTGTTGGGCCTGCGGTTGATCAACGGTCGGGGAGAGGTGCTCGGATTCGGTGGCCAGGTGATGAAAAACGTGGCGGGTTTTGATGTGTCGCGCCTCGCCTGCGGTTCCCTTGGTGCACTGGGACTGATTACGCAGGTGTCGTTGAAGGTGTTACCGTGCCCTCCGGAAGAACGGTGTGCTGAACTGGACATATCACGCCCCGCGTTGTTGGCCAGGGCCAAGGACTGGGCGCGCGTGATGACACCGATTACCGGGATCGCTCACGATGGCACTAAGGCGCGCCTTAGGTTGTCGGGTGCGCCGCGTGTAATTGAGCAATTTGCCCGCAAATACGGTATGACCTGGCATGAAGATGCGGGGTTCTGGCGAACCTTGCAAGAGTGGTCGCACCCCTTGTTGCAGCAGCGCGAAGGGCTCTGGCGTGTTTCGCTGCCGCGTTTCAGTGATGCCCCCTTTGATGATGCGCTGATGGACTGGTCGGGCGGGCAGTACTGGGTAAAGGGGCAGCAGGAA
>JBFHUL010000052.1:0-24426 GCA_041590075.1 Oleiphilaceae bacterium
GCGGGTGTGATGACCAGCCGGGCCGCAGCACAGGCCTTTTTTAGCGCCGGCACCAACCGTGCGATGTTCCGCTTCACCATGCTCAACCACCTGTGCAACGACATGGAACAAGTGAACGACACTTCTCTCAATCCCGATCGCATCCGTCAGGATGTATCACGCAGCCCCGGTGGCGACAGCCGCATTTTTCTCAACTCCTGCCTCGGTTGCCACGCCGGCATGGACCCCATGGCTCAGAGCTTTGCCTACTACGACTATGAGTACGATGCCGACAACGACCCCGAAGGCGAATTCGGCCGGCTCGTTTACAACACCATAGGCATGACCGACCCCGATACCGGTTCGCGCGTGAAAGCCAAATACCACATCAATGCCACCAACTTTGAGTACGGGTTTGTGACCCCCGATGACCGCTGGGACAACTATTGGCGTTCCGGGCAGAACCGTCTGCTCGGCTGGGATGAATCTCTGCCCGGAGGTGGCAATGGCGCAAAAACCATGGGCCAGGAATTGGCACATTCCGATGCCTTCGCCGAGTGCCAGGTGAAAAAAGTATTCAAGAATGTCTGCCTGCGCTCGCCGGTAGACAGTACCGATCGCCTGCAGATCAGCAGCATGGTGACTTCATTCAGAAACAGTGGCTTCAACCTGAAACAGGTGTTTGCGGAATCGGCCGTCTATTGCATGGGCGACTAGCCCCAACAGACTCCGAGACGGCAACCAAACATCAGTGAGGTGATTATGAATTTTGCAAACACTCCCCTATTTCGCACCGCGGCCATGGTGTTCAGTCTGATTTTGCTGAGCGCCTGTGGTAGCGGCCAATCCACCCAGCAACTGGCCCAACAGGGCGGCGGTGGCAGTGGCGGCGCTCTGGCCTGCGATGCTGCCGTGCCGGCGACCGAAGATATTCAGGAATTCCGCGATGCAGTGTGTAACAACCTGATCAGTCAGAGCTGTGGTGGCTGTCACAGTGACGATGGCGATGCACCGAGTCTGTTCGCCCACAGCGACCCGAACGAGGCCTACTCGGCCGCATTCGATCTGATCAATCGTGATGACCCGGCGGCCTCACGCCTGGTGACCAAGGTGGCCGGTGGCCACAACTGCTGGGATCCTGCCAGCGACAACACCTGCGTGGTGGCCATTACTTCTTATATTGAAAATTGGGCCAACGGCACACAAAGCGAAACCAATCAGATCGTGCTGCGCGCACCGGCCATTAAAGACCCCGGCTCCACCAAAACCCTGCCGGATGACAGCACGGATTTTGCCGGTACCGTATACCCCTTGTTGAACACCTACTGCAGCGCCTGCCACGTGGAAGGCATGCAGACGCCCTATCTGGGCAGCGATGATATCGAAACCTCCTACGAGGCCGCGCGCAGCCGCATGGACGTGAACACCCCCTCGGCTTCCCGTCTGGTGCAGCGCCTGCGTAATGAATTCCATAACTGCTGGGATGGCGATTGCACGGCCGCCGCCAATGAAATGCAAACGGAAATCGAAACACTCGCGGCAGCTATTCCTACCACCGAACTGGACTCTGACTTGGTGGCCAGTAAAGCTCTGAGCCTCACGATTGACGGCATCGCGGTAAATACCGGTGGCCGCTATGACGACAACGTCATTGCCCAATATGAATTCAAAACCGGTGATGGTTTTACCGCCTACGACACAAGCGGTATCGAGCCGGCCCTGAACCTTACCCTGAGCGGTAACGTGAGCTGGGTTGGCGGCTGGGGTATCCAGATTGGCGCCTCCTACATGGATGAAGACACCATGGTCACGATCCCCAACGGCAAGGCGCAAGGCACCACCGCCGCAAGCAGCAAATTACACAGCCTCATTACGGCCACCGGCGAATATGCCATTGAGGCTTGGGTGGTGCCGGGTAACGTGACGCAGGAAGACGCGCGCATCGTGACCTACTCCGGTTCATCCACCGAACGCAACTTTGCGCTGGGTCAAACCCTCTACAACTATGATTATCTGCATCGCAGCAGTACCACCGACCAAAATCAGGCCTTCTCAACGGCCGATGCCGATGAACGCCTGCAGGCCACCCTGCAACACGTGGTACTCACTTTCGATCCGGTGAATGGTCGCCAGATATATGTGAATGGACAGCTCACCGACGATATGGACGGCGATGCGCCGGGCCTGCTCAGCGATTGGGATGAAGGCTTCGCATTGGTACTCGGCAATGAAACCGACCGTAACTCGCTGTGGCAAGGCACCTTGCGCATGGTTGCGATACACAATCGTGCCCTGAGCGCCGAGCAGATTGCGCAGAATTATGATTCTGGCGTGGGTGAGAAATTCTTCCTGCTGTTCAGTGTGTCGCACCTGATTGAAATGCCCGATGCCTTCTTCGTATTCGAGGTAAGTCAGTTCGACAGCTACAGCTACTTGTTCACCAACCCCTTCTTTATCAGCCTCGATAACGCAGCCACGCCCGACAACATTGTGGTGCGCGGCATGAAAATCGGTATCAACGGAAAAGAAGCCACGCTCGGTCAGGGCTTTAAAAACGTCGATCTCACCTTGAACAGTAGCGACTATGTGGCGGGACAAGGCCAGACGATCTCGGATCAGGGCACGATTATCGCGCTGGAAATGGGGCCGGACGACGACGAATTTTTCCTCAGCTTTGAGCAACTGGATACCCACAGCAATGTGGTGATCGAAGCCGAACCGCCTGCTCCGGCAGAACCTGCAGATGGTGATCCTGCTCCGGCCATCGGCCTGAAAACCTTCGATGAAATCAATGCCTCGATGGCGGTGATGACCGGCGTGGATAGAACCGACAGCGCCGTGGCCAATACCTTCACCACCATTCGCCAGCAATTGCCCAGCGTGGAAAAAATCGACGGCTTCCTGTCGGCCCACCAGATGGCCGTCACACAGCTCGCCATTCAATATTGCGATGCATTGGTGGAGGATACCGGACTGCGGGCGACGTACTTCCCGGGCTTTGATTTTGAGGCCAGCGCCGATGTAGCCTTCGATGTGAGCGGCCGCAACCTGGTCATCACGCCACTGCTCGACAACATTGTCGGCAGCAGTCTCAGCTCACAACCCGATACCACCGATATTGAAACCGAACTGAACAACCTGATCGACACCCTCACCAGTTGCGGTGTGGGTTGTGCCAGTGATCGCACCGAAACCGTAGTCAAAGCCAGTTGTGCCGCCGTGTTGGGCAGTGCCGTGATGCTGGTGCAATAAACCCGGTGATACCAGAATTTTCTAGAGGACGACGAACATGTTAATCAAACGTTCACGCCAAAAAGCTTTTGATCTGGATGCACCCATGCGGCACGACGATCACGCCAAACCCCGTACCCGTCGCGAATTTATTTCGCAGGGCTTCATGGCCGGCAGTGCCTCGGTGTTCGGCTCATCTATTTTCAGCTTGTTCGCCAGCCCCGGCAGTGCCTCCGCGGCGCTTTCTTCCGACCTGGAAGCGCTCAAGGGCAGTTGCGGCATTGCCGTGGAAGGCGCAGGCAAAATTCCGTTCATCTGCTTCGATCTGGCCGGTGGCGCCAATATCGCGGGGTCCAATGTATTAGTGGGCGGACAAGGCGGTCAGGAAGATTTCTTGAGCACCGCGGGCTACAGCAAACTGGGCCTGCCGGGCGACATGATTCCCTCGGCAGCGAACCCAGACAGCCCCAGCAACGATTTCATTAATCGCGACCTGGGGATTGCCTTTCACAGCGACAGTGCCTTTTTGGCGGGCATTCTGGAAAAAACCGATCCCTCCACACGCGCACTGGTAAACGGCGCGATTATCCCCGCGCGCTCCGAGAACGATACCGGCAACAATCCGCACAACCCCATGTACGGCATTTATCGCGCCGGCGCCGACGGTTCCCTGCTGAGCCTGATCGGCTCGCGCAGTTCCGAATCCGGCGGCAATTCCATGGCGCCCATGAGTCTGATCGACTCACAAGTGCGCCCCACCAAGATTGACCGCCCCAGTGATGTCACCGGACTCGTCGATGTGGGCGATCTGATTGGCCTGCTGAGCCAGGAAGACGCGGTGGCCGTCATGGAATCCATTCAGCGCATCAGTGATGCCAAAATGGATCGCGTGAATACGCAGATTACCACCGATGAGGTCATTAAGGAGCTGGTGCGCTGTGGCTATGTGAAAAGTGCCGACATTGCCGACCGGTTTGGTGATCCGACGACGCTCAATCCGGAACTGGATGCCGACATCGTGGGCCCGGGTGGTATTTTCAGCAGCGAGGAATTCAACAGCGACAGCGAGTTCCGCAAAACCGCATCGGTGATGAAACTGGTACTGAATGGCTTTGCGGGTGCCGGCACCATTACCATGGGCGGCTTCGATTACCATACCGGCGAACGCGGGACCGGGGAACGCCGCGACTTGCGGGCCGGCCGCTGCATGGGGGCGTGTCTGGAATACGCGCGGCGCCGCAATATGCCGCTAATGCTCTACGTATACAGCGATGGTTCGGTGGCCAGTAATGGCCGTATCGATGATTCGATGGATGGGCGTGGTAAAGGCGAATGGACCGGCGATAATCAGTCCACGGCTTCGGCCTTTTATCTCGTGTTCGACCCTCGCGCCACCGACCGCCCCACTGCCATCCGCCAGCAAATTGGCTATATGCGCAGCGATGCCTCGGTGGAGACAGCGTCCAGTCCAGCAGCCAACAACGTGAACCTGCTGGTTCAAACCGTGCTGCTCAACTACATGGCCCTGCACGGCGAAGAAGGCAATTTCGAGAGTGTGTTCCCGACCCACGGCCTCGGTAACGGCATCTCGCGCGATCGTTTAATGGGCTTTGGCAGACTCGCCTCGGTGAGCAACAGCGGGATTATTATTCCTTGATGCGGTGAGTCGGCAGATGCGGGACGGAAGACGGGAAACGCCTCTCACGCTTCCACTCGTTCACATGTGTCGGCCTGCCCACATCAAAGCAGTGTGAAAAACACGCACCTCTGGCAATTCGGGCTGATCCCTTTTGGGGTCACCCCAACCTCCTGCCTACCGCAAAGCGTCTTCTGTCTTCCGTCTTCCGTCTTCCGTCTTCCGTCCAGCGATTCATCATCCCTCCGGCACCATCAATCCATTCGAATAATGCATCTTGAGTGCCGCGTCGATAATAATCGCGTCGAAATCCGGCATGCGGTTAATCAGAGCCAGACCCTGCTCCACGCCCATCACAAACACCGCGGTAGACAGGGCATCGGTTTGCAGTGCATTGGGCCCGAGAATGGTGACACTTTGCACGCCCTGTGCGGGTTTGCCTGTATTGGGTGACAAAATATGATGTACGCGCTCGCCCGCCTCATTGATAAAGAACCGCTCGTAATCACCAGACGTGGAGATGGCCACATCACTTAGGGGTAAGCGCACGGCATGTTGTTCCGGCGCACGCGGGTGTTTGATGGCAATCACCCAGGGATAGCCTTTCTTATCACCCAACAGGCGCGCGTCACCTCCAGCGGAGATGTGCGCATGGGCGACCCCGGCGCTGCGCAACAACTGAATGGCCTGATCCACGGCATAACCTTTGGCAATGCCGCCCAGATCCAGAAGAATGCGGGAGTCGGAGAAGTGCACGGTTGACGCATTGGCATCCAGCAACACATTGCGATACGACAGCGCCTGCTGCGGCGCCAGTTGCTCCGATGTGGGCTGAAGCCCTGCACGGAAGTCGTATAAATATCCGGTGGATGCAAAAGTAATATCGAAGGCGCCCTCGCTCAGCAGCGCCATGTGGTGAGAAGCCTGCAGCAAACGCATCAGTTCACCGTCCACGCGCACCGGCCCGGCCGCGGCCTGCGCGTTGACATGACTCAGCGTAGACCCGGCATCATAGCGATTGAGCTTGGTATCGAGTCGTGAAAACTCGCGTTCGACCGCCCGAACAAGGCTGGCATTAAGCGCTGCGTCCTCCAGACAGTAAAACTCCAGACTGACCCGCGTGGTCATGGCCTGAAACGCGTGCTGACACCATTGCTTCGCCTCTCCCTGCGCGCCTGCGTGCCAGCAAACCAGCAGCAACCCAAAGGCCAGTATCCATCGATCCATTGTGTGTAATTCTATAATGCGGCAAAAAATCCAACACTACTCAAGCTGGCCCGCTGGGGCAAGCAAAGGATTAACCCTGCGCACGTTTGCGGGTATCGCGCAGACGATATTCGTAGTGGCCGGCACTTTCGTAAATTTGCACATTCGGGTTATCCGGCGAAGGGTGACATACGATTTTGACGCCCTGCGCTCGTGCGATGAAACGCACCTCGTCTTCCGAAATAAGCAGGTCACGGTCGGCAATACGTACTTCTTCCCTAGGGTGGTCCGGATGCACCAGTTCCTGCATCGCCCAGCGATCCATCGCGGGTTTATAGGTCATATAGTATTTGCCATAGGACAAATACAGCGCCAGGCCGCCCAACAGGGCGACGCCCCACACCCCCTCCTCCGCTCCATTGCGGGCCAGAGACCAGAGTAAGGCTACGGCCAACATGGCCAGGGCGCCGAGTAATTTCAATTCATAGTGGCTAAAGATCTGTGGTGCAGGCACGCCATAATTGGGAAGACGCAGCAGCCACTTGCAGAGGCGATGAAGACGCTGATGCATGAGAAACCCTCCTTCGCGTGGTTCATCTGGACAGCAGACGAACCGTCTACACGTGTATATAGTCAAGCCCCACTCCCATCGCAAGTCCGGGATGAAAAGCACGACAGTACTTGCTTATATTTGTTTAGCCAAATATATTGCTCACATGGATACAGCATGTTTATCGCAACAGTTTAAAGCGCTTTCGGACCCCGTGCGGCTGCGGCTTCTGGCCCTGCTCTGTGATCGGGAAAGCCTGTGCGTGTGCGATTTGATTGAGGCCTTGCAGTTACCACAGAGCGTGGTATCGCGCCATCTTTCCTATCTGCGCAGGCACGGGCTGGTGAGCAGCGAACGACGGGGCACATGGCAATATTACCGCCACTGTTTGGGAGAGCACCCGGTTTTGAGTCATGCCCTACACGCACTTTTCCGCGGCGCAGGCGACATACAGCGCGACCGACGCAGACTCATCAATCATCAGGCATGTTGCGAGTAAACGACTGAACGCAAAGGGTGCACCACACGCCGCCCGCTCACACGAGGAGAACACTATGCAACGCAAGGCACGCATCGTCATCAATGGTTTCGGCCGTATGGGCAGATTAGCCCTGCGGGCTGCATGGGAATGGCCGGACATCGAGATTGTGCACATTAACGAATTGGCTGGTGATTCGGCAGCCATGGCACATCTGCTACAGTTTGATTCTGTGCATGGCACCTGGGAGCAGGACATCAGCGCACCCGATGCCGATACGCTTCAGATTGGGGATCGGAAGATCAGTGTCTCCCAAGAACGCGCACTCACAGCCCTGCCCTGGAATACCCTTCAGGCAGACATTGTGGTCGACTGTACCGGTGCACATAAGAGCCAGAAGGTGCTCGAAACCTACCTGCAACAGGGCGTAAGAAAAGTACTGGTGTCGGCCCCCGTGAAAGATGGCCCGCTGAATATCGTGATGGGCGTGAATGACGACCTGTACGACGCAGAGAACCACCACATCGTTACCGCAGCGTCCTGCACCACCAATTGCATCGCGCCGGTCGTGGACGTGCTGCATCGTGAATTCGGCATAGAGCATGGCTCCATCACCACCATTCACGACATCACCAACACGCAGAGCATACTGGACGAATACCACAGTGATCTACGGCGCGCCCGCGCCTGTGGCATGTCACTCATCCCCACTTCAACCGGATCGGCCACCGCCATCACGGAGATATTCCCGGAACTGAAAGGCCGCCTGAATGGTATAGCGGTACGCGTACCACTCGCCAATGCTTCGCTGACCGATTGTGTGTTTGAACTCCAGCGCGAAGTGACGGTTGAGGAGGTGAATGCGGCAATGCAGCACGCCTCCGAAACGCGCCTGCAACACATACTCGGCTACGAAACACGGCCACTGGTGTCGGTCGACTACACCAATGACCCCCGCTCCGGCATCGTGGATGCGCCCAGTACCATGGTCATTAACGGTCGTCAGGCCAAGATTCTGGTGTGGTATGACAACGAATGGGGCTATGTGCACCGTATGATGGAGCTGGCACAAAAACTGGCTAAGAGCCTGCCGTGATGCCCCTCGCGGCACGTCAGCGCTGGCGCCAGTATCTTAGCGTTACTGCCTGTTACTGGGCCTTCACGCTCACCGATGGTGCCCTGCGCATGCTGGTGGTGTTGTATTTTCACCAGCTCGGTTATTCGCCTTTTGAAGTCGCAACGCTGTTTTTGCTATACGAGTTTTTCGGCATCGTCACCAACCTTACCGGCGCGTGGCTTGCAGCACGATTTGGGCTGACGATGACCCTCAAGTCGGGTTTGGCATTACAGATCACTGCGCTTGCCATGCTGTTGTTGCCGGCCAGTCTGCTCAGCATTCCCTATGTCATGGCAGCGCAAGCGCTTTCGGGTATTGCAAAAGATCTGAACAAAATGAGTGCCAAAAGCAGCATGAAGGCGTTGGTACCGGAAGATGAGCAAAGCACCCTCTATCGCTGGGTGGCGCTGTTAACCGGTTCGAAAAATACGCTCAAGGGCATCGGATTTTTTCTGGGCGGTGTCTTGCTGGCAGCCATGGGATTTCAGGGAGCCGTGGGCAGCATGGCGTTAATGTTGACCGTGATGCTGGTGTTCGCACACCTGATTATTCGTGACGATCCCGCGCAGGTGCGTTTTAAACCGAAATTCACCGAACTGCTCTCAAAAAGCCGTCGCATCAACCTGCTCTCGGGCGCCCGTTTCTTTCTGTTCGGAGCCCGCGATATCTGGTTTGTGGTGGCCCTGCCTGTGTTTTTACAGAGCCAGCTGGCATGGACGCACGTGGAGGTAGGCAGTTTTTTGGCTGCATGGATCATCGTCTATGGTGTGATTCAAACCCGCGCGCCACGCTATACCCGCTCGGCCATTGACCATAGCCACCGGCAGGGAAAGCTGGCCTCGGCGTGGGCGCTGCCCCTCGTCGGTATCTGCCTGCTATTGGCGGTTGCACACTACCAACTTGGCTTGCAAAGCACCGAGATCGTCATCGGGCTTATCGCCTTTGGCGCTGTATTCGCCGTAAATTCGTCCTTGCACTCCTATCTCATCGTATCCTATGCGGAGGCCGATAAAGTGGCTCTGGATGTAGGCTTCTACTACATGGCCAATGCTGCGGGCAGACTTGTAGGCACGCTGCTTTCGGGCGCGCTGTATCAGGCGGAAGGCTTAATGAGCTGCCTGATCGCATCGGCGGCGTTCCTGATCTTGGCAGCGTGGCTGGTGAAGAGACTCGATCAGGCTCCTACAGAGCGCAGTGACTTGCGGCCCACCTAGGAATCTATCTATACTCTCTGCGTTGCCACCCTGATACGGTGGCCACAGCAGTAACCCGCCGCGGCGAGTCGGCAACGCTCAACAAGCGTAAATCCAGAAGCACTAAAATAGAAACAATAAAGACAGGTGATTGATTATGGGTGAGGGTTTAGCAGCCTGGTATAAGGATAATGGCGAGTACATTCTTGGCGGACTTTTCGGTTTGGTGGTGCTCGATCTTTTCATGTTTTTGGTGCACTGCCTGGTAGAGCGCAGTGCCGATGGCTACGGCCTGACCACACTGGTCATCACAACCGGATTTTTAATGGTCGCCTATTTCGAGAAACTCTATTCGGAACAGGAAGCGCACTAGGCGCTCTCAATAAAATCGCAAAAAGCCTCCTCTGGAGGCTTTTTGCGTTTAAGGAAATCCCGATACCCCTCATCTCCATGACAGTTCCACGCCAGCCGGCTCACACCTTGGTACTGTTTTTGCTCTACCTACCCTGAGACAGCGTTCTGCGCCAAAAAGCGGTCATATTATGCCGCCAGGCAAAGAACAACACGGCAACACACTCAGGAATAGACAGTATCAGGAGCACGACCCATGGCTGCCATTTCGACCGAACAGGCTCTGCAAATACCCCAGCAATTGCGTCGTCAGGATTCTCAAGACGGTGCAGATTCAGCGGGCGCGGAACAGCAAGGCCAGCGCGCCCCGCAAGACAAACGTTTTCTCTCCGACGATCCCGTGTCGATTCGGAATCAGGCACGAGAACAACCGGTCAAGCCCGTCTCCGTTGAACAGTACAAGTTGCAACTTGGGCAAGATCAGGCCTATATCAAGGAAACTCTGCGCAATAAACTCGCCGAGTATCAGCTCAGTCCTCACACACAGCTGAACGTAAGCAAAGACGCCTTCGGGCAACTGGAACTCAAAGGGCCGGCCTTGCAGAGTAAACTGGACCAGATCGCCAGCGACCTAAACAATAGCAATGCCTTTCGCCAGGCCTTCGATCGCGTGAGCCAACAACAACCCACGCTGAACTACGTGGATAATGTCGTCAAACTCTCGAAAGCCTATGGCGTGAGCAATAATCTGTTCAATTCACTGATTAGCGACGAAAAGGAATACAACGGCCTGAACGATATCGCCCACCGGTATCAAGCGATGAAGGCCTCAGCACCGGTTTATGGTGATGCCTCGATGAGCGACCCCCAAAGGTTTGAGTTTTCACTGAACGTGTAGCATCAAGGGCGCGCGTGGCATGACAGCCACCGCGCTTACTGCGCCAATCTCAACAAGAGTCTCAAAAGCGCCGGTTCTGGCGGGCGAGCTTCAACGCGGCATACAGACATAAGGCGCCTCTTCTTCAAGCACCCGCTTGCCCGCGCATCGTGTTAACTGAATACCGAGACGTCGCCACAACCTTCCCGCAGCACTTGCGGCGGATCACTTGCCAGATCGACAACCGAGGTGGCCTCGAAACCACAGAAACCACCATCAATCACCAAGTCCAGCTGGTGCTCCAGTAACTGCCTGATTTCATAGGGGTCGGTCATGGGCGTATCTTCACCGGGCAAAATAAGCGTGGTACTCATCAGGGGGTGGTCGAGCTCACCGAGGATATCCAGCGCGATGGGATTGTCCGGAATCCGGATACCAATCTGGCGCCGCTTCGGATGAAGCAAGCGACGCGGCACTTCAGATGTCGCACTGAGAATGAAGGTATACGGCCCCGGCGTATGCGCCTTGATCTGCCGATATTGCCAGTTATCCAGTTTGGCGTAGGTCGCGATATCAGAGAGATCGCGACACATTAGGGTAAAGTTGTGCTTGTCGTTTAAGCGCCGAATCTGCCTTATCCGATCTGCTGCGGATTTGTTACCCAGATCGCACCCAAGCGCATAGGCCGAATCGGTGGGGTACGCAATCACACCGCCCTGCCGAATAATATCAACCGCCTGTCGCACAAGCCGACTCTGTGGATTCTCGGGATGGATTTGAAAAAACTGACTCACCTTTGGCTCCTTGCGGGTATGAGACCATGTGTGACCAGGTCTGATATCTGATCTAAACGGATATACGAAATTATAGCTAGCGGCCTTGTTGCTGGGAGCCACCCATACAATTTGGCGAAGCAGGAACAGCATGTTGGGATTGCCATTCCTCGGGCGTAAAGGTATGCAGGGCCAGGGCATGCAGCCCCTGTTCCATCAGAGGGCCAAGCAAGGCGTATATTTTTTGGTGCCGCGCCACCTTGCGCAAGCCCTCAAACCCCTCCGAAACAAGAATGACTTTGAAGTGCGTTTCGGAATTTGGGGGCACGCTATGCATATGACTTTCATTGATCACCTCTAGATGCGTAACCGGTAAATCGCGGCGAATCAGTTGTTCAATTTCCTTCTGCCTTTGCATGACATTCCGCCCTCAACAGTGCTTCGATAACGGCGTGCATACTACGCCGCTTTCGCCATAAATGCGAGCGGACACAAGCATGGAAACCTGCGCTTGGTGTGCCTTCAACAAAAACCAACAAAGACTCACAATCTTGCTGATGAGATTGCCTCTTTTGTTTGCGATGATCGCATTTAAGGTCGGAATTTCCAGAAAAGCATCTACACTGATAGAACCATAATTTTGTAAACGATATTAATAACATAGCGATCAGCTAGCAGCATGCGTCGATGCGGCGCGAGAACACCAGGGGATAAGGGAATGAAAATAGCTCTGCTTGAAGATGAAGTGGAACAGGCAAAAAATTTAAGTGCATTACTCACCGAGAGTGGGCATACCGTAGAATACTTTCACAACGGCAAATCGTTTTTGTATGCCGTGAACCATAACAGTTATGAGCTGTTGATTCTGGACTGGCAACTGCCCGATATGGAAGGCACCGACGTACTCCGACAAGTGCGTGCCGAAATGAGCTGGCGTATTCCGGTGCTGTTTCTTACCCAGCGCGACAGCGAATCCGACATTATTACGGCTCTGGACGCCGGTGCCGACGATTACCTGGTGAAGCCTGCGCGCCCCGGCGAGTTGACGGCACGCCTGAACGCCCTAGGCAGACGCGTAAGTGGCGAAAGCGAAGGACAGGAGCAACTCGAAATCGGCCCATATGTGATTGATCTTGGCAAACGCTCTATCGTGTCGTCAGGCGAAGAGGTGTCTTTAACCGATAAGGATTTCGACCTCGCGGTATTCATGTTTCAGAATGTGGGCCGCTTGTTATCACGTGATTTTCTGCTCGAACGTGTGTGGGGTATTTCGTCGAATATTAACACCCGTACCGTCGATACTCATGTGAGCCGTCTGCGACGGAAACTGAACATCAAACCGGAAAACGGCTTTCGTATTAAAACCATTTACCAGCACGGTTATCGGCTGGAAAAGGTCAGTGATTAACGCCCCTAATTAGGGATGTTTACCCACTGGATCGCAACTTTTATCGCGCATTAGAGGTGTCATGCCAAACGTGTTGTATCTGAGAAAGACGCTGCTCAAACGCATTCAACAAACAGGGCTGAAAAGTATTCTAGTACTGCTTCTGTGTTGTCTGTGCAGCAACACGGTGTTAGCTGCGCCGCCAAGCGACACCACCACCGATTGGCATTACACCATGCGCCCCGCCGACTCACTGCAAAGCGTCGCCAACAAACTGCTGGCTCGCAATCACACCTGGACCGAACTGGTCCGCTACAACGGCATCGAAGATCTCTCTCAGGTCAAGCCCGGCGCGATACTGCGCATCCCGGTTGAGTGGCTGAAATTCCAGCCAAAACCGGCGTCAACCCTGTCCACCAGCGGCAGCGTGCTGATCAAGAAAAGCCGCGACAGTCGTTTTCAGGTGCTCAAAGCCGGCATGCACGTGCATGTAGGCGACGAGATCGCTACGCGAGAAGGCACTGCCCTGATTCGTTTTGCCGATGGCTCGTTGTTGCGGCTTGAGCCGGAATCGTCGCTGGTGTTCAACAAGCTCTCACATTTCGGTCAAACCGGCATGGTCGATACACGCATGCGACTCAAGAAAGGCGCATTGAGCACCGAAGTCAGCCCGCTGGTAAAAGGTTCTCGCTTTGAAATCACCACACCATCTGCCGTTGCAGCCGTGCGTGGCACCAAATTCCGACTTAAAACCGATGGCGCAAGCAGCACGCTTGAGGTGACGGAAGGTCAGGTTGCCTTCAGTCATGAACACGGTACATCGATCATTAACGCAGGCGAAGGCGCCCGCATTCACCCGCAACGGGCACAAATCGAACGCGTACCGCTGAAGGCTGCACCGAAACCACAGTTCGCCACCACCCAGAAAGATTTGCCGACCACACTCGTTTGGGACAGCCCGGAAGCCGCCAAATACCGCTACGAACTTGTCGATGCACAACAACAGCGACTCCGCGAGGAAACCCTGCAACAACCTACTACATCTCTGGATAATGTCGCCAATGGCAAATATACCGTTGCAATGCGTGCGGTAGACGACAAGGGCTTTGAGGGACTGGATGCCAAAACCGATATCGAGGTTGATCTGCAGGCAGATATTCCCGAATTGCTGGCGCCGCTCGACAACAGCACCATCGACAACCAGCAGCCTCAGTTTTCCTGGCAAGTCAGTGACGCCGAGACACTGACACGCTTGGAGCTGGCGCGCGATGAGGCGTTTGAAGAAGTAGTCACCGATTACGATTACGCCACCAGCACGAAAAAAATACTGGATCGCACGCTGGCACCGGGCAATTACTTCTGGCGTGTCAACGCTATGGCCGATGGCGCTCAGCAAACATTCAGCGAGATACGAAAAGTCGCGCTCCGCGGAAAAATGAAGCTGGTAAAAATACTCAGTGTTAATTATCTCGATAACCAGGTGGGGCTGTTCTGGAACTCCATTGAGGAAGCTGAGGGCTATCGCCTGCAAATTTCAGATTCCTCGAGCTTCAAGAATATTCTCAAGGAAGAAACAATCGGCAAGACCAGCGCGCACCTTAAACTCACGCCCGGAAAACGCTACTATGCGCGCGTGAAGGGGCTGGGCAATGCGCTGTATCAGTCCGAATATGGGCCGGTCAAAGAACTGTCTATACCGGAATAATAACATCTGAAGCCGAGCGGCTTCAGACAACAAAAATAATGGAGAGGCTTCGGCAAGGACCATGTCCAAAGGACTCACCGACCCCCGCCCCATAGAGCAATACCTGTTAACACTGGCACTATTGGTGATCAGTGCTCTACTGGTATACAGCCAGGCAGCCAAGCGCCTGGATTTACTCGTCTACGATACGTTTATCAATCTCAATACAGCCCCTATCGATGAACAAACCATCATTGTTTCCATTGATGAAAAAAGTCTGAACGGGATCGGACAATGGCCCTGGCGGCGTGCGGTGCATGCGCAATTACTGGATAAGTTAACTGAATACAATGCTGCTCTGGTCGCCTTCGATGTGTTGTTTTCCGAGCGCGACACCGAGTATCCGGAAGACGATGCGGCCCTGGCAAACGCTATTCGCGATAACGGCAATGTGCTGCTCCCACTGCATATTCATCCTCTGAGTTACGGCAATACTTTGTCTGAAATTTTGCCGCTTCCGGAGCTGGTCAATGCTGCTAAAGCCCTAGGGCATGTGCATGTCGAGCTGGACGAAGATGGCCTAGCGCGCGGCCTGTATCTTAACTCTGGAGTAGGCGATGATCACTGGCCCAGCCTGTCGATGGCCATGGCGATGGAGATCAATCCGCTAACCCGTTACCTGAAGCCTACACATAGCCCCCATGCCGCGCCTTATGTTTCGGTCAACACTGAATACCGCATGATTCCGTTCGCGGGACCGGGTGGCACCTACCCCTCCTACAGCTATCTGGATGTTATGCTCGACCGCGTTCCCGCCGAGGTTTTTCGTGACAAAACCGTACTGATCGGCGCGACCGCATCGGGGTTGGGCGACGTCATCCCCACACCCGTTTCGAGATTGAATCGCCCCATGTCGGGGGTTGAACTGCACGCCAACGCCTTCGCGGCCATCATGAATAACACGGTTATCAAGCCTGTGGCTGAGTTGTGGAGTTACCTGCTGACCTTTGCCTTTATTATGCTCCCCATACTGCTTTTCCCCCGCCTGAAGCCCACTCACGTGATGCCATCGGCGGTGTTATTGGTGGCGCTCGTCGCATTGTTTTCCTATCTGCTGCTCGTCTACGACCGCAATTGGTTCGCGCCCGTGAACAGCATTATCGGCATACTGCTGGCCTACCCCTTGTGGAGTTGGCAGCGCATGCGCCATCTCAATAGCTTCCTCAGCCAGGAGCTTGAGCGTTTAACCGAGGAACCCGACTTGAGTTTCCGACGAATCGATCAACATTCCGTCGAACGGATTTTTCTCTCGCTGACCTCGCTCCTGCAAGCTAACTGCTACTTGCTCATCAAGAACAACCACCCCCTGCACAGTTTTGAAAAGGAAAACCTCGACCCGGTTAAGCTGAATGAGTTCGGCGAGTGGTACCACGACAAAAACGCCAGCTGGATCAAACTCCAGGTCGATGACGATCTTTATAAAATCGGGCTCGGCTGGCACTCCGATGCCACACTGAGACATGTAAGAGAGTACCTCGACAAGCTCGATCTGGCGCAACAGTCGCAACAAAAGCCAAAGCGATTTTACGAGCAAATGGCTAACCGGATTGCCCAGGTACGCGATGCCATCTCCGCGATGCAGGATATGCGTATCTTCATATCAAAAGGTTTTGAAGAAATTCCCGGCGCCGTCGTGGTCTGTGACCCGATAGGCATGATCGTATATAGCAATACACGCGCAGCCACTTGGCTCAACCTGCAGTCGGGCACTTCAGAACGCGCCGTACAGGATCTGTTTCACGAAAGTCCGGACGCCGAACGCTTAAAAACAGGTATTCAGCGCACCCTGCTGTTTGGGGAAGCGATGGATCTGGAAATCCAGTTAAGCGAGCGGGATATTCTGGTGCACCTCCTCCCTTTCGTGGTCGATGAACACAGCGATGCCGGTTTGATGATGACCATGTCGGACATCAGCAAGATTCGACAACAACAACGCGAAAAGAACCAGCTGATCGATTTTCTGTCACACGATGTACGCTCACCGCTGGTCTCCCAACTGGCTATGCTGGATGGCATCCGACAAAGCCGTATAACCTGGGGCAGCACGGTATTGGAGGACCTGGCCCGCTATGCGCGTCGCAGTCTCAACCTCTCCGAACAGTTTTTGCAGATCACACGTGCCGAGCAGAGTGACGGTAACGATTTTTACGAGTTCGACTTGTTGAGCGCGCTCGATAACAGCGTCGACGCTCTGGACCAACAGGCCAACGCGAAACAGATCACCTTGCAAAATCAGGTGGAAGACAGCGCCTGGTTAACAGGCAATGCAGAACTGGTGGAGCGTGCGATCACCAATGTACTGGGTAACGCCATCAAGTACAGCCCGGCCAATACCGTGATCCAGCTTAGCCTCAGTCGCCATAAGGATCGGGTTGCCCTGCATATCAAAGACCAGGGAATGGGCATTGACCAAGAAGAAATACCCCATATTTTCAAGCGCTTTCGACGGCAGCGCCACAGCGAGGTGAGTGGTGAAAAAGGCGCCGGCTTGGGTCTTAACTTCGTGAAGGTTGTAATGGAGAAGCATGGTGGCCAGATACACGTAACCAGCACCCTTGGACAGGGATCAACCTTTACCCTAGAATTCCCGGCAGAGGAAGACAATCAATCCGAATAGCAAGGAAGACACATGCTACGCAACATCACCTTAATCGCCTCTTATCTCGCATTTGCCTGCATACTAAGCGGCTGTGCAGGTTCGCGCCCTGCCCACCTCGGTACCCTCAACAGCACGCTAACCCCATGCCCCGACAAGCCTAACTGCGTGAGTAGCCTGGCCGAAAAAGACGAACCACACTATATTGCTCCGCTTGAGGCCGCCAACCAAAAGGCAGTGCGCACCAAACTCGTCAAACTGCTTAAAGATAACCCACAGGCGCAGCTCCAAGTGAGCTCACCCACCTACCTGTATGCCGAATTTACCAGCGAGTGGCTGGGCTTTGTCGATGATGTGGAATTCTTGTTTTCACAACAGAACGGCCTGGTACATGTGCGCTCGGCATCACGACTGGGTTATGCGGACTTCGGCGTTAACCGTGACCGCATTGAACAATTGCGTGACCAACTAAATCAATAACTTTATCTTCCTGGGAGTGGCTGGCAATGCGCGAACACGCCTTGTTTATCGGCCTCGGCGTGATGGGATTTCACATGGCCGGGCACCTGTCAAAATGCATACCCACTGCGGTGTACAATCGCACCCCCGGTAAAGCCAAGGACTGGCTTGCTGCTTTCAGTGGTCAAGAGCTCGATTCCCTTCAGCACCTTCCTGCAAACGTAAAGTTCATTTTCACCTGTATCGGTAACGATCGAGACCTCGAAGAGGTTTACCTGGGCAATGATGGCCTTATCGAATGCAGCCGGGCCGGTACCGTGTTCGTCGATCATACGACAGCCTCTGCGGAAATGGCCCGTAAAATTGGCAAGGCCGCCAGCGCGCGTAACATGGGTTTTATCGATGCACCGGTATCGGGTGGTGAGCAAGGTGCGATCAAGGGGCAATTAACCATTATGTGTGGCGGCTCTGAACACCACTTCCAGGCAGTGCGCCCTCTTCTCGACAGTTACGCACGCGCAGTTACCTTACTGGGTAATCAAGGCGCCGGACAACTCACAAAAATGTGTAATCAACTGGCGGTGGCCGGCGTGGTGCAAGGTCTCGCTGAAGCCATTCACTTTGGGGAACAGGCCGGGCTCGATTGCCGGCAAATGATAGACGTTATCTCCAAAGGTGCCGCACAGTCCTGGCAAATGGAAAATCGTTCCGAAACCATGCTTCGTGGCGAATACGAGCACGGTTTCGCGGTAGACTGGATGCGAAAAGATCTGGCCATCTGCCTCGATGAAGCGCGCCGTAATGGAGCTAAGCTGCCCATAGGTGCGCTGGTAGACCAGTTCTATGCCGATATACAAGCCATGGGAGGCAATCGTTGGGATACATCGAGCCTGTTGGAGCGGCTCAGGAAAAAAAGCTAATGCTCTGGTCGGACGCCTGGCGTCCGACCCCGCCTCAGCTCGCTTTTTTCTTGGCCGTCGATTTCTTGGTTGTTTTCTTTTTGGCTGGCGGCTTACTGACTTGCCACTTACCATCGACATAATAAGCCGACCAACCCGTAGCCTTACCTTTTTCTTCCGTCATGACATATTGCTCTTTGGTCTTGCGACTGTAACGAACAATCGTGGGATTACCCTTATCGTCTTCCTCCGGCGCGTCAAACAAAAACGCGTACTTGGGGTCTATCTCATCACGATGGGGCAATAGCTCTTTTACCAACGGGGCACGCGTTTCACGATTCTTGGGAAACTTGCTGGCCGCGAGAAATAAGCCCGCGGCACCATCTCTGAGAATATAGGTGTCATCCACCTTCTCGCATTCCAGCTCTGGCATGGGCACAGGGTCCATTTTGGGTGGAGCTGGCTCGCCGTTTTTCAGTAATTTACGGGTATTACTGCATGCATCATTGGTACAGCCAAAGTACTTGCCAAAGCGCCCGGTTTTAAGCTGCATCTCTGACTGGCACTTATCGCATTCCAGAGTGGGCCCGTCGTAACCCTTTATTTTGAACTGACCCTGCTCGATTTCGTATCCGGCACAATCTGGATTATTACCACACACATGCAATTTACGCTGTTCATCGATGAGGTAGCTTTCCATCGCTGTGGAACACAATTTACAACGATGTTTCTTGCGTAACAGCTTAGATTCACCCTCTTCATCATCGGCACTCGCAACTTCATCGCCCGGGACCAGATTAATGGTTGTCTTACAGCGCTCTTTCGGTGGCAAAGCGTACCCCGAACAACCGAGGAAGACGCCGGTACTGGCGGTACGAATTTGCATATTCCGGCCACAAGTCGGGCAAGGTATGCCGGTCTCGGTGGGCGCGTTAGTGCGCATGCCATCGTTGGCAGCTTCGGCTTTATCCAACTGCACCACGAATCCGTTATAGAAGGTGTTCAGCACGTCTTTCCAGTTTTTCTGGCCGGTCGCAATCTCATCAAGCTGCTCTTCCATCTGAGCCGTAAAACCATAATCCATCAGATCGTTGAAGGACTCGACTAGGCGATCGGTAACGATATCGCCCATCTTCTCTGCATAGAAGCGCCGATTCTCCAGGCGCACATATCCACGCTCCTGAATCGTGGATATGATGGCTGCGTACGTAGAGGGGCGGCCGATACCCCTTTTTTCCAGTTCTTTTACCAACGCAGCCTCACTGTAGCGCGGTGCAGGCTTGGTGAAATGTTGTTTCGGATCGAGCTTCAGTAAGTCCAGCGTATCGCCCACCTTGAAGTCAGGCAGAATCAGATCCTCATCTTTCTTGCTATTCGTGGGCATGACCTTCAAGAAGCCATCAAACTTTACCACGCGGCCACGCGTCCGCAATTGAAACTCACCGGCGCTGACTTCAACTGATGAACTCAGGAATTCGGCATCAGTCATCTGGCACGCTACAAAGTTGCGCCAGATCAGGTCGTAAAGGCGTTCTGCATCTTTCTCGAGATTGCGAATATCGGCGGACTTTACCCGCACATCAGAGGGTCTGATCGCCTCGTGTGCTTCCTGCGCGCCTTCTTTACTACTGTAGCGTCTTGGTGCATCCGGCACGTAACGTTCACCGAACTTTTCACCGATATAAGTACGACAGTTTTCAACCGCCTCGGCGCTGAGATTGGTCGAATCTGTACGCATATAGGTGATATAACCGGCCTCATAAAGACGCTGCGCCAGCATCATGGTTTTCTTAACACTAAAGCCCATGCGCGTGCTGGCGGCCTGCTGGAGCGTGGAGGTAATAAAGGGGGCATTGGGCTTGGAGCGCGTAGGTTTGTCTTCGCGCTTACTGACGGCAAACGACTGCTGTTTCAATTCATCCAGAAGCGTGCTGGTTTCGGTTTCACTAACCGGGCGAAACGTGCTGCCCTGATAGCGACTTACCTGAAAACGTGCCTGTTCATTCTGCGATCGCTTCAAGTCAGCGAAAGCCTCCCAGTACTCCTCTGGCACAAAGGCGCGTATTTCACGCTCTCGCTCTACAATCAAGCGTACCGCCACCGATTGCACGCGACCAGCCGACAGCCCCCGGGCGATTTTTGCCCAAAGCAAGGGGGAGACCATAAAGCCCACAACACGATCGAGAAAACGACGCGCCTGTTGCGCATTTACGCGTGACTGATCGAGCGTATCAGGGGACTTGAAGGCTTCCTGAATGGCTTTCTTGGTAATTTCGTTAAACACGACGCGACGATAACGCGAGTCGTCGCCACCAATTGCCTCTTTAAGGTGCCAGGCAATCGCCTCCCCTTCTCTATCCAAATCCGTTGCGAGATAGATTTGATCAGCATTCTTGGCGAGCTTCTTCAACTCACTGACCACTTTTTCCTTACCGGGGAGTACTTCGTATTTGGCCTGCCAATCGTTTTCGGGGTCCACCCCCATTCGTGCAATCAACTGCTGCTTAGACTTGCGTTTCTTGTATTCCGCTTTTTCTTCTGGACTCATCTTGCGCGTCTGGGCCGCCTGCTTAGCACGCTCCGCTGGCGTGCTTGCGCTCGAACCGGACCCGGAAGTGGGAAGATCACGAATATGGCCCACGCTGGATTTAACGATAAAATCCGAACCCAGATATTTGTTAATCGTCTTGGCTTTGGCTGGTGACTCAACAATAACGAGGGACTTACCCATGTGACTCCACTTCTATAAGTTCTTGGATACAGCACTTTGAGAAGCCCGAATAGGCTGCCTTGCGGCCGGGACGATGCTGATTACAGGCGACATATATATTGATTTGTAGACGAGGGGTCAAGTGATTGCAACGCTTTTTCTCAATCAGACTGCGCGCTTACACCCGGTAATTCCACAATATTCGCAAAATAAGATCGACGCCCAGCAACTTTGCTACACTCAATCTAATGCCTGGGAGAACGGCCTTAAACCTATTCTCCGCCGGCCCTATTCCGAGTAAACGCTACTATGTCTATCTATATCTTTGCCGGCATTGTCGTACTTATCCTTGCCTCTCTGATAATCAGTGCCATCTCCTACTCCAGACAGCAGGCTTATAAAGAAAGAAAGAAAAAACTGTTTTCTTTAAAGACTCGTACCGATGAAATCCTAAATTACCAACGGTTGCTGCTTCATATTGATCAGGATTTCACGATTATTCTTTATTTACAAAAACAACTATTACAACTGATTCGTGCCGCCAGAAACATCGCCCCAGAAGATGCCCAGCTCAAGGCGCTGCACATCAGCCACGAACACCACCTCGCCAAATATTCCGCCGGAAAGCGCGACAACCCCGTGGAATGCGTGGTCGCCAGTGACAGCGAGCTCAGCAACGTTCAAATGCAATTGCTTCACATTTCAAAACATCTCGATGTGTGCCGCAATCGCGGTACCTTAGACAGCCAAACACATGAAAACATGCTTGCGCACATTCAAAAACTCAAACTCGACCTCGATGTTAACAGCCACATGCATCAGGCACAGGTGTGCGGCACGCAGGGCGATATGGTTCTTTATCAACTGCACCTCAAACAGGCGCGGGACGCGCTATCCAAAACCAAGCTTGATGTGCCAAACAAAACCGACCGCATCAAACAACTGAGCGACATGCTCAATCATGCGAAGCGCACCAATAGGGTATATGCAAGCGCCGACTCTGCGCCTCTCGGCGAAACCCCAAGCATCACTCCTGCACCGTCAGCCGGCGAAGAACCGCAGACTCCCTGAACAACTCGCAAAAAAAAACCGCGCGAATGCGCGGTTTTTTTGTGGTATGCGCTTAGAGGCGCTCCCACACAGTCGAGATACCCTGACCCAGACCGATACACATGGTAGATACCCCATACTTGCCTTCGTTCTCTTCAAGAACATTAAGCAGCGTGGTGGAAATACGCGCACCGGAACAGCCCAGAGGGTGACCCAGAGCGATGGCTCCGCCCTTCAGGTTCACTTTCTCGTCAGCTACGTCAAGCAGCTTGAGGTCTTTCATCACGGGCAAAGACTGTCCAGCAAAGGCTTCGTTGAGCTCCCAAAAATCGATATCTTCGACTTTCAAGCCTGCGCGCTTCAGCGCTTTCTTGGTCGCAGGAACAGGACCGTAACCCATGATCGCGGGATCACAACCGGCGACTGCCATCGATACGATACGTGCGCGAGGCTTCAAGCCTAAGGCTTCTGCTTTTTCGGCAGACATCAGCAGCATGGCTGCGGCGCCGTCCGTCAACTGCGAAGACGTACCGGCTGTCACCGTACCGCCTTTCGGGTTAAAAGCAGGACGCAGCTTGGACAAGGACTCAACCGTGGTCTCTGGACGAATCGTTTCATCATCTTCGATCAGCTTTTTGAAGCCATTGTCGTCGTGACCTTCAATCGGCACGATTTCGTTCTTGAACTTGCCTTCTACCGTCGCTTTATGAGCCAAGCGGTGCGAGCGCGCACCAAACTCATCTTGCATTTCACGGGTAATACCGTGCATTTTTGCCAGCATTTCAGCCGTGAGGCCCATCATGTTGGACGCTTTTGCCGAGTACTTGCTCGCCGCAGGGTTGTGGTCAAAACCCTCCGTCATGGGCACGTGACCCATGTGCTCAACGCCGCCCACGATGAAGACATCACCGTTACCGGTCTGGATCGCCTGCGCAGCGGTATGGATAGCCGTCATCGCGGAGCCGCACAAACGGTTAACTGTTTGGGCAGAAGACGTGTGAGGTAGGCGCGTAAGCAATGCGATTTGACGCGCAACGTTAAAGCCTTGCTCTTTGGTCTGATTGACACAACCCCAGATGACGTCTTCAACGTCATTGGCGTTCACACCAGGGTTACGCTCAAAAAGCGCTTCGATCAGCGCCGCCGATAGAGTTTCAGCACGCACATTGCGGAAACAGCCGTTTTTAGCGCGACCCATCGGGGTACGCACTGCATCGACGACGACGACATCTTTTGGATTAAGACTCATAGATATTCTCCGTTCGAATCTGTTTCAGCAATTAGCTAAAAAACTTCTTGCCAGCTTTAGCCATTTCTCTCATGCCTTCGGTCGGCGTGTAGAGAGCACCCAGGTCTGCATACTTGTCTGCAATCTTGCAGAACGCTTCCATACCGATGGAATCGATGTAACGCAGTGCGCCACCGCGGAATGGAGGGAAGCCAATGCCCATGATCAGACCCATGTCAGCTTCAGCTGCCGTATCAACAATGCCATCTTCAAGACAACGTACCGTCTCAATGCACAGAGGCACCATCATACGCTCAATGATTTCTTCATCGGTGAATTCCTGACTACCGCTGACAACAGACTTGAGCAGTTCGTAGGCAGACTCGTCTTTCACTTTCTTCTGCTTGCCTTTGCGATCGAGCTCGTAGGTGTAGAAACCTTTATCGGTCTTCTGACCATAACGCCCTTCGTCGAACATGACGTCGATGGCAGTACGGAAATCGTTCTTCATGCGGTCAGGGAAGCCTTCTGCCATCACCTCACCCGCGTGCTTGCCGGTATCCATGCCTACTACGTCGAGCAGATATGCAGGACCCATTGGCCAGCCGAATTTCTCCATGATTTTGTCAACGCGCTGGAAGTCTGCACCGTCGCGTACCAGCAGCGAGAAGCCACCGAAGTAAGGGAACAGAATACGGTTAACCAGGAAGCCTGGGCAGTCGTTCACCACAACCGGGGTTTTACCCATGGCTTTCGCGTAGGCAACAGTCGTTGCAATTGCCTTCTCCGAGGTTTTCTCACCACGAATAACTTCTACCAGAGGCATCATATGCACTGGGTTGAAGAAGTGCATGCCACAGAAGTTTTCAGGACGCTTCAGGTTTTTCGCCAGCAGGTCGATAGAAATCGTAGACGTGTTTGAAGTGATGATGGTGTCTTCAGACACGATATCTTCAACTTCA
>JBFHUL010000053.1:0-24327 GCA_041590075.1 Oleiphilaceae bacterium
AAGGCTGAAATAGCTGAAAACAGAGGCTTGAACTTAAAACTGCAGAACGAGGAATTACGAATAAAACAGCGAAATGTAGGATATAAATATTGGGCGTTTCTCTCTAGCTGGCTAGCACTGTATAGGTATTACTTCCCGGCGTCTATAAAAGAATGGTTTATTTTTACGCTTCCCTTCTCCAAGCTCTCTGCTCGCTCGCACACGAGGCATATTCACTACACAGAAAAAGATTCGGCCAGTGCCATACAACTGATCCAATCAGAGTCTGACGCGTATTACTCACATATCCACAACCCGAGGAAAGACCATGCTGTCGTGGCTGAAAGCCGATCCGGTAAAGAAACTGCGCAAACGCTACCACGAGAAACTCGAAGCAGCGATGCACGCACAACGCAATGGTGATATCAAATCCTATTCCATGTTGAGCAAGGAAGCCGACGCGTTATGGCAACAGATCAACATGGAAGAACAAAAGTCCTCTTCGGCACGTAAATAAACTCGGCGGTCTAAACGAGTGTACCTTAGTGCCGCCAGCATAATAGGGCCGTACAGGCCGAACGTTGGTCTCCTTGAAACATATGTCGGCCGCCGGATAAACATTCAACAAAGTTGACGGGCAAAATTCATATCGAAGCGCCACAACCACACACCCGCTTGCCACCAAATAGGCGGAGGTAAAAATGTTCTCTGTAAAAAGAAGAACGGAGACGAAACGTGGCAATGCTTTTTATTCCCGCTTTGAGCTAAAAAGTGCCAACCCGCAGCGTTGTCAGAGCCCATCAATTGTGCAGCAAAAGAAGGCACTCCAGGGTGTGCGGGGCCATGGACAGTGGTACACCGGGCAAAACAAAAATAGATGCGTCCCCTTTTCCCTGTCCCCTTTTCCCTCTTTTCCCTTTCAAAGGTTGAGTCATTTAACTGGTGTGTCATCACAGAAACTATTAAACCCACAAGCCGCTGTCATTGATCGGTTTGTGGGAACAATAGATGAACCAAGCCGTTTGGGTTAAAAAACGGACACTAGCGGCCTTACTGCTAGAGCGAACAAGCGTCAGGCCAATATAAAACTCACTGCATCGCACTAGACTCTTGAAATGACCGCAGCTACAGAAAGTAACAGAATCTACGATAAGGCATCTAAACCAGCAAAAGATATCGATGCCTTTTCAAAAAAACGGGCTAATCAAACTTTTCTACGAGCTAACCCAAGACCGAACAAGCCTAAACCAAGTAGCGCGAAAGAACTTGGCTCTGAAACAGTAATTCTTCCGTCACTTTCATTAAAACCAACTTCTTGAAACCAGGTAAACCTATCTCCATAATTGCTATCGATATTAAAGGTTACAGATGTAACATTTGAATAGAAAAAGCCATCAAACTTCTCTGCTCCCAGTGACTGCGTTCCGCTGGCTACAAAACTTTGAGAGCCCAAATTACTTGCTCCAGAGTAAAAGTCGAGGCTAAAGTCCTTGATTGATCTACTAGAGAGATCCAAATATGAGTAGTAAGAATTCCATAAATAGAATGCGTCTAAGTTTTTCCCGCCGCCGTCAAACGTGTATGAAATCGATGCAGGCAAACTCGATGTTCTTGTAGCCCATTGATTGCCAGTAGCGTTTCCTGCAGCACCTGCAGTCAATAGACCTGTTTCATCGCACACAGTGAGCCCTGAACAATCAGTCGTCCACTGTACATTGAAATATGAACTATAGGTTGCACCCGATGTTAGCACAGCATTGTCCGCCGAAATAAAAGCGGCACTAGCATTAAGCGTTGCAGCTAACGCTGTGAACGAAATAACTCTCTTGAGCAAAGTTTTCATACAGTATCCCTACATTTATTAATTATTAAAACGTTTATACTTGTTGACATTAGCAAATTATGATCCACTAATAAATAAATGCATGTAAAACAACGCACTAAAAATTCATGCCAACATGCGTTTTTTAATTAGTGTAAATTTAGCTGACTTAAATTGATGAAAGCTTGATGCAGTCAACGCAATATATTGCTCATCTAAGATTACCGCAAAAGACCAGATAATTAACATTGCCTAGCTCTTTTCTGAGGGTAAAGGGGACGCGGGGTAAAGGGGACGCATTTATTTTTACCATACCCTGAGTTTCCTGATGCTCCTACATGGCCCGCACACCGGGTGCGGGGTGACGCAGTGGGAGGGCAAACAATCCGTATGATTTTCTAAATCGCAGCGCGACTTATGGATCCCCGACAACGACGAATAATTGAGGTTGGTTGGGGCACAGGTTGGCGATGTTTATAGATTGGCTTTTAGCGCCCGACGCCAGACCCCAGACGTCCGACTAGGCCGCGCCCCGAAAAAAGCGTCTCCCATCTCCCATCAAGCATCTCCCACAACTCCAGCAAACCGTCCATAGCTGAACCTTCGCAAGAGAGACAAAATCCGGCGAACCTAACTGTGGAGATGTTCAAAACGATGGGCGCAGCCATATATATCGCATCATTTTCGCAGCACTACCTCACCTGAGTAATCGCATACGATCATCATGCAGTGCGTGTCGCTGTTTATATACTGACTGATATTCAGTGTACGAAGCTGGAAGACGAGAACGTTTAGGCAGACAATGCCTCGCTTAGCTTTTATGCTTACCTATTACCTTTTTTTTGAACAGCATACAAAGCAAACTACCCGCTTATGAATCAATCCACACAGGCGCTGCAGCAGGCAGCGATACTTTGGCAACAAGGCCGGCATGATGCTGCTATTCAGGCATTCGAACAGGTGTTGAGGGATGAACCGCACAACTTTTTGGCTCTGAACAATCTCGCGGCCATTTACGCCAAGCGTCAGCAATTCACCGCAGCCGAACAACTTTATCTCCGCGCCTGCAAGTATCACCCCAAGCGTAACGAGCCCTTCCTGGCTCTGGCTACTATTTATGGCCAACACCACCGGCCTCAAGACGCCATCCGGCAGCTTGAGCACGCCCTGAAGAATAAGCCCAATGATCATCTGGTGTTGTTTCTGCTTGGCAAACACTGCCATCAACTACGGCGTTATGACGAGGCCATCGGATACCTGAAAAAATCGCTCGCGATCAAAGTGGAAAGCCAGGATCAGGTGCTGCTTTTGGCGCGTGCCCTGGCGGATGCCAATCATATGGAGGAAGCGTGCGCGCTGTACGAGCAGTTACTGGCGCAGGAGCCCGATAATATCAATGCGATCAAGGCGTTGGCCGAATGCCGCTTTATAAAGGGAGACAAAGCGGGCGCTATCGATGTGTATGAACAAGCCCTTCGTTTTTATCCTGATGAAATGGCTATTTATTATTCGCTCAGTTATATGACAGACAAACACCTGGACAAGGCACTGGAACAAAAAGTCGATGCTTTGTTGGCGCAAGAAAACGGGGCACTATCGCAAAAATCCTATGCACAATTCTTGAAGGCCAAATTTGCCAAGCGCTCTCAGCACTATGAGCAAGAAATGGCGTGGCTGGTGAAAGCACACAAAACCTTTAAACAGTCGCACCCTGTTCCTGTTTCAACAAAGGCGTACATGGCGGTATTTGAGTCCTATGCACAATCGCCCCCCTTTGGCATGTGCGAATCACTTGAATCGAGTAACCGTTCTGAGCGCCCCATATTTATCATCGGCACACCGCGTTCCGGCTCTACGCTGTTGGAAAACATCGTATGCGCCGCCGACCCCGCTATTGCCAAAGGTGAAGAAACCAGCGTCATCAGCAGACAGCTATTCCGTTTGCAGGACCTTCCATTGGCGACCCGCAATTCAGAGCGCTTGCAGAACATGATTCTCAGCGAATACCAAGATATGGGCTTACTGAACACACCGCGTTTTACCGACAAATCGCTCGAGAACTGCTTTTGCGTCGATGTCATTTTGAGCGTGTTTCCCGCTGCCAAAATCATCTATTCAAAAAGGCGACTGTTAGCCTCGATGGTTTCCATACTGCAAAACAACTTACCCGCTTTACCCTGGGCACACTCTGTTGACGAAATTACGCGTTATTTTGAGGCGTGCGACCAAGCCATGCGGCATTGGCAGTCGCGCTATCCCGACCGTATATTGGTGGTTAACTATGAATCCCTGGCCGCGCAGCCCGAACCACATGCGCGCGAAATACTGGCGTTTTGCGATATCCCCTGGTCGGACGCATGCCTCGACTTTCATAAGAACGAGAAGGTGCTGAGTAAAACTGCCAGCACCGACCAAATACGCTCACCTATTAATACCCAAGCCATTGATCGGTTCAAAAATTACGCGACATTTTTTGAACAACACGGGCTAAGTTTTTCAGATTGAAACTGGGGGCTTCAATTGTTTGGGTGCCAACTCGTGGAGTCTATGGTGCTCCCCCTGCCTGCACCGGGATCGATCGCGAACGACAACGACAGGGTTCTTTTGTGACAGACGGATAACAATAGTATTGCAGATGCCAACGCACAGGTATGGACGTACTTTCACAAATGAATAAAGTTTCCCGCCCTCCTGAAAACCGGTTTCGGAATATTGGCCTAAAATTAGTGCTGACTTGAACACAAGCCTCGTTAAAATCGCCCGCCACGCAAAAAAGGATAGAGAAACCACGTATGGAAATGGACAACCTGGCCCGAGCCCCCAAGCTACCTTTTTGGCGCCGTGCTGATTGTATTTTTCCGGTAGCGTTGTGTGTTTTAAGCAGTGCAACGCTGTTGGTGAGTATGACCCTGTTTCATACTCTGGCCGAGCTCTTTGCGGTGGGTATCTCCGTCATGAGCTTTGTCGTCGCATGGAATACCTATGCGCTGTCACGCAATCAGTTTCTGCTCCTGGTAGGAAGCGCGTATCTCTGGGTAGGTGTTCTCGATCTGTTGCATACGCTCTCGTTCACGGGCCTGAATATTTTGCCTACGCCTCACGGTGGCGCGACGATCGCTTTCTGGATCGCAGCGCGCCTGCTGGAAGCCGGCATCTTTCTGATGGGCGCATTAAGTTTCCACTTTGCAATGAAGACCAAGCGGGTATTTGCCGCCTTCGGCATTTTCTGCATTGGCGCCTGCGTTCTGATTTTTACCGATCTCGCGCCCACCCTGTATAAAGAAGGCAGCGGTCTGACTCCCTTGAAAATATGGCTTGAGTACCTCTCGGTCATTATCCTCGCACTGGCGGGCGTATTGCTGTACCCCCACCGAAAGAAAATGTCGGCACACAGCTTTCGCCTGATTATGGCCTCCATCATCATCACGATACTGGCAGAGCTCAATTTCACACTCTATCACTCACTCAGTGATCTACCGGTAGTCATCGGCCACCTTCTGAAACTGATCTCTTTCTGGCTGATTTATCTCGTGCTGATTGACGCCTCGCTTCTGGGCCCGGTTAGGCAGCTCGAACGCATCGTCGATACCTTCGACGCGGTGGTGGATGAAGCCGTCATCATTGATCGCGACGGTATCATCATTCAGGCAAATAAATCGGTACGCAAACGGTGCGGCAACACCGTGGTAGGCCGCCACTGCCACGATATTCTGCACGATAAGAAAAGCAGCAAGTCATGCTTTCTGTGCAAGGCGATCACTCACCAACAAACCATTCAGGGTTACCAGTTTTATCGCGCCGATGACGATACCTGGATAGAAGTGTCATTATCCGGCATTACCTTGAGCGGTCATTATGTGACCATGATTCAGCACAATCGCGATATCAGCCAAAGAAAAAAAACCGAGCAGCAACTGCACACATTGAACAAACTCTATCGCATGCGCAGTCACACCAATCAGGCCATTACATCGGTGGAAAGTCAGCCCCAGCTCTTGCAGCGCATTACCGACATTGCCGTACAGCATGGCGAGTTTCGTATGGCATGGATAGGCCTTATTGACGGCAGCCGGGTCGTACCTACCTGCGTTGCCGGGGATGATGCGGGCTATCTGCAGCATGTGCAGATGCGGATTGACGATTCAAAATGGGCGCGGGGCCCGGTGGGATTGGCGGCGCGTTCCGCGACCGTACAATGGGTCAATAGCGTCATGACAGACCCCGACTTTGAGCCTTGGCGTGACGCAGCAGTTCAGCGCGGTTACCGGTCACTGGCGGCGGTGCCTCTGCTAAACAGTGGCAAGGTAGAAGGCATATTTACGCTCTATTCCGATCAGGAAGATGTATTTACCGATGCCATGATCAGCTTGCTCAAGCAAATTTCGGAAGACCTGCAGCTGGCAATTTTTCACCTCAAGCAAATGGAACAGCGAAAACAGGCCGAGGAAGAAATCCGCAAGCTTTCGATGGCCGTGGAGCAGAGCGCCAACGCCATCATGATCGTGGGTATCGGTGGCAAGGTGGAGTACGTGAACGAGGGGTTTACCGCGTTAACCGGCTTTACGCGAAACGATGTGTTTGGCACTAACAACCCTTTCTTGGACCTGGGCATCTGGGATACCAAAAGTATCGATACGATTTGGAATATCGTGCGCGATGGCACCATCTGGAGTGGCGAGTTGGCCACGCGACACAAAAACGGTCGCCAGATGTGGGTCTTGCAAACCGTCTCGCCCATTAAAGACAAAACCGGCCAAATTACGCACATTGTGGCAACCGGTACCGATAACAGCGAACTACACAAAGCCAAAGAGCTAATCGAGGAGCTGGCTTTTTACGACCCTCTCACCCACCTCGCCAACCGGCGCTTATTGGCTGACAGGATGCAACGTGCAATCCAGCACACAGATACACAACGCGATATGTTCGCGGTGCTGTTATTTGACCTGGATGACTTTAAACAGATTAACGATAACTGGGGTCACGAAGCCGGCGATGAATTGCTGGTTCAAATAGCAGCAATTCTCAAAGGGAACATTTCTGAGCGTGACACGGCCGCCCGCATGGGTGGCGACGAGTTCGTATTATTGCTGGAAGGTGTGACGCAAATAAGCGATGTAGAGAACACTGCCGTACGCATTCTCAAGCAACTTGACCGTACTATTGCGCTGGGAAAGACCGAAGCCAAAGCCTCATCGAGTATTGGCATCTCGGTGTATCCCAAAGACGGCTTAACGCCCAGTGAATTGCTGCGCAAAGCCGATCTGGCCATGTATGCCGCCAAGAAACAGGGCAAGAACGCCTTTCGCTTTTACGACGAAGCTTCTCCGCCATAACTTTACGGCGACTCAGAAAGGGGTACAGACATAGCTACGTCTAACCGTCCTCAAAGTCGAAGGCGCGATGCATAGCGTCGCCGGGAATCTGTATCGCATAACCTTGAAAGTACTTGATACCCCATGTGTAACAATGCTGCATGACGGAGACTTCCTCAACTGTCGCCGCAATAATTGTGACACCTTTGCTGCCCTGCTTGGCAACGAAATCGCCCATTGCCTTTTTGAGTTCGGAGTTTTTGGCGGCACGCTTAATCAATTCAGCATCAATCTTGATAAATTCGGGGGCAAGCTTATCGATGTAACGTTCTGCGCCATCGAGAGAAAAATGTTCGACGGCAACGCGACAATCGATAGCACGCAATTGGCGTGCAAACAAGAGATGCCCCTCCAAGTCCTCCAGAATTTGCTGATGATTGAAGAGGAAGACAAGGCGCCCGCCCCCCTTTATACGACTTTCGCGTAAGAGATTACTGACGACAGGCACGGTAACTTTGTACTTGAGAGACTCCGCACTCACCTTTAAAAACAGAATTGAATTCAAGTAGGCTTGCTGGTCTTGTTGCATTGCTTTGATTGCATGAGTGAAGACCCAGCGATCCAGCTCCTTCAGTGCGTTGTTCTTTTCCAGCAAGGGTAAAAATTGATCAGGAGCGTAGTCCTGATTGCTGAATCCTCTCAGTCGCACCAATACTTCATAGGCATCAAAAGAAGGATCACCAACGTTGACGATGGGCTGAAATTGAAGGAAGTATTTCTTTTCTTCCAGCGCTTTGTAGAGATCGTCTTCGCGAGGCGCGGCATCTTTGCTTGCCGGGCCAGAAGCAGGCGCGCCCTGATCTATCGTGCCGCTAGGCTCAACGGACTGATTTGGCAGATTCACGATATGCCACGGATCATCGCTCTCTTGAGCACAAAGCGCAGCGGCTTTTTCAATCTGTTCCATCAACTGCGCAACGCGGCCACGAATGCCCTTCAGTAACAACACTCCGGCACAGAAAGTTAGTGGAGCGCTGATACTACTAATAGTCAGCTTTAAACTATTGAGTTTGGCTATCGTTTGCTTTACGAAATGCACGGGCGCCTGTTTGCCAAAATCTTTGAGCACGACAAACACGCCTTCAGACAGACTGGCGATCAGATCATCCTGCGACAAGGTGGCACTCAGGGTACGTTGCAACGCCTGATGTTGGCGGGTGCCAATGTGCAATAGATCCGAAGAGTTATCACTCACCAGCTGTTCCGGCGCAAAATACAATAAAGCGTGATTTTCCCGCTCCTGTTCGGGTAGACCGATCAGCTCATCTAGCCGGCCATAGAACTCGTAACGCGACACTAAAGAAGGCGTGGCGCTCGCACTTTCCAATTCGGCCAACTTGTTCTTGAAGAACTGGTACTCTCTAGCCGCCTCCAATGCGGCTTGCGTCAGCGTTTCGGGTTCAACCGGTTTGGCAAGATAAGAGCTATGACTGATCGCTTCAATCTTTTTAATATCGTTCGGGTCGTCTGAGGACGTAAGAAAAATGATCGGGAGAAAATGGGTGGATTGTTCCTGACGTAAAATCTGCGCGATCTCAATACCGTTACAGTTAGGCATCATCAAATCAAGCAAGACCACGTCGGGATGAAATTGTTTTATCTGCTTAAGCACCTCAAGCGGATTGGATACTGATTTGACCTGACAGTTCGCCCGCATCAGGTAGTTTTCGTGCGTTAACGAACACACAGGATCGTCATCTACCACAAGAGCCCGATAGCGCTGATCACTCGCAATAAGGTCGCGGGCTGTTTTCGTCAACTCTTTAATGCCTACCGGTTTAGCGATAAATGCACTGCCCCCTGCACGCAGGGCTTTGAGCCGCGCAACAATGTCGCCCCGGGCAGAAATAAAGATGACCGGCACCTGAAAACCGGCCTTGATGCGCAATGACTGCAAAGCATCAACACCGGCCAGAGCACCCTGAGGAAAAACAATATCCAATACGATCAACGAGGGGGTCTGCTCTTTGAGCGCTTTGTACAGCTTGGCCAAGGAGTCAAAGACCCGAACCTTGAAGCCTGCTCCCTGCAATTGTGCGCCAAGCACATCCAGAACTACGTGGTCATCATCCACTAGAAACACCAAGGCATCACCCGAATCAGGTTCTTCTCCCGATTCAATCGCAATGGCTGCTTGAGGGCTTTCGGTAAACTGCTTGGCCTGCTTGTAAACCGCTTCCAAAGCATTATCTATTTGTTTCATTACCGAGGCTTCGGGTGCACCTTGCTCATCAATCAGAGGACGTACAGCTTCATCGAGCTTTTTGAGCTTCTCATACAACTCTAGATACCCGAGAGTACCGGCCCCCCCCACCAATATATGGGCAAGCCGATAAAACTTATCCAAGTGTTTTTGTGACCATTGCACGTAACGCAAGTGATCCCACAGCGAGGCAACTTCATCGAGCTTAGCGAGCAGCTTTGCTCGATATTGCTCGTCAGCTTTCTTTATTCTGTTCGCCAGATCTGCTTTCGACATAGTTGGGGTTCCGTGCTCCGTAAAGAATGCTCAGGTTACTAGGTTTCAGATTAGCACACCCTGCCGATAAGAATGGGCACACACGGTTTATTCATCGAGACCATGTAGCTGCAAAATTTCTTTTACACGACCCGATTGCTGCAATGCCCGGTATGCGCGATTGAAATCTTTGAGCTTCTGTTCAAAATCGACACTCTTACGACTGAAAATCAGATACTGGGGTTCACGCTGTAAGGGCGGTTCATGCGCGGCAAATTCGTCAACTTGTTCAGAAAAAGACTCTGAAATGATGTAACGTGCCAGCGCTTTATCGACAATCGTCAGGTCAATATAGCCCTTTACCAGCTTTTCAATATTTTGTCGGTCGGATGTGACCCGCTGCAAGGTGAGCGCATCGGCGTTGAGGCTAGCCGGCAAGGCATACCCTCTTACAACACCCAAGGTCAAGCCCGCAAGCGAGCCTGACTCGCGATACTTGGCCAATGTCGCTTTTCGACCAAAAAACACCACTTCGTTGGCTGGCAAGGCTTCCGAATAGGCGAACCACTGCTCTCTTTCCTGACGGTACCAGGCCGAATAGAGCGCATCGTATCGCCCCTCCTGCGTCCACTGAAAAGCACGCGCCCAGGGCAATTGTTCGCGGGTAACCTGATACCCCGCCAGCGTGAACGCTTCCCTGATAATTTGCCCCAGTGGACCACCATCGGATAAATCCGCACCGTAGTACGGCGGATAATTCACATAGGCCAAGTGGATAGACCGCACAGAAGCGTCCTTTGACCACACCGCATTTACCATGAAAAGCAGTAATATCAGGCCGGCTATGGTTCGCCTCACCCGATGAAGATGCCCCTGCCTCTGTCCACCTCGCGACATACCGATATCCTTTGTTTGTTATAGCGTTGCTAGCGCTTTGTTATTCTATTCACCGCCTCAGCGGAACAGCTCATCAATATACTGTTCGACCGGTGCGGGTACAGGCACAGACGTGTGACATGACGCAGATGTTTTGTCACCCTTGTCTGGCAAAGACGTTTCGTCGTATACCATCGTCGCGGACATCGCACGCTGCGGTTCCGGACAACGCGGCATACACTCCGCAAATCCCATCGAGCTGTTCATTAAGGCGTGCCCCTGGCGAATACGCCAGGCTAACACACACACCAGCACCGCCAGCGTACTTTCAATAATATGTATCGGCATTCCGTCGAGGAGCACCACTAACCAATCTGCAATCACAACGCTTAAACCTGTTCCCGGTGCAAGGTATTCACTAAGGTTTGAGCATAGCAAATACCTTGTGGAAGTAGAACAAATCACCATTGGCAGCGGGCGCCATGACAACTATATTAGTAAGGTCATGGTTCAGAAGCGTAAACGGGCGAGATGTCGAATACTCAGGGCGTTCATACATTACAGATATTATTCAGAGTAGAGCCCGGCTGCCTCGGCCCTCAGGGTGCATCGCATATTGAAGGGTTTTGCCAATATGCTCAGCAGCACTGCGGCAATCTCGGGGCACCTTATGCCAGATGGCAGGTAGAACCGCGTTTCGACAAAACACTGCCGGAAGCGGATTTCTTTGTTGCTGACAAAAAGCTCAAACGGGAACAGGCCGCGCGCTATGCCAGCGCTTTAGATCAAGATCTCGACGCGCTGGAAGAAGCTTTTCACGGAGCTCTGGCAGACTGGATTGATGCCTACATGCGTGGCGGAAGTTCTTAGACAGCCACGAATAGACAGCCGCAAAAGCGTCAAGGGTCACTCAGGCCTTCTATATTGCGAATACGCGTTGCGATGCTGTCGTGACTCGCTAACCACTCAGGCAGCACCTCCCCTTCCTGTTGCAAGCGTTGAAACATGTTGAGCATATCTTCTCGCGAACCAAAATACTGCTGCATGGCTTTCGCTGCGTAGAGGTCTGCGCGAAGTTCTGCCTCTCGCGAGTGGTGCATGCTTAGTCCAAACACGGCCGAGCCCACGAGCACATCACCCAGGGTGCTCAGGTCGCCGATCACATAGGCGGAAAGCACAGCGAATATTGCCCCCTGCACCAGTTGCGCCATCACATCATTGTTCACCACATGGGCCATTTCATGTAACAGCACGCTGGCCAGCTCGGCGCGGTTTTCGGCAAGCTTCACCATGCTATCCGTCACGATGATACTGCCATTGGCCAAGGCAAAAGCGTTCACCTGACCACCCCAGGATCTGAAATGCAAATCTAAGGATTTCTCTGCAAAGCCCTGCTCCACAGCAAGGCGATCAAAGAGTAACTGAATGTCCTGCTGTTCGGATTGAGATAGTTTAGACTCAGAAAACACCTGCTTATCCAAGAGCACGAGCGTTTTGCTGCCCACATATTCTTCAACACTTGCCGGCAATAAAGTGGCAATCACGCGGGCCGAACGTGCCACCCCATCAAATAGAAACCAGCCTCCAATCACCACCAGCAGCACCAGAGCCATAACAACGGCAATACGACTTTTCTCCAGCCGGTGAAGCCGCGACTCCGGCGCAACCTTGGCTAGCCAGCGTTGCAAGGACGCAGCGTTTTCCACTTCGAACACCCAGCCACCGGGTAAGGCAAGCGCCCTCGGAATCGCACCCAATGCAGGACTGGAGCGCAACTCATGGGGCTGGAGAATAAACACCTGGTCGGCAACAAAACAGCTCACCGAGTTATCGGGGTTGCACAACAGCGTGGCGTCATAGCGTTTGGACGAAGCCGGCGCATACGCCCTGCCCTTAAGCGCCTGACCACTCATCCCAGTACGCCAATCTCAAGGTCGAAGGCCTGCGTCACTTCGTCTGCAATCGCGCTCTGGTGTTCGTCTTCGCTGTCCCGCACAAGCAGCTTCTCCAAGTCGCCTTGTACCCCGGTACAGGCACTGATAAAACGGGCACGCCTTACCTTCGCCCAGGGTTGCGCCAAGCCAACGGTGCACACGATCGCCAACAGATTGCTGAGTTCCAGCCAGGCGAACGGCAATGGACGCAGCGAGGATGCCAAGCGAGCCGCATCGCCTACGTGAACCTGCGCAAACACATAATTGCGCACCAAGGCCGCGTAGTAAGCGTGGATCACAAAGCCCGCGGCGATGAGCAGTGCATAAAGAATAAAAATCCCCGTGGCCAAGCCAGAAGCAAGACCCGACCCGACGCTCTCTTCCTCAGTTTGAGCAAACGATTGAAGGACCGTGACGGAATCTTCGGCCAAACCCGTCATCCAGAACAAAGCGCTAATCAATACGACGCACACCAACAGCACGAGGAGTGAAAAAAGCAGTGTTTTTACGGCAATCAACACATACGCGCTTGTACTGAGCTGTGCGGTAAAAGGCCGAGTGCCGTAACACAGGTTATTCGCCACATATTCCGCCATACCTTTGGTGACCCATGCATAGAGGTAGGGCCCACCCACACATAACGCAAAAACACCGAGCAGCCCCGCCACCAAACCACTGAACTCGGACGCCAGCATCACCACGAAAAATGCCAGCAAGGCTGCGATGTATGCCGCCACAGGTCGTAACAGATACACTACATACGCGGCACCGTAAGCAGGATTAAAGTTGAACCGAACATTGCGGTACTGCGTCATGCGCATATCGAACCGAAGATTTCTCACCATCAGAACGGGAAACAAAAGGAAAAACACCAGCATCACGCCTAACGCAGCGTAGGGTTCAAAACTGCTCAGCCAAAACCACACCAACATCAGTGCCACGGCAATCAACCGCCCAATCAGAATCTGTATAGGCGTCGCCAAATACGAAAAACGCGCGTCGTCCAGCTCTGTATTGCCATAAAAATACTGTTTGGTACGCACCTTGGCCCAGGCGGAATACACCCCCAAGGTAAGCACGGTAAAAAGAATGTTGATAATCCAGATGCCAAAGAACTCGGCGGCGCGCCCGTGAAAACGAACCGGATAAGAATGACTCATTGCGGCTTCCCTACTGTTGATTCCCTATTGAAGTCAGGCAGTTTACCGCGGCCTAATTTTAGCTGCAAATACACCGTCAAGGCGCTCTGAGGCAGGCATCCGAAGTAACGATTGCAGTTGTACCAGCCCCCTGCGAACTCGACATTCCCAAGAAAAAACCGGTAAGTGTGTAAGGTTTAGTCGGGCGGTCATTGCAGGCATACACCACACCACCCTCCTCCAGCCTAGCGTGCATTTACACATTCTTTTATCAGGAGAATGGTGTGTTCCGATTTAGCCTATCTGCCTTTTTATGCTATGAAATTCATGATCAGGGTTTACTATAAACATGTTCCACCAACCAGGGAGCATCACCATGAACAACGACCATCACCAGTACCAAAGCTTTCACGAGTTTTACCCTTTTTACCTGTCTGAGCACAGCGATCCCATCTGCCGACGCCTGCACTTTGTGGGCAGCTCACTTGTGATCACCGCCCTACTGCTGATCATTAGCTTTCAGGCTTGGATTTATCTTTGGTGCCTGCCACTGATCGGCTATGGTTTTGCCTGGGTGGGCCACTTCTTTTTTGAGAAAAATCGCCCGGCTACTTTTACCTACCCTTGGTACAGTTTTCTAGGCGATTGGGTAATGTTCAAAGATATGCTGACAGGCAAAGTGGATTGGAAATAGCCTGTCACCACGCCTGATGACTTCACATGTGCCCACAACAATAACAAGGAACTTACCGTGATTTACCGACATGCCGCCGAACTGGCCGATTTAATAAAAGTAGGCGAACTTTCATCGCGCGATCTCACCGAAGCCTATCTGAACCGCATTGATGCGCTCAACCCCAGGTTACACGCGATCGTTGCCGACAATCGTGAATGGGTGCGCGAGCAGGCGCGACAGCGGGACGAAATCCAGGCACAGAGCCACGAATTACCGCCTCTTCACGGTGTCCCCGTGACGGTCAAAGAAAGCTTTAATATCAAGGGGCTGCGCACGACGGTCAATTATGCGCCGCTCAAAGACTATATGCCGGATGAAGACTCCGTGATCGTCACACGGCTCAAGCAGGCAGGCGCCGTTATTCTGGGCAAAACCAACGTACCCATGCTGCTGGCTGATTCACAAACCTTCGGGCCGCTGTTCCCTACCTGTAACAACCCCTACGATCCATCCCGCATACCCGGCGGCAGCACCGGTGGTGGCGCTTGTGCGGTGGCCAGCGGCATGACCACCTTCGAAATTGGCAGCGATATTGGTGGCTCTATTCGTAATCCTGCTCACTATTGCGGCTTATTTGGCCTGAAGCCCACCCAAAACGGACACGCACAAGACGGGCACATCCCGCCCCTGCCCGGCACCGGCAACGGATTTCTGGATATGAACAGCACCGGCCCGCTGGCACGCAGCATGCGCGACATCGAACTCGCCTATCGCATCGTGTATGCGCCGCGCTGGGATTATCAGCGCTATTTACCGGTACACACTCAGCACGCCCACCACAGTAGTCTGGCGGGTTACCGTATAGGCTGGTATGACGAAATTCATGGCATTCAATGTGATAGTGCGACGCGTCAGGCCATGGAAAAAATGCGCGCGGCCCTGGAGAAAAAAGGCGCCAAAGTGGAACCGATGCGTATCGACCCACAACTGTCAGACCGCATGTTCAAAACCTGGGTGAAGATTTTCGGTTTTGTCGTCGGGCAAGACTTCAAGTGGCCCATGCGACAGGCACTTAAGCTGAAGTTCGCGCACGACATTAAAGGTTCCCGGCTGGATGTAAAAAAAGAACTGAAACAGGGCCTGGGATTAAAGTTCAAACACTACTCACGGGCCGTCAAAGAACAGCAGGAGCTCATTGCCGAGTTTTCACGCTATTTTGATCATTATGACTTTTTACTCAGCCCTACCTCCGTGGGGCCTGCATTCAAGCATAATCCCAAACATCGCCCCATCAACACCGATGGAGAAACCATGCATTACACCGATTATGCCTTTGCCTTTGTGATGCCCTATAACGTGATGCGCAATCCCGTGTTGACCGTACCTACCGACCAGAACAAAGACGGGCTGCCGATTGGTTTGTCTTTTATCGGGCCGCATCACACCGAACAGGCGCTGATCCACTTCGGGCATTTACTGGAGGCTGAGGGCTTCGCATTCAAAGCCCCTGAAATCAGCTAGGCCCGGCAATGGGAGAAGCAGTAGCGCCGGCCAGTCAACTTTCACTCTCGGGGCCTTCACCCGCTTCGGGCTGGCTGATCAGACGCTCAATGTTCTCTCTGAACGTGGCGAGCCCTTCCTGAACCAAGGTATAGGTGCGGTCAACGTTTTCCTCTATCTCACCTTCCAGCACTCCGAGCCCGTCGAGAATATCGCGGGCTTCGCCGAAGCCCTGATCAATCCCCCCTCCAATTACCTCGAGAAAGCGCTCCAGTTGCGCATCCGGTTCCAGTTCAGGGTTGTTTTGTTTGTAGAGCTCAAACAAACCTGTTGAAAAATCGACAATGCGTTGCGCTGTTGCTTCTGGAGATACGTCAAGACCGCTTTCGTAACCGCGCTCAATCGCGTTATCGCCCAATTCCTCGGCTAATTCTTCATTGATCGCTTCGATAGCCGCCTTGTATATCAGCGCCTGTGGTTCATTTTTCGTGCTGAGACTTACTTCGTAATTAGCTTGCAGAATCGCTGCATTGAACTGCTTGCGCGACGAGACTGAGGGGCTCTCGGGCGTGGCATCAACGTTTTTTTCACGCTGCGTAGGTGAATTGGTTTGGGCACCGGGGGCACCGGTTTTATCAATCGCATTCATGGCGACATCCTCCTGCCTGCCTGACGTAACTGATCAATTATCGACCATTTTCGACAAAACTTTAAAGGACGCGCGCCTAACTACCGCTTTTCGAGGCTAATAACTTTAGTCCCATCGCCAGCAGCGCTCCGCCCAATAGGCGATCAAGCCAACGCGCAGCGCGTTTGAAATAATGGGCAACACCGTGATGGGTGAGCACCAGCGCCAGAAAAGAAAACCAGCAGAGCTGGATGACCATCATCCACAGGCCATATACAAAAAGCTCCAGCCCCGGCATGTCAGGCGACAGCACCAGCGTAAATACTGCCACAAAATACACAGGAGCCTTCGGGTTCAACGCGTTACACAAAAAACCAAGGCCCAGATATTTCCAGGCGCCCCCTTGAGCGACAGGCAACTGGCCAGCACTGTCGGTTGCAGGGGCGTATTGGTCGCGCTGAAAACTTGCCCGCAAGGCCTGCCACCCCAGGAACACGAGATACGCCCCACCCAATATGCGTAACCACCAGAGCAAGTCACTGGATTGTGCAATCACCGCCGCCAAGCCCAACATGGAATATGCCAAATGAATAGCCAGACCCAGCGCGACCCCTAACGCACACCAAAGCGCGGCACGACGACCATTCCCCAGCGCCTGTTGTGAAATCAAGGCGAAATCCGGCCCCGGTGACGCGGCCGCCAGCAAGTGAATACCACCGAGAAGCAATAGATTTTCAAGCATAGCCAGTTCCTGAAAAAGGGAGAGCAATGTAAGACCGCCAGACTAACGGCGACCGCTACTGGCCGCAAGCGTAAATCCCGCTATGCTAGCAGGTAACTAACGCACGGCATCGAGCATGACACCATGACCTTTCGCCACCCTGAACCAAGCATTCCTCTGCACGGTCTGGCATGGGCCAGTGCGCTGCTGCCGCTGTTCACCTTTCACCTCAGTTTCGTGATCAGCACTGTTGAGCACATCTTCCCTGCCTGCGTTCCCTATTGGATTGACTGCACCAGCATCAGTCACGGCGGGCGCCATGGCACGGCTTACTTTGTGTTCAAAGGCGGCATGCTACTGTCGGCCTTTTTACTTGCCTTGTTCTGGCACCTGCAGGATCAATGGCATACAAAGATAACGCGCACGGTATCGTATCGTTTTACGTGGCTAGGCGGTATTGGCAGTCTTGCACTGGTGATGTATAGCCTGTTTCTGGGCCATGCCGGCGACGAATTTCGCTTAGTACGCCGCTTTGGCGTCGTACTGTTTATGTTCTGTACCTTTTGTGCGCATGCACTGAGTGCGTGGATAAGCTACCAATACAGCGGTGAACGAGCACGCGTGATTCTGTGCGGCCTATTACTCACCATCGCAATCGTTTCACTGCTGCTGGACATAACGCTGGGAAGCACCTACGACCGTATGGAAAATGCATTCGAATGGTGGATGATGCTGGGCCTATGTATTAATCACTGCCTGCTGGCCCGACATTGGAAGCGCGAGGGCTATGGCGTCCGCCTTGTGTCCGGGCGGCACGATTAACGACGCGGCGGTTGTGGGTTCAATTGGTCACGCGCTATTTCATGCCAGCTTAATACAGGCGCCGTCCTGCAAGCGGCGAATGTGATCCGCATCATACCCGACTTCGCGTAATACCTCCGCTGTGTCGGCACCCAGCACGCGGCCTGCCTGGTGGCAATCTCTACCCTGTTTGAAAGGCATTGCCGACGCGATCTGGGGAATGCGCAACCCTTCTTCATCTACAGCATCAACGAACATGCCACGAGCCTGAAAGTGCGCGTGCTCGCGCGCTTCGCTCAGGGTCAATACCGGCTCTACGCATACATCTAGCGTTTCGAACACTTGCTGCCAATGGCTTAAGTCTTCACCGGCAATTTTATCGGCAATCGCCTTGCGCAACGATTCCTGCACTTCAGGCCGGTGATCGGCAATACAATTCATCATGCTTTGCAGGCCCAGAGCGCTGAGCAAACCCGCCGCAAAATTGGGCTCTAAGCTGCCAATGGAGAGATAGCGCCCATCGCGGGTCGGGTAATAGTCATAGAACAAACCGCCGTTCAACATCTCTCCCCCAGCCTCCGGATCACGGCCACTCGCGAGCGCATTCGCACCGAACATCGTGGTCAGCGCCAAGGCCGCATCGGCCATGCTGATATCCAGAAACTGCCCTTCACCGCTGTGCCCGCGCTGAATCACTGCAGCCAGTATGGCCATCACCGCATGGTGCGAACCACCAGCTATATCTGCCACTTGTGTGCCGGATAAAACGGGCCCGGTGTCTTTGCGCCCACTGAAACTGGCCAGACCGGACAAGGCCAGATAGTTGATATCGTGGCCCGCACGGTCTTTGTAGGGGCCGGTTTGACCAAAGCCTGTGATGGAGCAATAAATCACTCTCGGTTGTATCGCCCTCAGGGCGTCGTAATCAAGCCCCAACCGCTGCATGACACCGGGCCGAAACTGCTCAATCACTACATCGTATTCGGCGAGCAGCCGGGCAATAATCGCTTTGGCATCTTCATGTTTCAGGTCGATGGCTATGGAGCGCTTGTTGCGGTTAATCGTCGCATGCGCGGCGGAAACCTTACCGGTTTTCGGCGGCATGAGTTTCAACAAGTCCGGCCGATTCGGAGCCTCTACGCGCACGACTTCCGCCCCCATATCTGCCAACAACTGTGTCGCGTAAGGGCCAGGCAGCAAGGTAGTAAAGTCGAGTACTTTTAATCCTTCGAGAGGTAGCGACATGGCAGTTCCTTACAAAAATAAGCGTGTTACAAAAATGAGCGTGGCGCTTAATACCTGTGCGTACGCCCCAACGCCCAATGACCAGCGAAGTCTGCTGACCATTGGGCGCCGCAGGTACGGCAGACCGATTAGACCATCGATCGCCCGATAATGAGTTTCATAATTTCGTTGGTACCCGCATAGATTTTCTGCACCCGAGCATCGGCATAGGCGCGCGCCACCGGATATTCCAGCATGTAACCGTAACCGCCGTGAAGCTGCAAGCATTCATCAATCACATCGCACTGGATTTCGGTCGACAGCAATTTCAGCTTGGCAGCAGTCACTACATCCAGCTTTTTATCCAAGTGGAGTTCCAGGCATTTGTCGACGAACACGCGCGCCATGGTCAAGGTCGCCGACATCTCAGCCAGCTTGAACTGCGTATTCTGAAAAGACGAAATCTGGCGCCCAAATGCCTTGCGTTCTTTCACATAAGCGACCGTTTGATCGAGGATGGATTCGGCACTGGCAATCGCATTGAGTCCTACCGACAACCGCTCCTGTGGCAACTCCTGCATCAGATAAATAAAGCCCATGCCCTCGGCACCCAGAAGGTTCTCTTTCGGCACTTTGACATCCTGAAAGAACAGCTCGGAAGTATCTTGGGCTTTCATGCCGATTTTTTCCAGGTTACTGCCTTTCTCGAAGCCGGGGCTGTTGGCTTCGACCAGCAGCAGGCTGGTTCCCTTGGCGCCCTCGTCGGGATTGGTTTTCGCCACCACGATCACCAGGTCGGCCATTTGACCGTTGGTAATGAAGGTTTTGGAACCATTCAGGATGTAATGATCGCCATCCAGCACGGCATTGGTTTTAACGCCCTGTAAATCGGACCCGGTGCCCGGTTCCGTCATGGCGATGGCCGTGATGATGTCACCATTCACACAACCCGGCAGATATTTTTGTTTTTGCTCTTCACTGCCGTAAGCCATGATGTAGGGCACTGCAATATCGGAATGCAGGCCAAACCCGATGCCGCTCAACCCCAAACGGGCGATTTCTTCATCCACCACCGCGTTGTAGCGAAAATCGGCGTCCACGCCCCCATAGGCTTCGGGCACCGTGGGGCTCAAATAACCATGCTCGCCGGCCTTTTTCCATAGTTCCCGCGATACCTGGCCGTCTTTTTCCCATTGGTGGTGATAGGGAACGGCTTCTTCCTGCAGAAACTTGCGGAAGCTATCGCGGAACATCTCATGCTCTGATTCAAATACGGTACGTTTTATCATTGTGTCATCTCACTTGAATGTCTGTTTAGCGGCGCGGAATCTGATACCGGCTCACCGCACACCCCGATCGCACAAGTCAAAGATCAGGGGGGCGATGCGCTGGTTTTAGTCTTTGAACGTCACGCCATCTTTGGCCATATCACGCAATAACTGCGGCACTCTGAATCGCTCGCCACACTGTTCTGTGAGCGTCTCGGCTCGCGCGATAAACGCCTTGATTCCCGTCTGATTGATGAATTGCAAAATACCGCCGGTCCAAACCGGATATCCAATCCCCATGATTGAGCCGATATTGGCATCGCGCACGCTGGTAAGCACCTTCTCTTCGACACAACGCACCGTCTCAATGGCTTGTATGTAAAGCAGGCGCTCTTTCAAGACCTGCACATCTACTTCAGCATCCTGTTCAGCAAACATGTCTTTCAGACCAGTCCAAAGGTGCTTTTTGCCGTTTGCGGGATAGTCATAGAACCCGGCACCCGCTAATTTGCCCGCACGATCGGCTTCGAGCATGCGATCAACAACCGCATCAGCCGGGTGTTCCGGATAAGGTTTACCTTCAGCTTCCAGATCCTTGATGGTCTGTTTGCGAATTTTTTCTACCAATGTGAGGCTCACTTCATCTGTCACGGCCAGCGGCCCCACTGGGAACCCGGCCAGAAATGCTGCATTTTCGATCGCGGCAGCAGGTACGCCCTCACCCAGCATGGCCATGCCTTCATTGGCAAACGTTCCAAACACGCGCGAAGTGAAGAACCCCCGACTGTCGTTTACTACGATGGGCGTTTTGCCGATCTGCAAGACGAAGTCGTAAGCGCGAGCCAGAGTGTCATCACCCGTCTGTGCACCACAGATGATTTCAACCAATGGCATTTTGTCGACCGGAGAGAAGAAATGCAGTCCGATAAAATTCGCTGGCCTCTGGGACGCTTCAGCCAGCCCCGTAATCGGCAGCGTAGACGTGTTCGACGCAAACACAGCGGTATCTTCCAGTTGCGCTTCTGCCTCTTTGGTGACTCGTGCCTTCAGTTCACGATCCTCAAACACCGCCTCGATGACCAATTCACAGCCCTGCAGGTCTTCCGCCTTGTCGGTGGGAAAAATGCGATTCAGAGTATGGTCTCGCTGATCGCTGCTGAGGCGACCTTTCTTCACCTTCTTCTCCAGCAGGTTTTCGGAATAAGCCTTACCCTTCTCAGCGTTTTCGATACTCACATCCTTCAGCACCACGTCAATGCCTTTACAGGCGGCAGAATAGGCGATCCCCGCCCCCATCATCCCGGCCCCGAGAATACCCACCTTGGTAAACGTGGCTTGATCAACACCTTTCGGCCGGGCCGCTCCGGCTTTGATCTCATTGAGCTGGTACCAGAAGGTACCAATCATGTTCTTTGAGACTTGACCACACACCAGCTCAACAAAGTAGCGGCTTTCAATGCGCATTGCGGCATCCATGTCCACTTGCAGGCTTTCAACCATCACCGCCAGAATCGATTCCGGCGCCGGTAAGGTGCCTTTTGTTTGGGCACGCATCATGGCCGGCGCAATCGGTAACATCTTGGCCAGCGCGGGGTGACTGGGTGTACCACCCGGCACTTTATAGCCCTTTACGTCGTAGGGTTGCTGCGCCTTGGGGTTGGCCTTGATCCACGTAATCGCCGCCTCGACCAGCTCTTCCTGCGTCTCAACGATTTCGTCAATCAGGCCCAGATCCTTACCCTTTTGAGGTTTGAACTGTTTGCCTTCGGTAAGGAAAGGCAAGGCCGACTGCAATCCCAACAGGCGCGACATGCGCACCACACCCCCACCCCCGGGCAAAAGCCCCAGAGTTACTTCGGGCAGTCCCAGTGTTACGCCCTTGCTCAAGGAAACCCGATGGTGACAGGCTAGCGCCAGCTCCCAGCCGCCACCAAGCGCGGCGCCATTGATACACGCCACAACGGGCTTCCCGGAGGTTTCCAATTCGCGCATGGCCTGCTTCAGCCGTGTCACCATCGCAAACAGGTCGCCGGCGTTTTCACGGGTTGTCTGATACAAATCATCCAAATTGCCACCGGCAAAAAAGGTCGACTTATTCGAGCGAAACAGCACCCCCCTCCATTCGTCAGCGCGCAGTTTTTCAACGGCAGCCACAAGTGAATCGGTAAACTCTTTGTCCATTAAATTGGCACTGGCATTGGGTTTGTCCAGAATCAGGTGAACGATGTTGTCCTGATCTTTTTCGTAAATCACTGCACTCATAATAGTTCTCCTCTGCCTCAAACCCGTTCAATGATGGTTGCGATACCCATGCCGCCACCTACACACAAGGTGGCCAGACCTGTTTTCAGGTCGCGGGCTTCCAGTTCATCTAACAGGGTGCCGAGAATCATGGCGCCCGTCGCACCCAGCGGATGCCCCATCGCGATGGCACCGCCATTCACATTGACAATGTCTTCGCTCACGCCCATTTCATCCATAAAGCGCATTACCACCGAGGCAAAGGCTTCATTCACTTCAAACAAATCGATGTCGCTAACCGACATGCCGGCAACTTTCAGAGCTTTCCGGGCGGCGGGTGCCGGCCCGGTCAGCATGATGGTAGGGTCGGTGCCCACAACCGCAGTCGCCACTACCCGCGCGCGCGGGCTCATGCCAAACTGTTTGCCTGCTTCTTCACTGCCAATCAGCAAGGCGGCGGCACCATCCACGATGCCGGATGAATTACCGGGGGAATGTACATGCTGGATCGTCTCGACCTGCGGATAACGCTCGCGCGCAACCCCATCAAACCCCATCTCTCCCATCATCTGAAACGAAGGCTTCAGGGCGCCGAGTGTTTCCAGATTACTATCGGCACGAATCAGTTCGTCGTGCTCGAGAATGGTCAGACCGTTACGGTCGATGACGGGAATAACAGATTTAGAAAACGCACCACGCTTCCAGGCTGCGGCCGCTTTCTGATGCGACTTCATCGCGAAGGTGTCCACATCGGTACGACTGTACCCTCCCAGCGTTGCAATCAGGTCGGCGCCAATACCCTGGGGCATAAAGCCGGTTTTAAAGTTGGTTTCGGGGTCCATCGCCCAGGCACCACCGTCGCTTCCCATTGGCACCCGCGACATGGACTCCACACCGCCAGCCACCACAAGCTGTTCCCAGCCTGAGCGAATTTTCATCGCCGCGGTGTTGACCGCCTCAAGGCCCGAGGCACAAAAACGATTGAGCACGACACCGGCCACGTCGTCGTCCCAACCGGCTGCCAAAGCGGCCGTTTTGGCAATCACGGCCCCCTGATCACCCACTGCAGTCACACAGCCCATGACAATATCGTCGACCGCCCGTGTATCGAATTGCTGGCGTTCCTGTAGCGTATTGAGGAGTTGGGTCAGTAAGGTAACAGGCTTGACTTCGTGGAGTGCACCACTGGCCTTGCCGCGGCCCCGCGGAGTACGGATGGCATCAAATATGAGTGCTTCGTTGGACATGATTGAGTTCCCATTTGTAGAAGGACGCCATATAGCATAGCGCTCCAACCGGGAGTCTCAATGATCATTGCTTGCAAGTGAATTGATTATTTCTCGCAAACACCAGAGAACAAGTGTTTGCAGAAGCCATCAGCGGCGCATAATGCCCAAGCAGAATTTGGGTGCGGGGTTACACCGAGTTGTGCGTTAATGCCCGCCTACTGCTGGGCTTTACGCTTCAGGGCGTGGGAGTTGTTGTAGAGGCTGTCGTTGACATGCCGAATATACAGATTCAACTCCATCTCGGCTTCGTGCCGGGAGCTGAATGGCCCTTCTTGTGTCATTTCGCGGGTGAGGAAATACCACTTGTCGTTTACGTGCATGATACGCTCGCCACGAAACCAGGTTTTGTCCGACTCTCCGGATCTTACAGTCATGCTGCACCTCCCTTGAACGATG
>JBFHUL010000054.1:0-23167 GCA_041590075.1 Oleiphilaceae bacterium
CGAGCAGGCCATGACAGGAAGCACCGGGCTGAGTGAGAGTGACACTGTCGATGCTGGCCAGGCAGAGGGCGCTCCGAAGGTTGTGCCAGAGGAAGCGAGCGACAAGGCCTCAGTCGATGCGACTGAAAAAGAAGAAACCGCGGTAGCTGAAGAGAAAGTTAAAGCGGAAGTGCAGCAGGAGCCTGCGCAAGTGACTTCCGCGCAACCTCAGAACTTTATCGAAATGATTCTGGCGAATCCGCTTTACATGGGTTTGGCCGGGCTGGGCGTGATTGTTTTGCTGATCTTGTTGTGGTTGGTATCTCGCCATAATGCACAGCAGGAGCGCGCCTTGCATGAGCAGTTAGCGCAGGAAGACGAAGACGATAGTGTTGAATCCGTATTCGATACAGAAGATAACGAAGCGCTTGCGCAGGAAGAGCTTCAAGAGGAAGAGGCACTTTATCCGGATGAGCAGATGGATGAGGCGTCATTGGCGGATGCCGAAGAGGACGCTGGGTCTTCGTCTGCGGAGCAGGAAGATGTGATTGCCGAGGCCGATGTCTACATTGCCTACGGTCGCCTTGATCAGGCTGCTACGATTCTGGAAGAGGCGATTTCACGTGAACCGGTACGTACAGATTATCGTTTAAAGTTACTCGAGGTGTACAAAGAAGCAGGCAATACCGACGCCTTCGATCGCCAGTTCAGCGAGCTTGAAGCGATTCAGGACGCACAGGCTCTTGAAGAGGCGCAACGGATTCGAGCTGAATCCGTTGATCGGGATTTGGAAGAAATTGATCATAAAGAGTTAGAGCTCAGTGATGATCTCACTGCCGAAGATGCTCAGGAGAGTATCGAATCCGAGGAAGCCGCAATTGTATCCGAAGAACAGGCCCTGTTGAGCGAAGATCCCGTATTGGAGAGTGAGCCGGACAACAGCTTCGACCTTGATGCGGTTGAAGAAGATGCTGAATTGGGCGATGTTGAGTTAGATGTCGATTTAAGTTCTGAAGAGCTGGATCTTGATGTTGATGTGGATATCGATTTAGAACAGAGCGATCTGTCTGCAGGGGCCGAACTCGACGAACTGGAAGCGGAAGTAGACGATGCTGAGCTCGATGCAGCCATTGATCAGATTGATCAGGAGCTTTCAGAAGATCTGGATCTCGAGCTCGATGACATTGATTTGTCAGACGAGTTGGACAAAGAGGCTGAAATTGAATTACCTGATGACCTCTCGATTCCTGATGAGCTCACTTCCGTTGATGAGCCGCTTGAAGATGATGCTGAAGTTGTTGAAGCCGTGGAGCAGGCCGAAACTGAAGTGCCGGAAGCGCCCGATACGGTGGTCAGTGACGACATCCTCGAAGAAGCGGTAGAGGCCTTGGGTGATCCTGAAAGCTTTGAACCGGAGCTGGGTGAGGGCGATGATTTTGACTTCCTTGAAGGGACGGATGAAGCCTCGACCAAGCTGGATCTGGCGCGTGCCTATATTGACATGGGTGATGTAGACGGAGCCAAGGATATCTTGCAGGAAGTTGAAGCGGAAGGCTCTCCCGAGCAGCAGGCTGAAGCCAAAGAGTTGCTCGATTCTCTTGGTAGTTGATAAGGGGAACGGCTTGGTCTGCAAAGGTCTCAGCCGATGTGAAGTAACAGAATGATAAGTAGTAAGCGATACGCGGCCGTTGATGTTCCTGTCAACGGCCGCATTGCGTTGAGCCTTTCCTATCGCGGTGCAGCCTTTCATGGATGGCAGGCGCAGAAAAGTGGTCTGGCAACTATCCAGAAAGCATTGGAAAGTGCCGTGTCCAAAGTGGCCAATCATCCCGTGGATCTTGTCTGTGCTGGTCGCACCGATAAGGGTGTGCATGCGTCTCAGCAGGTGGTGCACTTTGATACATCATCCATGCGCAGTCCTCGTTCCTGGGTGTTTGGTTGCAATGCCAATTTGCCGCGCGACATTAGTGTCAATTGGGCGGGCAAGGTCAGTGATGATTTTCATGCGCGATTTACTGCAACGAGTCGTCGCTATCATTATGTGATTTATAACCATCCGATTCGTCCGGCAATTTTTGCAGACGAAATGTCCTGGTTTCACTATTCGCTCGATGCAAAGCGCATGCATGCTGCCGCCCAATGTTTGGTAGGTGAGCATGATTTTACGTCGTTTCGGGCTGTGGGGTGTCAGTCTCGTTCGCCGAACAGGTGTTTGCACTTTGTTAACGTGAAACGATACGGGCATGTGGTAGTCATGGATATTAAGGGAAATGCATTCCTGCATCACATGGTGCGAAATATCGCCGGTGTTCTCATGGCAATAGGTTCGGGTAAACAGGATGTGGATTGGTGCAGGCAGGTGCTTGAGGCGCGGGATCGCACTCAGGGGGGGGTTACCGCCGCCCCTTATGGCTTGTTTCTCACGCATGTTGAATATCCTGAGCCAAGCCCGATTCCGCCCTCTGAGGGGCCGCCTGCCATAATCAATGCCATGATCTCGGGGCAATCAGGTGTTCAAATGGATGATGATATGTGGGATATCTCGCGTCCTGCGCCAAGCCCACTTCAGTCGTAACCAATGAATCGTTATACTGTCCGATTTGGGTAGAATAGCGAATGTCAGCACGAACACGTGTGAAAATCTGTGGAATTACTCGTGTGGAGGATGCCGTGGCAGCCGTGCATGCCGGTGCCGATGCCATTGGGCTTGTATTCTACGAACCCAGTCCGAGATCCGTTGATATATTGCGAGCCCAAGAGATCTGTCAGGTGCTACCGCCGTTTGTCACCATTACCGGGCTGTTCGTCAACCATGAGCGGGCCTTCATTACGCATGTGCTGGAGCGCTTGCCGCTTGGATTGTTGCAGTTTCACGGCGACGAGTGCGAAGCGGACTGCAGCCAGTATGGCGTTCCCTATATTAAAGCTGTCAGGGTGCGTGAAACCAGCGATATCCTTTCAGCAGCTTCGAATTTCGAATCGGCACAGGGGATTTTGGTAGACAGTTATAAACAGGGCGTTGCAGGAGGTACCGGAGAAACATTCGACTGGTCGCTTGTGCCGAGCCACTGCCAAAAACCACTTATTCTTGCCGGTGGTCTGAATACCGGCAATGTGCGTAATGCAATCTCTCGTGTACGTCCTTATGCTGTGGACGTCAGCGGAGGCGTTGAGCAATCCAAGGGAGTGAAAGATCACACCCTGCTAATCCAATTTATTAAAGAGGTATCCCGTGGGGGCAATTAACAAACCGGTTATCACTCAAGAAATGCTGCAGCAATTGCCCGATAATCGAGGTCATTTCGGACCTTACGGTGGCCGATTTGTTTCGGAAACCCTGATGGCATCGTTGCTTGAGCTGGAGCAAAAATACCTTTCCCTGAAAAACGATCCGGAGTTTCAAAAAGAGTTCGATAGAGATTTGGCCGATTATGTTGGGCGCCCATCCCCGCTGTACCTGGCAGAGCGTCTGACGCGAGAGACGGGTGGGGCACGAATTTATTTGAAACGGGAAGACTTGAATCATACGGGCGCGCACAAAGTTAATAACACTATTGGTCAGGCCTTGCTGGCCAAGTACATCGGAAAGCCTCGCGTCATTGCCGAAACCGGGGCTGGCCAGCATGGTGTGGCATCGGCCACAGTGGCGGCACGATTGAATCTGGAATGTAAAGTATTCATGGGTATCGAGGACGTACGTCGCCAGGCCTTGAATGTATATCGCATGAAGTTGCTGGGCGCCGAAGTTGAGGCAGTAAAAAGTGGCACGAGAACGCTGAAAGATGCCATGAACGAAGCGCTGCGCGATTGGGTAACGAATGTCGACAACACCTTCTACATTATTGGAACCGTGGCGGGGCCACACCCTTATCCCATGTTGGTTAGAGACTTTCAGTCCGTGATCGGTCGTGAAGCGCGTGCGCAATGCCTTGAAAAGGAAGGCCGCTTGCCAGACGCCCTCGTTGCGTGTGTGGGTGGCGGTTCGAATGCCATTGGCCTGTTCTATCCTTTTATCTGTGATTCAGAGGTGGAAATGTACGGTGTGGAAGCGGGCGGGCACGGTATCGAAACCGGGCAGCATGCGGCTCCGCTATGTGCAGGATCGCCAGGTGTGTTGCACGGCAACCGAACCTATTTGATGGCTGATGAGGCCGGACAGATTCAGGGGACACACTCGGTATCTGCCGGTTTGGATTATCCGGGAGTGGGCCCGGAGCACTCCTGGTTAAAAGACAGTGGCCGGGCTAACTACGTATCGGTCACCGATGAAGAGGCGCTGGATGCCTTTAGGCGACTCACTCAGGTTGAGGGTATTATGCCCGCGCTGGAATCCAGTCATGCGGTCGCTTATGCCTTGAAAAAGGCGGCCACGATGCGCTCCGATCAGATCATGATTATCAATCTGTCCGGACGTGGCGACAAGGATATTCATACGATCGCCGGTATCGATGGCATCGAAGTATAACGACAACTATCATAAGGCGCCCCAGGGCGCTCAGACAAAAGAGTGTAATCAAATAATGAGTCGTATCCAGAAGGTACTTTCTGATCTGCAAGCCTCAGGTAAGAAGGCACTGATCCCCTACATTACCGGTGGTGACCCTCGTCCCGATTGGAGTGTGGATATCATGCATGCTCTCGTTGCTGCCGGTGCGGATATCATTGAGCTGGGCATCCCCTTTTCAGATCCCATGGCAGATGGGCCAGTTATTCAATTAGCCTGTGAGAGAGCGCTTGCGCACCATACTAGTCTTACGCAAGTGTTAGAGATGGTGAAGTGCTTTCGTGAAAAGAATACAACCACGCCGGTAGTGCTTATGGGCTATTTGAATCCCGTGGAGCGCATGGGCTATGAGCGTTTTGCTAAAGAAGCAGCGGATGCGGGTGTAGATGGTGTTCTCACTGTGGATTTGCCTCCTGAAGAGGCAGATGCCTTTGTACCATTGCTTAAAGAGCAGGGTCTGGATGCGGTGTTTCTGATTGCGCCCACGACCACGCAGGAACGTATCGCGCATATCTGTCAGCACAGCAGCGGTTATGTTTACTACGTGTCTGTGAAAGGTGTGACGGGTTCAGCCAGCCTGAGTACCGACGAAGTAGCTGAGAAGGTTGCGTCAATCAAAAAACTGGCGGACATTCCTGTGGGTGTCGGTTTTGGTATAACAAATGCCGAATCAGCCGCAAAAGTTGCGCGTGTGGCGGATGGTGTGATTGTTGGCAGTGTGCTCGTCAATACCATCGCAGAGCATCAGGATAGTCGCGATCTGATATGCGCAAAGCTCGGCGATATTCTGGGTAGCATGCGCCAATCGATGGATGCTCTCTGATACACTTCGTTTTCTAAGTACAGGTAAACAGGCAACATAACATTATGAGTAGCTGGCTCGATAAGATCAGGCCGAGTTCCATCCGGTCGGATTCTAAAACCAAAGGCAACATCCCGGAAGGGGTATGGAAAAAGTGTCCAAAATGCAGCGGCGCACTTTACCGGCCGGAGCTGGAGCGAAATCAGGATGTTTGTCCTAAATGCCAGCATCACATGCGGGTGTCGGCGCGTCGGCGCGTGGATCTGTTTCTGGATGCAAGCGAGCGTGTTGAGCTGAATGCCAATATGGAGCCCGAGGACCGCCTTAAGTTCAAAGATACCAAGCGCTATAAAGACCGCCTGCTCGCGAATCAAAAAGAAACCGGCGAAAAAGATGCCCTGATTACTTTCAAGGGCACGGTTGAAGGTGTTCCGGTGGTCGTCGCGGCTTTCGAATTTTCGTTTCTGGGCGGCTCTATGGGCGCCGTGGTGGGTGAGAAATTTGTGCGCGCCGTGAAGCTTTGCCTCGACGAAAAGAAACCCTTGATATGTTTTAGTGCCAGCGGTGGTGCGCGCATGCAGGAAGCGTTGATATCGCTGATGCAAATGGCCAAAACGGCGGCAGCGCTTGAGCGGCTCAAAGCCGCGAAACTGCCCTACATATCGGTAATGACTGATCCTGTTTTCGGTGGTGTATCGGCGAGCTTGGCGATGCTGGGCGATTTGAATATTGCGGAACCCAACGCACTGATTGGATTCGCCGGACCGCGAGTCATCGAGCAGACCGTGCGAGAAAAACTGCCGGAAGGCTTTCAGCGAAGCGAGTTTTTGCTGGAGCATGGTGCTATCGATATGATCATTCCGCGTGGTGAGTTGCGCCCTCGTATTGCGTCTATCTTGCAAAAACTCTTGAACGTTCCCTCCCGTTCTGAGGTGTTGGAAGGTGAAGTCGAGATTGCCGAAGCCAGCGGTGATGGCGGAAATGACGCCTGATTTGGTCCTCAAGGAGCGGAGCTTTCAGCCTAAATGAGATGCTCAGAGTCTGAAGCCCTCCGCACATGGTTGGAACGCATTGAGCGCATGCATCCTCAAGAAATTGATTTGGGGCTTGATCGCATCAGGCAGGTGGCACGTCAGTTGGGAATTGTGCGGGTCGCATCACATCAAATAGTGGTAGCGGGCACCAATGGGAAGGGCTCTACGCTAGGGTTAATTGAGGCTGCTTCCTGTGCTAACGATTGGCGAGTAGGTACTTATACTTCACCTCACCTGCATACCTATAACGAGCGTATTCGCATCGGCGGGCAGCCTGTCGATGATGAAACGCTGATTGCTGCGTTTGAGTCTATTGAACAGGCACGTGGCGTCATTCCCCTCACGTATTTTGAGTTTGGTACCCTTGCCGCGTTATTGATTTTTTCCCGCTTGAGTTTGGATGTCTGTGTGCTGGAAGTCGGTTTGGGAGGGCGTTTGGATGCCGTCAATCTGGTGGATGCTGATTTGGCACTGATTACCTCAATCGGTCTCGACCACATGGATTGGTTAGGTGATAATCCCGACGCAATCGGTAAGGAAAAAGCGGGCATCATGCGTGCCGGAGTGCCCGTACTGCTTGGTGAAACATGTCCGGCATCAGTCTTGGAAGAGGCGCATCGCATTGGCGCCGATCCCTGGCGCATAGGTAGGGAGTTCGGGTTTGAGGGTGATTGGTTTTACAGCCGCCCTCTTGCCTGTAGGGGGGAATCGCCTTCCTTCTCTAATTTGCGATTACCCTTGAATAACATCGCTCTGGCTGCGCAGGCCTCGCTCTGGTTGTGCGAGCGTATGGGTTCTGATAAAACCAACCTGTTAGGTCATCTATGGCAAGCATTTGGCGCGTTAAAGGTGCCAGGAAGAATGCAGCGTATGGACGTTGGCGGCGTGCCGGTATATCTCGATGTAGGCCATAATCCCCAGGCGGCGGACTTTCTTTCCCGATGTCTCGCGAAAGAGGCGAAGGCGGGTCAGCCGGTGTACGTTGTTTATTCCTGTCTCAAAGATAAAGACGCCAAGAGCGTTGTAAGTGTGCTGACCTCGCGAGTGGATAAGTGGTTTGCAGCGCCCCTGGATGCACCTCGCGCGATGGCCGGCAAGCAACTCGAAGAGGCGTTAGGGTCGGTGTCTGAGTCTGTGGTAATGTATGCGCAATTCGAACAGGCGCTCAAGGATGGGCTACAACAGGCCGGAAGGGATCAGGCAGTGTTGTTGGTATTCGGGTCTTTTGCCGTGGTTGAAGCGGCGCATTCATTGCTGGGAGCACTATGACAGACAATAGCATTGATGGGTTGAAGCAGCGTTTGGTGGGCGCGTTTGTCATTCTCTCTCTGGCCGTGATATTTCTCCCGATGATTTTTGACAAGCCGCATCATGCCGTCACCTCAGAGATGGTGGAGTTGCCCCCCAAACCTGAATTCAAAGCGGTAGAGGTGCAGCCTGTTGAGCAACCACGGTTTGAAGAGTTGACGGTCGACCCTGTTGATCAAAAAGTGAAACCACAAAGTTCGGTCAAAAAAACTGCGCCAGAGGATAAACCTCAAACCGATCCTGGCACGGTAAAAGAGGAGCCGGTCGTTAGCACTCTCGATGCGCCTCGGGTTGCGGATTTGCCGGTCTTTAAAAATGTCTGGATGGTGCAGCTCGGCACCTTTGGTAATGCCAAAAATGCGTATACCTTGCGCGACCGTTTACGTAAAGATGGCTTTGATGGTCATACCAAAAAAATTGACATAAATGGCAAAGAGGCGATTCGCGTGTTTACCGGCCCCTTTGTCAACAAGCGCGAAGCGGCTCGAGTCAAAAAACGCGTCGATGAAAAGTACAAAGTAGAAAGCCTCTTGGTACACTTTGATGCGTAACGCTTCGGGTACGCGGCTTTTCATTAGGCCAGAATTTGGTATCATGCGCGCCTTTGTTTTTGCCGATCAATCGCAGCACGCAAGGCCACATTAAAGTGAGCGGGGCGCCGGGGTCATGACAGCGTTAAACTGGGCAGATTGGACGCTCATTGTCATCATTACACTTTCCAGTCTTATGAGTCTGCGACGTGGATTCATCAAAGAGGCGTTATCGCTGGCAACGTGGGTCGTAGCCTTCGTTGTGGCGCGAAGTTATCACCCTCATGTTCAAACCCTGCTTGTTGAAAGCATTGCCGAGCCGGTACTGCGTACGATTGCGGCGTTCTGCATTTTGTTTGTAGGCACCCTGTTACTGGGTGCGGGCATTAATTTTATTGTCGGTGCGTTGATTAAACTCACCGGTCTGACACCGGTCGATCGTATGCTGGGCGTGGTATTTGGCTTAATGCGAGGGCTAGTGCTCAGTGTGGTGATGGTCGCGGTATTACGCTTAACCCCCATGGCACAAAGCGACTGGTGGACCGGTTCGGTAATGATTGAAAATTTGGCTATATTAGAGCAATGGTCGCGATCTGTTTTTGAACAGCATACAGCCAGCTAGCTGCGTTCGAAACGAAAGCTTAATGCGTTCAGCGCTATCACTGGTTACAGGATTCAGCAGTACACTCCCGAGAGGAAAAAGCTATGTGTGGAATTGTCGGTGTCGTCGGCAAGGACAATGCAAACCAGCCCCTTTATGATGCATTGACGGTGCTCCAGCATCGTGGGCAAGATGCCGCAGGCATTGTTACCTGTCAGGATGACCGATTTTTCTTGCGCAAGGATAACGGCCTGGTGCGGGACGTTTTCCGCACCCGACACATGACCCGTTTGGTGGGGAATGTGGGCATTGGCCACGTGCGTTACCCCACGGCGGGGTCGTCCAGCTCGGCCGAAGCCCAGCCTTTCTATGTGAATTCGCCGTACGGCATTACCCTCGCACACAATGGTAACCTTACCAATACCATTGAATTGGCCGATGGCTTGCTCAAGTCGGATCTGCGGCATATCAATACCAATTCCGATTCCGAAGTGTTGCTCAATGTGTTCGCGCATGAGCTGCAGGTGCAGGGCAAGCTGGTACCCACGCACAAAGAAATCTTTGAGGCAGTGCGTGCGGTGCATAAGCGCGTGCGCGGTGCCTATGCGGTCATTGCGATGATCACAGGCTATGGTGTGTTGGCATTTAGGGATCCATTGGGTATTCGCCCCGTGTGCTATGGCAAGCGCGAGACCGAGAAGGGAACGGAGTACATGATTGCTTCGGAAAGTGTTGCCCTTAGCGCATTGGGCTTTGAGCTGGTGCGCGATATCGCGCCGGGTGAAGCGGTGTATATCGAAAACGATGGTCAGCTGCACACCGCCAGATGTGCTGAAAATGCGAGTCTCCACCCCTGTATATTCGAATACGTGTACTTTGCGCGTCCCGACTCAATTATGGACAAAATATCTGTTTATAAGGCGCGTCTGCGGATGGGCGAGACCTTGGCGCAGAAAGTGAAGCGTCTGCGCCCTGATCATGATATCGATGTGGTGATGCCCATCCCCGATACCAGTCGCACATCGGCCATGCAAATGGCCTATGAGCTGGGCGTGAAGTTTCGGGAAGGGTTCATCAAGAATCGCTATATTGGGCGCACGTTCATCATGCCCGGTCAGCAGCAACGCAAAAAGTCAGTGCGGCAAAAGCTCAATCCGATTGAGTTGGAATTCAAGGGCAAGAACGTGCTCTTGGTGGATGACTCGATTGTGCGTGGCACCACGTGCAGCGAGATCGTTCAGATGGCCCGTGATGCGGGTGCGAACAAAGTATATTTTGCATCAGCTGCGCCGGAAGTGCGCTACCCCAACGTTTATGGTATCGACATGCCCGCAGCAAGTGAATTAATCGCTCACAATCGCTCGGTGGAAGAGATTCGGGAGCTGATTGGTGCCGATTGGCTGATTTATCAGGATCTTGAAGATCTGGTGCATTGTGCGCAAGAAGGTAACAGTGAGATTGCGCGTTTCGATTGTTCTGTGTTTGATGGAAACTACCTGACCGGCGATATTGATCAGGCGTACTTGGAGCGTTTGGAAAAGGCCCGTAACGATGCCAGCAAGCACAAGCAAAACAAATATTTGGAAAGCGACGCAACGCTCGATTTGCATAACGCCAGTTAAGCGGTCGTTTTAGGAAGTTACCTGGACATGGTCAAACAATACAAGCCGGAAGGCGCCATCCCCGTCTCAAATCTCGACGATGCGCGGCTGGATACACTTGCCGTGCGAGCAGGGCAGTTACGTAGCCACCAGCTGGAGCACAGTGAAGCGATTTATACCACGTCCAGCTTTGTCTTCAATTCCGCTCAGGAAGCCGCAGCTCGCTTTGCCGGGGATGAGCCGGGCAACATCTATGCGCGTTTCACCAACCCTACAGTCGCGACCTTTGAAGCGCGTATTGCCGCGATGGAAGGCGGCGAGCGCGCAGTCGCTGCGGCCTCCGGGATGGCGGCCATCATGTCAACCTTCATGGCCCTGTGTCAGCAAGGGGACCACATTATCTGCTCTCGCAGTGTGTTTGGTACCACGAGGGTTCTGCTTGATAAATACCTGCAGAAGTTTGGGGTTTCTATCAGCTTTGTGGACCTCATGGATATGGCCGCATGGGAGCGGGAGCTGCGCGACAACACGCGCTTGCTGTTTCTCGAAACGCCCTCCAACCCCTTGTGTGATGTGGTGGATATCCGCGCCATGGCCCGCTTGGCCAAAACCGGTAAACATCCCGATGGTAGTTTGCTGGTTGTCGATAACTGCCTGTGTACGCCGGTACTTCAGCGTCCATTCGAATATGGCGCCGACGTGGTGATCCATTCCGCGACCAAATATCTGGATGGGCAGGGCAGGGCATTGGGAGGGGTCGTGGTCGGTACTGCTGACCTGATGGAGGAGGTGCATGGCTTTATGCGCTCTGCGGGGCCAGCCATGAGCCCCTTCAATGCCTGGATTTTTGCCAAAGGGCTGGAAACCTTGCCAATTCGCATGAAGGCGCATTCGGAATCTGCCCTCATCATTGCCAACTGGCTGGACGATCAGGCGGGCGTGGAACGGGTTTTTTACACCGGGCTGACCGAACACCCCGGGCATGCGCTGGCGCAGCGCCAACAAAGCGGTGGTAGCGGGGTATTGTCGTTTCGCTTGAAAGGCGGCCGGGAAGCCGCATGGCGATTCATTGATGGCACCGAACTGGTTTCCATTACCGCCAACCTTGGGGATGCAAAATCAACCATTACGCACCCGGCGACCACCACGCATGGCCGTCTCAGTGAGGAAGAAAAGCTGCAAAGCGGCATCACCGAGAACCTTATTCGCTTGTCGGTAGGGCTGGAATCGGTAGAGGATCTGGTTCAGGATCTCGAACGGGGGCTGGCGGCCTCGGGTCTGAGCAAGTAAAGCCCCGCTTCAAACCCCGATCTTCTCTGCTGAACGCACTCATTGCCTCGCAAGCTATCTGTTCCGACGCAATGCAGTGAGGCTGCTTGCTTGTTGGTGTTTCCAGCTCTCTTTATTTTTCAAATAATTAAAGACTTTTCCTAAAACTTTTCTATACTTGTAAGAACGTTTTGCGGCGCTGATCCCTAAGTCAGGAGGATGAAGGCGACAGCACGCTGCAATACCAATGTCGTACGATTTCGGCGCCGCCGAATGCCAATCTCGGGACCTAAAGAAGTGAATATCATTCCCGCGTTGAATCGCAATAGCTCAGGCAAGAACGAACAGCAGCATTTTCAGGCCTACATCAGTCAGGGCGCGCGTGAAGGCGGTCTGATTCTCACGGTGGCTGCCTGCCTGTTCCTGTTTATGGCGTTGATCTCCCATTCGCCCAATGATCCCGGCTGGACCAGCACCGGCTCCAATGCCTTGCCGCAAAATTATGGTGGCCGCGCAGGTGCATGGTTCGCCGATGTATTGCTTTATTTCTTTGGCTATGTCGCTTATTTGTTTCCCCTTCTAATCGGCTATCGTGCGGCTGTGATCTTTCGTTATCGTCAGCAGATGTCGGGCTTTCATTGGCCCATGTTCACTATTCGCGTGTTGGGGTTCATTATCACGGTGTTAGGCGCCACGGGGCTTCTGGCCATTTATTCCGTTGCGGGTCTCGATACGGTCTCCGGTGGCATTATCGGGCTGGAACTGTCGGGCGTGATGCTCAAATCTTTCAACCTGCTGGGCAGTACCTTACTGCTGGTGTCGATGCTGCTGTTTGGTTTGACGGTATTTACCGGGATCTCCTGGCTGGGCTTGATGGACCGAACGGGTGCACTGACTTTACGCCTGTACCGGTGGAGCTCAAGGCATTGTTATCTGCTCTGGGATCGTTATCAGGATCGCCGGGCTCTGGCGAAAGAAGAGGCGGCTCAACGTCCCAGCAAGCGAAAACCGGTCACGATTAATCAGCGCAGTGTTGAGGTACTTGAGGATAACGAGCAAGGCGCCGGTAGATTGAAAGGCGCCTGGGATAAACTGAAACACAAGGTGAGCAAGGAACACGAAGACGAAGAAATGATTGAGGCGCGACAGGAGCCGGTAATCGAGCCTCCCGTGCAAGTTAAAGCCGGCAGTAAAGCCAGTGAAACGAAAAAAGAAGCGGCAGCGGAGAATAAGGACGGCCAGAAACAGATCAAAATCTCGCCCTTTGTGAAGAAAAGCAAGCGCAGCACGCGTGCCGAAGACGAAAAACAGGGTCATTTGTTTATCGCATCAGAAGGGCCATTGCCCTCGATTTCATTGCTCGACCCTGCCGACAAATGTAAAAAAGCAGGGTTTTCCCCCGAAATGCTGCAGCACATGTCTCGCTTGCTGGAAGAGAAGCTGGGCGATTTTGGCGTATCGGCAGAAGTCGTGGAAGTCAATCCGGGGCCGGTAATTACGCGATTCGAAATACAGCCCGCTCCGGGGGTGAAAGTCAGCAAGATTTCCAATCTTGCCAAGGACCTGGCACGTTCGCTGGCTGTACTGAGTGTACGGGTGGTTGAAGTCATTCCCGGCAAGTCGGTAGTGGGTATTGAAATTCCTAACGAGCACCGCGAAATAGTCCGATTCAGCGAAGTCATGCTGTCCAAGGATTATGATGATGCCGAGTCGCCACTCACACTGGGTTTGGGGAATGATATCGCGGGTGATCCGGTGGTCGTAAATCTGGCTAAAATGCCACACTTGCTGGTAGCCGGTACCACCGGGTCGGGTAAATCGGTGGGCGTGAACAGTATGATTCTGAGTATGCTGTTCAAAGCGACACCCGAAGAAGTCAGGTTCATCATGGTGGACCCAAAAATGCTGGAGTTGTCGATTTACGATGGTATTCCGCATTTGTTGACGCCCGTGGTCACCGACATGAAAGAAGCCGCCAACGCGCTGCGTTGGTGTGTGGCCGAAATGGAACGTCGCTACAAGCTTATGGCTTCCATGGGAGTGCGTAATATTGCGGGCTATAACCGCAAAGTGAAGGACGCAGCGGCAGCGGGGGAACCTCTGTTGGATCCTTTATGGCAGCCTAACGAACATCTGCTGAATGAAGAGCAGGATCGCCCGGAACTGGAAACCTTGCCCTTCATCGTGGTGGTGATCGACGAATTTGCCGACATGATGATGATCGTAGGCAAAAAAGTGGAAGAGTTGATCGCTCGAATCGCTCAGAAAGCACGCGCGGCTGGTATTCACCTGATACTCGCCACCCAGCGCCCCTCGGTCGACGTGATTACCGGTTTGATTAAAGCTAACGTGCCAACACGTATTTCGTTCCAGGTGTCCTCCAAAATTGACTCGCGTACGGTGCTTGATCAGGGCGGGGCAGAGCAACTGCTGGGGCATGGTGACATGCTGTATATGCCCCCGGGAACGAGTGTTCCGATTCGCGTTCACGGTGCTTTTGTGGACGATCACGAAGTTCACAAAGTTGTGGATGACTGGAAACAGCGCGGAGAACCGGATTATCTCGAGGAAGTGTTGTCTGGTGGCGACAGCTCAGACCCCATTGCAGCAGCCATGGGTGAAGGCGGTGGCGACAATGAGCAGGACGCTTTGTATGATGAAGCGGTTGCTTTCGTTACTGAAACGCGCCGTGTATCGATCTCTTCCGTGCAGCGCAAGCTCAAAATCGGCTACAACCGGGCCGCCAACCTTGTTGAGGCGATGGAGCAGGCTGGCGTAGTAAGTTCTGCCGGGCATAACGGTTCCCGCGAAGTATTGGCGCCACCTCCGCCCAAAGATTAATACGCCCAGAAGCTCCCTTCCTTGCCGGATTGTAACGCTGCGCAGGGCGGGGAGCTTTGTTATAGTAGCGGCTCATTTTTCGGCAGGTCGTGTACTGATATGCGTGTCTTCGTATTGGCATTGTTCTCTATTATTCTCTTCTTCAATTCCTTGCAGGGTAGTGCTGCAACGCCGCTAGAATCGCTGGTAAAAAAACTCCAGGGCATCGAGACCATTGAGGGCAGTTTTGTCCAGTATATGGTCGACCAGAAAGGTACGCGGCTACAGGAAACCAAAGGCAATTTTAAGGCTCGGCGCCCGGGTCTTTTTTATTGGGCGACGCGCGAACCGCTTGAACAGTATATCTATGCCAACGAGGATCAGGTGACGATTTATGATCCTGATCTGGAGCAGGCTACCGTCCAACGGGTCGACAAACAAATACAGGCGACACCGGCGATTCTGTTCAGTGGCGACACGGCGGCCATAGGCAGGGAGTTTACGGTGGAGCAGCGTGATTACGAAACACATGCGGTGCAGTACCTGCTAACCCCCAAGGCCGAAGACAGCCTTTTCGAGCGGCTGCTCATCCGTTTTGAGGGCGCCCAGCTGGTCGAAATGCGTTTGAGTGATTCTCTGGGGCAGGAAAGCACCGTGCACTTTATTGAAACCCAGATGAACAATCCGATTCCCCTTGAGATGTTTGACGCAGAATTACCGGAAGACACCGATATTATTCGCGATTTGCCCGTGGTCAAACCATCGGCGCCTCGAACGAGGGCGGCGCTGTCGGGATGAGCGCTGATCTGTTTGGCGCCAGCCGGGGGTATCAACCACTCGCTGCGCGCGTGCGACCCCGGGCCCTCGATGAATATTCCGGTCAGGCGCATTTACTTGGCGAGGGGCGCCCTTTGCAAACAGCGCTGGCACGCAATGCCTTGCACTCCATGATTCTGTGGGGGCCGCCCGGTGTGGGCAAGACCACGTTTGCCCTGTTGCTGGCGGAGCAGTACGAGGCCCGGTTCCATTCGCTTTCGGCTGTATTGAGTGGCGTGAAGGATATTCGGGCTGCTATTGAAGCGGCACGCGTTTATAAAGATCAGCATGGTCGCGACACAATTTTATTTGTGGATGAGGTTCACCGCTTCAATAAGTCCCAGCAGGATGCATTTTTACCGTTTATCGAAGACGGCACCATCATCTTTGTGGGGGCGACTACCGAGAATCCTTCGTTTGAACTGAACAATGCCTTGCTATCCAGGGCGCGCGTATACGTGCTTAAGCAACTAGAAGAGCAGGATTTACTCCAGGTAGTGGAGCGCGCATTGAGCCATCCGGAAGGCTTTCCCGACAAACAGGTTTCGTTTGAAGATGGCCTGAAGCTGCTCATGTGTTCTGCCGCACAAGGTGACGCACGCCGGGTACTCAATATACTTGAACTTGCGGTGGATCTGGCCGATGTCAGTGGCACGCACTATCACGTTCGCCGGGCACATGTCGAAGAAGTATTACAAGCCTCGCTGAAACGCTTTGATAAAGGCGGCGATATTTTTTACGAGCAGATTTCTGCGCTCCACAAATCGGTGAGAGGCTCCGACCCGGACGCGGCCCTGTACTGGTTTGTGAGAATGGTCGACGGCGGCTGTGATCCTCTGTATGTTGCCCGTCGTGTAGTGCGTATGGCCAGTGAGGATATCGGCAACGCCGACCCCAGAGCGCTACCACTAGCCTTGGCTGCCTGGGATGTGCAAGCTCGCCTGGGAAGCCCAGAGGGAGAGCTGAGTCTGGCGCAGGCGATTGTCTATCTCGCAGTGGCGCCAAAAAGCAATGCCGTGTATCAGGCTTTCAATCAGTGCCGCGCGCTCGTCAAGCAATCTGCTGACTATGAGGTACCCATGCATCTTCGAAATGCCCCTACTGGACTCATGAAGGAGCAGGGTATGGGGGCAGAATACCGCTATGCGCACGATGAGCCGCAGGCCTTTGCCGCGGGTGAGAACTATTTTCCTGAAGCGCTGGCCGATACAGAGTTTTATCATCCCGTGCCGCGCGGTCTGGAATTGAAGATCGGTGAAAAGCTGGCCGGTTTGCGTGCCGCCAACCGTGCTGCTGCACTAAAACGGTACGCCAAATAAGTGAAAATCATTGCTATGAAATGGTTTGGAAACAGGAACTTGCATAAGTGCACGTTTTTCAGTGTTGTAAGTCGCTATACTCTCAGCTCAAAATTACATGGACCCTCCGCGTGCCCTCAATGAGTGTAAAAAGGAATCAAGTAGTCGTAGGCCTGTTTGCAGGCCTGATGTTGTGTGTCATCCAATCTGTGAGTGCCGATGCGCGTTACGATGGCGAGCGTACGTACTGGGGGCTGGGGGCATCGCTCAATCGCACCGATTATCTCTCCAGAGACATCATGAGAGACTTGTTCAATGAAGCATTTTTCAGTAACTCATCGGCGAATAGTTACGAAGGCGTGATTCGGCACTTTGATGATGTGGATGATGGCTTCAAGTTCTTCTGGGGCTATTCCGTGAACAAATTATGGGACTGGGAAGTCGGCTACGTCGACCTGGGTGCCGCGTTTGCGACTTTCGAAGCCAACAATATCGATGGCCCCTGGTTGGCTGCGGAACTGGAGGCAAACTCCTGGAATCGTGGTTTTTTTGGCCATGTGCAGTACAGCCCGGATCTGAGTGATAATTTTGAATTTATGATACGCGTGGGTGTCTTGCGCTGGGACGCGCGACGAGAATCGATTTTCCGCACCCGTCAGCCAGATGGTGAGTCTTTCAAAAAGCAAGAAACCAAAGGCAGTTATGATGAATTCTTTGGTGCCGGATTTGCTTGGCACATCAACGACCAGTATGCCTTGCGTTGTGATGTGGATCGCTACCATCTGGGCGAGGCTGAAACCGAGGTCGTGTCTCTTTCCGCAATTGCCTATTTTTAAGCGACGTACACCATTGTCGAGTGTTTTTTGAGCGATGCGGTATCGGCTTCTTCTCGCCGGTATAACTCATCTAGTCCGCTACAGCCTGATACCCATGCGATCAATGCGTACACTGGCTTGAGCTGGCAAGCTGTCGCATAGTACAGTCGTTGTCCCCGGGTATCGCCTGCTTGAAGGATATGCATGCTGTCAAAAATCTTACCTCCTCTGGTTTTGCTCGCGCTTGTCGGCATTGCTTTTCTCATTACGCAAACTCGTCCGGATGCGGCGCAGGGTAGTAAGCCGGCCCGCGCCCCGCTGCTGGTTGACGTGATAACAGTCCAGCCGCAAACCTTTGTACCTAAAGTGTTCAGTACCGGTAAACTCCAGGCCAGCCGCGATTACGCGATTTATCCTCTGGTGTCGGGCCAGGTCACGTTCGTTTCGCCCAAGCTGAAAGTGGGGGCATTTCTCACCAAAGGCGAGGAGTTGCTGCGTCTGGATGATGCCGAATATCGCGTGGCGCTGGCAAACGCACAGGCTGCAGTTGAACAGGCTAAAGCGGCCTTGGCCGAAGAGCATGCGCGGGCTGAACAGGCGCGGAAAGATTGGCAGAAACAGGCAGGTAGCACGCCCAGCAGTTTCGCACTGCGCGAACCACAGGTCGCCGCAGCCGAAGCAGTGCTGAAGCGCACGCAAAGTGAACTGGCATTGGCGCAATTGAATCTTGAGCGGACCCGAATTCGGGCACAATTCAGTGCCCGCTTAACAGAGGTGAATGTTAAAGCCGGTGCATATGTCACACCCAATACGCTTTTGGCCCTCGCCTATGCCAGCGATAGGGCTGAGGTGTATCTGCCGGTGTTATCTGAAGATATACGATGGCTGAATCTACACGCTGAAACTGGGAGCGGAGCTGGAGCCAGCACGGTGGCCTTGTACAATCCGCTCACGCAGCCTCCCCAACAGTGGTCAGCGCGTCTGGTGCGTAGTGGCGCTGCGCTCGACGCACGCACCCAGCAGTTGCAAGTGATTGCCGAGATTGAACAGCCTTTTCAAGCCGCAGGTGTGGGGCTCAATCCACTCATTATGGGGCAATTTGTTGAAGCCCACGTGCAGGGCGTGCCCATCAGCGAAGCCATTGTCATTGCCAACGAGTATATCTATCAGGGGCCCGAAGTATTTGTGGTAGAAGCGGGCAAACTGGTGCGTAAATCCATCGCTATTGGGCGGCGAGAGCCAACGCACAGCCTGATTACCGAAGGTCTGGTGCCGGGCGCTAAGTTGGTTACGACGCTGGTCGGCAACGTCAGTAGTGGCACGGCGGTCACCATTCGCACGGTCGACGGCAAGGAGACAGGCTCTGCGCATGAAGAAACCACCAGGGAGTTGCAGCCTTGATTGCCTGGTTTGCCCGCAACCATGTTGCGGCAAATCTATTGATGTTGAGCATCGTGGCCCTGGGCTTGGGATCACTGAAGCTGAATATACCGCTCGAAGTGTTCCCCACCATTGAGCCCCGTGTCATCACCGTTTCGGTGAGTGTGCCGGGTACACTGCCGAAAGATATCGAAACCAGTGTGAGCATCAAACTCGAGGAGGCGGTGCAGGACCTTGAGGGTATCGAGCAATTATCCAGTCGTTCATCGGAATCGCTGGCTCAACTCACTATTCAGGTGGATGATCGCTATGATCCGCAGGCATTGCTGGCCGAAGTCAAGAATCGTATTGATGCCATAAATACCCTGCCGGTAGATGCAGAACGGCCCATCGTAAGCCTTGCCAAACGCACGCGTGAAGTGATTACGGTGGCCTTGTCGGGGCCATTGAGTGAGAGAGAATTGCGCACTGAGGCTGAGCGCCTGAAGGAGCGCCTTTTGGCGCATCAAGGCATTACCCAGGTGGCACTGGATGCCGTGAGGGATTATGAGATTACGATCACCATTAATCCCGCGCAGCTGGAGCGTTATGCGCTTACCTTCGAAGCGATCGCTGCGGCGATCAATCGCCATTCACGGGATATTTCGGCCGGCAGTATCAAGACCCGGGGTGGCGAGATTCTGGTGAAATCCAGCGGCCAGGCCTACACGCGGCAGGATTTCGAATCTCTGGTTGTGCTCAGTGATGAGCAGGGGGGGCTGGTTAGATTGGGGGATATCGCCGTCATCGACGATGGCTTCGTGGAAGACCCGGTGATTACCCGCTTCAATGGTCAACCCGCGGCCATGGTGGATGTATTCCGGGTAGGGCAGGAAAGTGCCATTGGCGTCGCCGAAGCGGTGCGCGAAGTCATCGCCGACAACGTCGCGCAACAATCCCAGTCGCTGCAGCTCACCCCCTGGCGCGATCGTTCCAAGATCGTGAAGAAACGTCTTAAAACGCTGTCGGATAACGCCATTCAGGGTGGGATTATGGTGCTCTGTTTGCTCACCCTGTTTCTGCGGCCAGCGATTGCATTCTGGGTGTGTGTGGGTATACCGGTTTCCTTCATGGGGGCGTTTCTTGCGATGCCCTTTTTCGGCATTACCCTTAACGTGATCAGCCTATTTGGATTTATTGTGATATTGGGGATTGTCGTAGACGATGCCATTGTCACCGGTGAGAATATCTATAGTCACCTGCGGCGCTCGGATAACAGTCTGGATGCGGTTATCAACGGCACCCGAGAAGTCGCCGTGCCCGTGACCTTCGGGATACTCACTACCGTCGCAGCCTTCCTGCCCATTGCGTTCATCGAAGGTGTACGCGGGCAATTGTTTGCAGCCATTCCTGTTGTCGTGATTCCCATTCTGTTGTTTTCGCTCATCGAGTCAAAGCTGGTACTTCCCGCCCACCTTAAACACCTGCATTTGCATAAGCAACGCAACCCCAATCGATTGGAGCGTTGGCAAAAAGCGTTTGCCGATGGGTTTGAAAACGGCGTGTTGCGCTATTACCAGCCGGCATTGCAGTGGGTGCTGCGGCAGCGTTATCTGTGTCTGGCCATCGCAGTGGGTATGTTGGTGGTGCTCTATGCCCTGCTCACCACCGGGTGGATGCGCTTTATCTTTTTCCCCAAGGTACAAAGTGAGATCGCACGGGCCAGTTTGGTAATGCCCACGGGCACGCCATTTGAACTTACCGACACGCATGTGCAGCACATGCTGAACGCCGCACTGCGCTTACAGGAAAAGTATCGTGAGCCTGCGCAAAATGGACAGCCAGGTGAACCCGTGATTCAGAATATTCTTGCCAGTACCGGCAGCAGTGGCAGCAGCGCACAAACCAACGTGGGGCGCGTGATGTTTGAAATTACTGCGCCCGAAGAACGCCAAACTACGGTCACCAGCACGCAGTTGGTTGCTGAATGGCGCAACTTGGTGGGGCAGATTCCCGGCGCCGAGAGCTTGAGTTATCGGGCGGAGATCGGGCGGGTCAGTGACCCCATCGACATTCAGATCAGTGGCCAGGACTTTTCCCACATGCAAGCCTTGGCCGATCGTATTAAACGGAAGCTCGCCACCTATCCCAGCGTCTTCGATATTGAAGATTCGTTTTCTGATGGTAAGGCGACCCTGGAGTTGAGGCTCACCCCTCAGGCCGAGCAGTTAGGACTCTCCCGCACCGATATTGCAGGGCAGATTCGGCAGGCGTTTTACGGGCTCGAGGTGCAACGTGTACAGCGGGGGCGTGAGGATATTCGGGTCATGTTACGGTTACCCTTGTCGGCCCGGCGCAGTATTGCATCGCTCGAAGCGTTCGCCATTACCACGAATGACGGGCGACGTATTCCGCTGGCTGAACTGGTTGACCTTGAAACCGATACCAGTCCGGTCAGTATTCAGCGTATTGATCGCTACCGTACCTTGAATGTACGGGCGGATATCGACAAACAGAATACCAACATGGTGGTGCTGCAAAACGAATTGAAAACGTTTATTGACGACGCGATTCGGCAGTATCCAGATCTCCGTTATACCCTGGAGGGCGAGGCGAAGGAGCAGCGGCAGTCGTTTGGTAGCCTGAAGTGGGGGCTGTTGTTTGTGGCGTTTATCATTTATTCGCTGCTGGCCATTCCGTTTAAGTCTTACAGTCAGCCTTTGATTGTCATGGCCATTATTCCTTTCGGCGCGATCGGCGCCATCGGGGGACACTGGATCATGGATATGGACCTCACCCTGATTAGTCTGCTCGGTATGCTGGCGCTCATTGGTATCGTGGTGAACGATAGTCTGGTACTGGTCGATTTTATCAATCGTCGGCGTGCGCAGGGTGGCGCATTGCTGAACGTCGTTAGTGAAGCAGCGGCTGCGCGTTTTCGGCCGGTGATTCTTACATCCCTAACGACCTTCCTCGGCCTGATGCCTTTGCTGTTCGAAAAATCAACACAGGCACAGTTTCTGATTCCCATGGCGGTGTCGTTGGGTTTTGGTATTTTATTCGCCACGGTGATTACGCTGATGCTCGTACCCATCAATTATCTGGTTGTCGATGATGTAAAGCGACTGTTTGCAGGCAAACGTGACTCTTCTGACCATGGTATCTCCTAAACACTCGGTGCCGCTGGCGCTGGTTCATTCGCTGTTGGAAGGGCCTCGCCATCATCGCGTCGACATTAATGCCGCACTCGTCAAGGCTGGGCTTGAGGAGTTTGTAAAGCCTCTAAGCGCCTCTCCAGTGCTTGCTGATGCGCAACGTCTTCCGCTTGAAAAAGTCGGGCCCCTGTTGCGAGCCCTGTGGCTCGATATGGGCGATGAAGCCAGCGGTTTTCTCTCTCGACCATTGAAAATTGGCGTGTTCAGCATGATGTGTCAGGCCGTGATCAGTGCCGGAAATCTGCGGCGGGGTTTGTTGCGCAGTGCGCGTTTTATCCATTTACTCACCGAAGACCTGCGGCTCGAGTTGCAGGAATCCGGCGACGAAGCGCGCCTGGTGATGCATTACCGCAACCCGCATGCGCTGGATGAAACGTTTTTCGTCACCTCGCTGTTTGTGATCTGGATCCGTCTCTCTTGCTGGATGATTAATCAGCCCATGTTGTTGCAGCGCATTCATTTTCGATTTCCGCGTCCGGCCTACGACGATGAATTTTCACTCATGTTTCCCTGCCGCCATGCGTTCTCGCAAACGCACAACATGGTGGTGTTCAATAAACGACTGCTGGCACTGCCCATTCGTCAGGATGCAGAATCATTGAGCGCGTTTCTGAATCATGCGCCCGAGTCATTGCTTACACAGTTTCGGGCCGATGACAGCCTGACCGCACAGGTAAAGCGATTGTTGCTGCATCGGCATGCCGGGCATACAGAGCTGGAGATCATGAGTTTTGATACCGTTTCTGAAGAATTGCATATGACAACGCATACTCTGCGCCGCCGCCTGAAGGATGAAGGTAATAGTTTTCAGGAAATTAAAGACAGTATACGCAAGGGGCGGGCACTGGTATTGCTGGATCGCCCGGAGCTGAGCCTGCAGGATATTGCGACGCGACTGGGCTTTTCGGAATCAGCGGCCTTTAACCGGGCATTTAAAAAGTGGACAGGAATGACTCCCGGGGCCTATCGAGACCAGCAACGAATACGTTAATGAGGGGATTGTGAACAAGCGTGAAAGTTCGGCTCGTGGTGATGCACTGGCTGAAAGCGCGCTATAATGAAAAAGTGTCGCAGACATCGTTCAAGGGAGGTGCAGCATGACTGTAAGATCCGGAGAGTCGGACAAAACCTGGTTTCGTGGCGAGCGTATCATGCACGTAAACGACAAGTGGTATTTCCTCACCCGCGAAATGACACAAGAAGGGCCATTCAGCTC
>JBFHUL010000055.1:0-23087 GCA_041590075.1 Oleiphilaceae bacterium
TGAGTTGAGGGGTGTGCTAGTTTCGGTGTGAAAGTTCAAAGTTGATTCTGAATGCCCTATTTGAGGGAGTTTCCAACTTCAATTCCCGGTTTCCAACTTGATTAGACCGGTTTCCAACTTCAATAGTTGTCATCACTTATCGGCGAACTCGATTTTCTTCCCCTCTTCATATAAGAAATTAATCTTACACTTAAAGTAATTTCTAGCTTTACTCTCTATCCCGTTGTTCTTCATGAAGTATCCTGCTTGGAGGGTGCGTTTTGTTGCGCGCCGACCTCTCTAAGTTGTTGTGTTTCCGTGCATTTTTCTGATTGTTGCCTGCCTCTAATTTGCTTGATTTGTATCCTTGTAATTCCTATAGTGGTGAAAAGTAGTGAAAAGTGGGTGAAATAGGTATTTTTTGCCCATCAGGTGGTTTTCAGGGGAATAAATGTGTTTCTAGGCAGTCACGCCATCAATATGGATGCGAAAGGTCGCATGGCGATTCCGACGAAGATTCGGGAGTCGTTGGCGTCCTATGGCGATGGCCGCATTGTCGTGACTGCGCATACCGAAGAGCGTTGTCTGCTGGTATACCCCGAAACTCAATGGCAGGAAATTCTGCCCAAAATCGAAGCGCTGCCCAGTTTTAACAAGGTTGCCCGCAGGGCTCAGCGATTGTTGATCGGTTATGCAACGCCGCTCGAGATGGACGGTAACGGTCGTATTCTCGTGCCGCCCACGTTGCGTGAGTATGCGGAGTTGGAGAAAAAGTTGATGCTCGTAGGGCAGGGGAAGAAATTTGAGCTCTGGAGTGAGCAGAAGTGGCTCGACTGGCTGGATGCGAGTGAGCTCGATGATGACATTCCGGAAGAAATGCAGAGCCTCTCACTCTAATGGCTGAGAACCCTGCGCACGAAACGGTACTGCTGGCAGAAGCCGTCGCAGCACTGCTAACCAAGCCTGATGGGTGCTATGTGGATGCAACGTATGGCAGGGGTGGGCATAGTCGCGAGATCTTGCGCATGCTGAGCGGTGGCGGGAGCTTGTTGGCGATTGATAAAGACCCCGACGCGGTTTCAGAGGCGGGGCGGCTTGCAAGGGAAGATGCCCGTTTGCGTGTAGCGCATGGCAGCTTTGCTCAGTGTGCCGACTTTGTAAAAGAGCAGGGCTGGACGGCGGTAGATGGGGTGTTGGCAGATTTGGGTGTGTCGTCACCGCAACTGGATGAGCCGGAGCGTGGGTTCAGTTTTATGCACGATGGTCCCTTGGATATGCGCATGGATACGTCTTCTGGTGAAAGTGCCGCGGAGTGGTTGGCGCGAGTCGAAGAATCCGAGCTGGTGCGCGTACTCAAGGAATTTGGTGAAGAGCGTTTTGCGCGCCGTATTGCACGTGCGATTGTGGCGGCACGCGAGGCTGCGCCGTTCCACTCAACATTGCAATTGGCGAAAGTTGTGGCGGAGGCTAATCCGGCATGGGAAAAGCATAAGCACCCGGCTACGCGCACTTTTCAGGCGATTAGGATTGCGGTGAATAATGAGTTGGGTGACTTGGAGGCCTTGTTAAAGCAGTCGGCAAGCTTGCTCAAAGTAGGCGGTAGATTGGTGGTGATTAGTTTTCACTCGCTGGAAGATCGCATGGTGAAGCAGTTTATGCGTCGCCTTGCAAAAGGTGATGAACCGCCGCCGGGCGTTCCTGTTGCAGAAAGTCAGATCAGCAGGCCCTTCAAGGTGTTCAGCAAAGCGCTGAAACCGAGCAAAGAAGAAGTAAGCAAGAATGTGCGAGCGCGTAGTGCCGTGATGCGAGTCATGGAGAGGGTTTCCTAATGATGAGATTTGGCTTTATCGAAATGCGCCATGGTGGACGAGGGGCGAGTGTGCGTCCGGCGCGTATTACGCCGGTGCCACTGCGTACACGCATGATCGAAGCGCTGGGAGAATTGGTGGATGTCTGTCAGCACATTTCCATCAAAGGAGTGGTGATTACGCTCATGTTGCTGTCAGTGCTCTTACTGTCGGCCATTGGCGTGGTGTATTCCTCGCATCTGAGCCGGCAGCTATTTGCTGAGCAAGCTGTGCTATTGGAGAAAAATGATCAGCTGCAGCTTGAGTGGGCGCAACTGTTACTGGAGCAGAGTGCCTGGAGTGCGCCCAACCGGATTGAGTCGGTGGCGAGCGACGAGCTTGAAATGGTGTCTCCGGAGGTAGAGCACATTGAACTCCTTTATTGAGGGTAGAACGTGAATCAGAACCAGCCACCCGCATCGCGAACCTGGTCAGCCTGGCGAGTGTCTACTCTGCTGGGCTTTTTGCTGTTTTGCGCTGTCGCTCTTGCTTATCGTGCGGTGCAGCTGCATGTGGTGGATCGTGACTTTTTGGCGGATCAGGGGGATTTGCGCTCTATTCGCTTTGAAAGTCTGGATGCGCATCGGGGGCTGATTACCGATCGCCACGGTGAGCCGCTTGCCATTAGTGCTCCGGTTGAAACGGTTTACGCCAATCCCCGGCAGCTTGACTGGGATCCGGTCAAGCTCAAGCAGCTGGCGGAACGCTTGGATATGAGTTTTTCCTGGCTGCAGCGGAAGCTGGAGCGAAATCGCGACAAGAGTTTTATCTACCTGAAACGCAAAATGGCGCCGCATCAGGTGAGCGATGTGCTCGCTCTGAATATCGATGGCGTTTACAGCCGGCGAGAGTATAAGCGCTACTACCCGTCTGGTGAGGTGGCTGCGCATGTGGTGGGGTTTACCGATATTGATGAGCGTGGGCAAGAAGGTATAGAGCTGTCCTACGACAATTGGCTCACCGGGCATCCTGGTAAAAAACGGGTGCTGAAAGATCGAAAGGACCGCGTGATTAAGGATTTGGGCACTGTTGAAGTAGCGAGGCCAGGCAAGAGCATCAGCTTGGCTATTGATATGCGCTTACAGTATCTCGCCTATCGAGAGTTAAAGGCAGCAGTGCAAACACACCGGGCAAGCTCTGGTTCCATCGTGATGTTGGATGCGTCCACCGGAGAGGTGTTGGCGATGGTAAATCAACCGTCCTACAACCCGAACAATCGCAGTCAGCTGAATGTGGCACACCTGCGTAACCGTGCCATTACTGATGTGTTCGAGCCGGGTTCAACGATGAAAATGGTGACGCTCGCGGCGGCGCTGGAATCGCGCAAGTTTCATTTAAACACTTATCTGGATACATCACCGGGTTACTTGCGGCTGGGTCGAAAGGCGATACGTGATCATCGCAACTATGGGCGCATGAATGTGCTCGGTATTATCGCGAAATCGAGCAATGTGGGTACCAGTAAAATTGCTCTGGATCTGAGTGGTGATGTGGTTTGGGACATGTATTACCGGCTTGGTTTCGGGCAGAGCACAGGTGTGGGCTTTCCCGGAGAAAGTATTGGGCATCTGCCCGACCCCAGTCATTGGCAGCCCATCGAGGTGGCCACCATGTCCTATGGCTATGGTTTGAATGCGACCGCTTTGCAGGTCGCGCAGGCGTACATGATATTGGGTAATGGCGGTGTGAAATATCCCCTCAGTCTGATACGGCAGGAGCAGTCGCCAGAGGGTGAGCGTGTTTTTAATGGTGATATCGCCAAGTCGCTTCGCAAGGCCATGCAGGCAGTGGTGGAGAAAGGCGGCACAGGTACGCGAGCGGCAGTGCCCCTCTATACCGTAGGTGGTAAGTCGGGAACGGTGCACCGCGTAGGTGAGTCCGGTTATGAGAAGAGCGAATATCGTGCGCTTTTCGCTGGCGTTGCGCCGGCGGAATCACCGCGCATTGCAATGGTAGTGGTCATCGATTCGCCGGCAGGCCAGGAGTACTACGGCGGTGAAGTGGCTGCGCCGGTGTTTTCGCGTGTGGTGGATGGTGCGATGCGTCTGTTGAATGTCGAGCCGGACAAGCCACTGCCAGAGCATCTCAAGTATGCCGGGCCTAAATATACATCTAAAGAGTCGGAGCCGAGTAAAAGCTGATGAGCATGATGAAAGGCTACAGCACGAATTTGGCGTCATTGCTGGCTGGGATCGGGCGAGTGCCGGCCGCGCTGGATACCCGTGTGCATGGCCTGACTCTGGATAGTCGCGAGGTTACTTCGGGCGACTTGTTCCTTGCGGTATCCGGGCAGAATAGTGCTGCGACGGCGCATGTTGAAGATGCCGTGAAGCGTGGCGCTGCGGCCGTGGTGATTGAAGGCGCTGGAACCACCGCCCAAGTGTTCGAGGATGGCCGCGCAGTCGAACTGTATGTTGAGAATCTGCGCGATTATCTGGGTTTGATTGCGGATCGTTTTTATCGCTCCCCGAGTAAAGATGTGGCGGTCATTGGTGTGACAGGCACGAACGGTAAATCCTCAGTAACGCATTATATTGCACAGTATTTGAAGGCCTGTAATAAGGCTTGCGGGGTGCTGGGTACGCTTGGGTACGGCATGCCATACGCCGATTCGCCCTGGAGTCATGAGGTGACGCATACCACGCCCGACGTTGTTTGTGTGCATCGTTACCTGGCCGAATTGCGTGATGCGGGGGCTCAATATGTTGCGATGGAGGTGTCATCGCATGGCCTTGTGCAGGAGCGTGTTGCGGGGGTGCGATTCAAGGGTGCAGTGTTTACCAATCTGAGCCGTGATCATCTGGATTACCACCAGAATATGGATGACTACGCCGCCGCCAAACAGCGACTGTTCTTTTCCGAGGGGCTCGAATTTGCCGTGCTGAATGCGGATGATCCAGCATCTGCGCTGATGGCATCGGCGTGTTCAGGCGACGTCAATATTTGGCAATTCGGGGTCAGTAGCCCTGCCGATATTCATGTTAAGAGCGTGTCCTACAGTGCCGGAATTAAAGCGCAGGTGATCACACCAAAAGGCGAATTTCTGCTGCAATCCTCTTTGTTGGGTGATTTTAATCTGAGCAATCTGCTTGCGGTTGTTTCGGTGGGGCTGGCGTTGAATTGTTCGCTCGATAGTTTGCATAAGCTAGATCGCGTCAGAGCAGTGGGTGGTCGCATGGAAAGCCTGAGCGTCGCCGGCGGGCCACGCATCATTGTGGATTACGCGCATACACCTGATGCGCTTAAGAATGCGCTTCAGGCATTACGTCCTCAGTGCGCCGGAAAACTGAATCTGGTGTTTGGCTGCGGCGGCGATCGTGACCGAGGCAAACGCGCATTGATGGGCCAGGTGGCCGCCGACTATGCCGATTCGATTATCGTCTGCGATGACAATCCGCGCACGGAAGATCCGGCACAGATTGTGGCAGACATAATAAGTGGTATGGCTGATCGGGACCGCATGCGGGTGATTCATGATCGCGCCAAGGCGATTGAGCAGATGTTGCATCAGTCGGGCGCAGCAGACTTCGTACTGATTGCCGGGAAAGGGCATGAGCGTTATCAGGAACAGCATGGCAAACGGCGCGAGTTTAACGATCTGGATGTGGCGCGAAAGGCTTGGGCTCGGTTGAGAAACCACATGGGCGAGGAGCTCTCATGATTGCTGCGACGTCCCTGCAGACACTTGCCGAACGTGGCGTAGGTCATTTATTGGGCCGCGATGTGGCGTTTCAGAACGTGAGTATCGATAGCCGCACGCTCGCAGCGGGCGACCTGTATATCGCGCTGCCTGGCGAGCAGTTTGATGGGCATGACTTTATCCCTGATGCGGTGGAAAAGGGGTGTTGCGCGGCGGTGGTTGAAAAGCCGATGCCGGTGACGGTGCCGCAGCTGGTGTCGCCTGATGCGCGTCGCGCACTGGGGGAAGTAGGGGCGGTGAACCGCGCTTTATTCACCGGTAAGGTGGTTGCGATTACCGGGAGTGCCGGCAAAACCACCTGCAAGAATCTGTTGCACAGTATTTTTGCTTCATGTGCAGCGACGTGCGTGACGCAGGGTAATTTGAATAACGAAATCGGCGTGCCCCTGACGCTGCTTCAGCTCACGGCAGAGCACCGTTATGCCGTGGTGGAAATGGGCGCGCGTAAGCCCGGAGATATCGCGTATTTAGGGCAGTTTGTGCAGCCGGATATTGCGGTACTTCTGAATGCTGGTTCGGCACATATCGAAGTATTTGGTTCGTACCAGAATATTGTGAATACCAAGGGCGAGATTTTTGATGCCTTGTCCGAATCCGGTTGCGGCATTGTTAATCTGGATGATCCCGCGGCCGATGTGTGGTTGGCACGATTGGGCGAGCGGCGACATCTTGCGTTCTCGCTGGAATCGAAGCGCGGCGATGTATGGGTTGAAGAGGTGCAGTACGGCCCGGCTATAACTGAGTGCATGCTGTGTACGTCCGAGGCGCAACATGCTTTGCGCTTGCAGGCTCCCGGAAAGGCCGTATTGAGTAATGCTCTGGCTGCGGCTGCGGCAGCGCTGGCAGCGGGTGTCGGATTGGCCGACATTGCAGCGGGGTTGGCACGCTACGCACCCTCCGAAGGTCGCTTGCAGCGTCGCCAGCTGCCTGGTGGGCCAGTGCTCATTGACGACAGCTACAATGCGAATCCCGTCTCCATGAAGGCGGCGCTGGATGTGCTGGCTCTGCAAGGCGGTCGCCGCATTGCGGTGTTGGGCGAAATGGCTGAGCTGGGCGATGAGAGCCGGCGATTTCACTGCGAGGTGGCAGAGCATGCGCGAGATCTGGGCGTTGAGCACGTTGTGCTGATCGGCCCCTATGCACAGGAGATGGCGTCAATTTTGGGTGCGAACGCGGTTGTCGCAACTAACGAAAGTGATCTTTGGCGCGTGTTGCGGCCGGAGTTAAGAGGTGAAGAAGTGGTATTAATCAAAGGCTCACGTTGTGCCCGGTTGGAGCGGATAGTAGAGCGACTCGCAGAGGAGTTCAGCTAATGCTGTTATGGCTTGCGGCCTTCCTGTCTGACTATGTTGGTGTTTTCGGTGTATTCCAGTACCTCACTCTGCGCGGCATTCTGGGAGTATTGACCGCTTTGTTAATCGCGTTATGGGTGGGGCCGCACATGATTCGCAAGCTGAGTCATTATCAGATTGGTCAGTCGGTACGTGATGATGGCCCGCAAACACATTTGAGCAAAGCCGGCACGCCAACGATGGGCGGCGCGTTGATCATCGTCGCTGTGGCGGTCAGCGCCTTCCTCTGGTCCGATCTGGGTAATCGCTATGTGTGGATCACTCTGCTGGTGACCTTGGCGTTTGGTGCCGTGGGTTGGGTGGATGATTATCGCAAGGTCGTCGAGAAAAACTCCAAAGGTTTGCCTGCGCGCTGGAAATATTTCTGGCAATCCGTTGCGGGATTTGCTGCAGCACTGGCCTTATATGCGACCGCGTCACTCCCTCAGGAGACGCAACTGATCGTGCCGGTATTCAAGGATGTGGTGTTTGATTTAGGGCCAGCTTTCATACTGATGACCTATCTCGTAATCGTGGGCAGCAGTAATGCGGTGAACCTGACCGATGGTCTGGACGGGCTGGCCATCATGCCAACGGTGCTGGTAGCTGGTGCCTTGGGGATTTTTGCCTATGTATCGGGCAATAGCGTGTTCGCGAATTATTTGCATATTCCCTACGTGCCGGGTTCAGGCGAACTGATTATTTTCTGCGGCGCCCTGGTGGGAGCCGGCCTGGGTTTTCTGTGGTTTAACACCTATCCCGCACAAGTGTTTATGGGCGATGTAGGCGCGCTGGCCTTAGGCGCTGCGCTGGGCGTTATTGCGGTGATTGTGCGTCAGGAAATCGTGCTCTTCATTATGGGGGGCGTGTTCGTGATGGAGACGGTGTCGGTCATTCTGCAGGTGGCCTCGTTCAAACTAACTGGCCGCCGTATTTTTCGTATGGCGCCCCTGCATCATCATTTTGAATTGAAAGGTTGGCCGGAACCCCGCGTCATCGTGCGGTTCTGGATTGTAACCGTGGTGTTGGTCTTAATTGGTCTGGCGACCTTGAAGGTGAGATAGGTAAACGTTGCGTGGCACAAATGATTGCAAGTGATAAAAAACGCATGGTGCTCGGTCTGGGTGTGACCGGGATGGCCTGTGCCCGTTTTTTGAAACGCCGCGCCCTGCCGTTTGAGATGCTTGATAGTCGCACCTCACCTGCGGCCGCCGACGATTTCCGGGAGCAGTTCCCGGATGTACCTCTGCACCTGGGTGAGTTTGATGCAGACACCCTGTCGTGCGCCAGTGAACTCTGGGTGAGCCCCGGGATCTCCATTCATACACCTGCCATCGCGACGGCAGCCAAGGCGGGTGTGCGGGTGCGGGGCGACATCGATGTGTTTGCGGAAGAAGCGGATGCGCCGATTATTGCGATTACCGGCTCGAACGGAAAATCCACGGTAACGACGCTGGTCGGCATGATGGCTGCGCAAGCCGGTTTCAAAGTGGGTGTGGGTGGCAACCTCGGCACTCCTGCGCTCGACCTGCTGGATCGCGGCCACGATCTTTATGTGCTGGAGCTGTCGAGTTTTCAACTGGAAACCACCGAACGCCTGGATGCAGCCTGTGCTGTACTGTTGAATATTTCCGAAGATCACATGGATCGCTATGCCAGCAAGCTCGAATATTTGCGTGCCAAACAACGCATTTTTCGGGGCGCCAGGATTGCGGTGGTGAACAGTGAGGATGCTCTGAGTCAGCCCCTGCCGACTGAAGGCATGAAGTTGGTCAGTTACGGTCTTGACGGGCCTGACCTGAAAAAATTCTCCGTGATGCCAGGCCATGATGGTGATGTGTTGGTGGAAGGGTTCGAAGAGCTGATTGCGGTAAAAGATGTGGCTCTAAAAGGGCAGCACAATCTGAGTAATGCTTTGGCAGGATTGGCCATCGGCGCATCCATGGGGTTTCCCATTGCTGCAATGCGTGAGGCGCTGCGCGAATTCAAAGGTTTGCCCCACCGCTGCCAATGGGTGCGCCGCCACAATCAGGTGGACTACATCAATGATTCCAAGGGCACCAATGTCGGCGCATCAAGTGTGGCGATCGAAAGCTTCGGCGCCAGCGCCCATCCTGGTCGCGTCGTATTAATTGCCGGCGGTGATGCCAAGGCGGCGGACCTGTCGGTGCTCGCCACGCCAATGGGGCGCTACGGACGCCATGCTGTTCTGCTCGGCAAAGATGCCGAACAATTGGAGAAGGCGCTGCAACCGGTCGTGCCCTGCGTTCCCTGTCAAACCATGCGCGAGGCGGTTATCAAGGCAAGTGAATTGGCGCAACCGGGTGATGTGGTGCTGTTGTCGCCGGCGTGTGCCAGTCTCGACATGTTCGATAACTACGAACAGCGAGGCGAGACATTTGTGGCGGAGGTGCAGCGCTTATGAACGTGCCTCTTCATTCTCAATCTGTTTCGCCGCAGAGCGTCCGGATTGACCGGTGGCTCATTATTGCCGCGTCTTGTTTGCTGTTGATAGGGTTGGTGATGATTTCATCGGCTTCCATTGACGTGGCCGATGCACGCAACGGTAATCCGTTTCATTATGCGCTGCGTCATGGTTTGTTCATTGTGATGGGATTGATGGCCGGATTGGCGGTGTATCAGGTTCCCACGCACGTCTGGCAGCAACATGGCTGGTTGTGTTTAACCCTTGCGCTCTTGTTGTTGTTACTGGTGTTGCTACCGGGTTTGGGTAAAACGGTGAACGGCAGTACACGATGGATTGCGCTGGGTGGTATTAATGTGCAGCCTTCCGAAGCGGCCAAGTTGTTGCTGGTGGCCTACTTGGCGGGTTATCTCGTCAGGCGTCAGGCTGAGGTGCGCAGTTCATGGTGGGGTTTTCTTAAGCCGATGGGCATTCTTTCGCTTGCCGCAGCCCTGCTGCTGAGTGAGCCGGATTTTGGTGCGACGGTTGTGATTGGCTGTGCATTTCTCGGCATGATTTTTTTGAGCGGAGCCCGAATCGGTCAATTTATTCTGCTGATAGCGGCTTGTCTGGCAATTGGTACTGTGCTGATTCTTTCCCAGCCATATCGCTTACAGCGCCTCATTGGTTATACCGATCCCTGGGCAGACCAGTTCGGCGCCGGCTATCAGTTGACGCAATCCCTGATCGCCTTTGGTCGCGGTGATTGGTGGGGCGTTGGTTTGGGTAACAGTGTGCAGAAACAGTTTTACCTTCCCGAGGCCCATACCGATTTTGTGTTTGCCATTATTGGCGAAGAGTTCGGACTGTTGGGCACGGCCCTTGTCGTTTTGCTGTTTTCGGTGTTGATCTATCGCGCCGTGATGATTGGCCTGCGCGCCGAACGCCTGCAACATTTTTTCGATGCGTACTTTGCTTACGGCATTGCCATTCTGCTGGCCGTGCAGGCCTTTATCAATATGGGTGTGAACATGGGTTTGCTGCCCACCAAGGGGCTGACATTGCCGTTGGTCAGTTATGGCGGGAGTAGCCTGATCGTGAGTTGTATGGCGATAGCGGTATTACTCCGCATACACCGCCAGAACGGCACGATTGAGGCATCCGACAAGCGGCCTGCCGGACTGGGGAGGGCGCGTTATGCGTGATAAGACCTTCCTGATAATGGCCGGTGGAACTGGCGGGCATGTGTACCCTGCGTTGGCAACGGCGCAAGCCTTGTTGGCGAATAATGACAAAGTAGTTTGGTTGGGGTCCCAGCAGGGCATGGAAGCGCGCATCGTTCAAAACGCCGGTATACCCTTTCATGGTCTTGCGGTGACTGGCCTGCGTGGCAAGGGGATATTGAGCTTGCTGTTGGCGCCATTCAGGCTGATCGCGGCTGTGTGTGTTGCGATCGGTGTCATTCGTGCAACGCGCCCCGATTGTGTGCTTGGCATGGGCGGGTTTGCATCGGGACCGGGCGGGCTGGCTGCCCGTCTGATGGGTAAGCCTCTGGTCATTCATGAGCAAAATGCAGTGGCCGGCATGACCAACAAATTGCTTGCCAACATTGCCAATCGGATACTGGAAGCGTTTCCCGGGTCATTCCCGCCACGCTTCAAAACACAATTGACGGGCAACCCACTGCGCGCGGATATCTGTGAGCTTTATTATCAGACCCGGCCGGAACGAGCGCCCAATGAACCCCTGCGCATACTGGTGTTGGGTGGCAGCCTCGGCGCCGCCAAGCTTAACGCGACTGTGCCGCTGGCGCTTGCCCTGCTGGATGTTTCGGAACGTCCGGAAGTGTGGCACCAAACCGGCGCCAACAAACTGGAAGAGACGCAGAGCGCCTATAAGAAAGCAGGCTTGTCTGTGCGTGTTGAGGCTTACATCGAGGATATGGCTGCCGCATACCGCTGGGCCGACTTTGTTATTTGTCGTGCGGGTGCATTGACGATCTCCGAGCTTTGTGTGGCTGGTTTGGGTGCGATTCTTGTGCCTTATCCCTACGCCGTGGATGACCATCAGACATTGAATGCCCGCACGATGGAGTCGGCGGGTGCGGCGTGGCTATTGCCGCAGGACAAAATGGATGCAAACACCCTCGTCGAAGTGTTGCGGCCCTTATTGAACAAGCGTGAGCGTATTATGCGCCTTTCCTCGGCTGCCCATGACTTGGGGCGCCCAGATGCTACAGAGCGCGTTGCGCAAGAATGTCGGAGTGTATGTTATGGCTGAAGTCGCCAAAATAGTTGCGAACAGCGCGGGAGCGATGCCAAGTGATATCCCGGAAATGCGGCGTATCACCTGCATACATTTCATTGGTATTGGTGGTTCCGGTATGTGCGGCATCGCCGAAGTGCTCATGAATCAGGGTTATAAGGTCAGTGGCTCAGACTTGCATGCCAGTCCGGTGACCAGCAGGCTCGCACGACTGGGAGCCACGATCTACGAGGGTCATGAGCGGGAAAATGTCAGCAACGCCAATGTGGTGGTCGTATCCAGTGCGATTGACGAAAACAATCCCGAAATTATCGAGGCACGCGCGCGTCGCATTCCCGTTGTACCGCGCGCCGAGATGCTCGCTGAGATTATGCGTTATCGGCATGGCATTGCGGTGGCGGGTACCCATGGCAAAACAACCACCACCAGTCTGATTGCTTCGGTGTTGGGCGAGGCGGGTCTGGATCCTACTTTCGTGATTGGGGGGCGCCTTAATAGCGCAGGAACAAATGCCAAGCTCGGTGCGTCGCGCTATTTGGTCGCAGAAGCCGATGAGAGCGATGCCTCATTTTTGCACTTAACGCCGATGATCTCCGTGGTGACAAACATCGAAGCTGACCACATGCATACTTACGGCGGTGATTTCTCGCGTCTGAAACAGACCTTTATAGATTTCCTGCATAACTTGCCGTTCTATGGCGCAGCAGTCGTGTGTCTTGATGATCCGGTGGTGAAGGACATCATTCCCCACTTGTCACGCGCGGTGCTCACTTATGGCGTCGATGAAGAGGCCGACTTTCGCGCCGTCAACATTCATCAGGAAGGCATGATCAACCGGTTCACAGCGCTGCGGCCCGGTGCCTTGCCACCGCTCGATATCCGTTTGCAGATGCCCGGGCATCACAATGTTCTGAATGCCTTGGCGGCCATTGCGGTGGCGACCGATGAGGGCGTTGAGGATGCTGCGATACAGCGTGCACTAAGCAAATTCGAAGGTGTCGGGCGTCGTTTTCAGGTGTATGGCGACTACCCCTGCGAAGGTGGTGCCGCCATGTTGGTCGATGATTATGGCCATCATCCCAGCGAAGTGAGGGCAACGATTCAGGCCATACGGGAAGGTTGGCCAGAGAAGCGCCTGGTGATGCTGTTTCAACCACACCGGTACTCGCGCACATCTGATTTGTACGAAGATTTTGTAAAAGTCTTGGCTGACGTAGATGTCCTGCTTCTGATGGATGTCTATCCGGCGGGTGAAAAGCCGATTCCCGGCGCCGATAGCCGGAGCCTGTGCCGCAGTATCCGGCAGCGAGATGGTTTGGGAGGGCTGGAACCGATACATGTCGAGGCCGATGACGATATTCCCGGAATCTTGGCAAAGGTGCTCAAAGACGGAGATCTGTTATTGACGCAGGGTGCCGGTAATGTGGGCGGTATTGCCGCTGAGCTGGCGAGCAAGGCAGGTATTCTGGCATGAGTGCCGAACGCTATACCGTAAATAGTGAATTGCGTGCTGCTTTGGGTAAGGTCGCGGTGATCATGGGTGGACGTTCCGCGGAGCGCGAGGTGTCACTGAATAGTGGCGCGCAGGTGCTGGCGGCTCTGCAGCGCGCAGGTGTTGATGCCTTTGGGATTGATTACCAGGGCAAGTTTTCCCAGCTTGCTGATTTTGAAGGGTGTGACCGTGCTTTTCTGGCCTTGCATGGCCGTGGTGGTGAAGACGGAGTCATACAGGGTTTGCTCGAATCGGTGGGTATACCCTACACGGGGAGTGGCGTAATGGGGTCGGCGATCGCGATGGATAAATTGCGCAGTAAATACTTGTGGCAGGGCATGAATCTGCCAACGCCGCGCTTTGGATTTGTTGAGGAGTTCAAACCGGCACTCATTACGCAGCTGGTCTCTTTGTTGGGATTTCCGCTTGCAGTAAAACCGGCGCGGGAAGGTTCGTCGATAGGTGTGTACAAAGTGCATAACCAGTCCGAGTTGGAGAGTGCAGTAGAGGGCGCGTTGGCGCTGGATCAGCAGGTGCTGTTAGAACAATGGATAGAGGGCTCAGAATATACCGTCGCGATACTGGGAGAGCGGTCGCTGCCAGTGATCGGTTTGCGTACTGATCATGATTTTTATGATTACGATGCCAAGTACGAATCCAACGATACGCAGTACCTCTTGCCCTGCGGCTTGAATGAAGACGAAGAGAAATCCGTCAGTCATTTGGCCGAGCGTGCATTCACTGCCCTGGGGTGTGCTGGGTGGGGGCGCGTAGATGTGATGCGCGACGCGCGTGGCCGATTCTGGTTGCTGGAAGCGAACACCATTCCGGGCATGACGGATCACAGCCTGGTGCCCATGGCGGCTCGGGCAGCCGGAATGACCTTTGAAGAGTTAGTTGTCGAAATATTGATTCAAACACTCAATGCCACCTCGTCTGAGGAGGGAATATGCCACTAAGAAATCGGGCCAAATTAGCGACTGATGCGCGCGGTGCGAGCGTGTCGCTGGAAGGCGTTGTGAGTGCCGGGAACGGTGCAGAAAGTGTGCGACGGTTTTTATCGCGACTGCGCGCATACCGGAATGTGATTACCGTCGCTGTGCTGTTGCTGGTGGGTTACAGCCAGCGTCACTGGGTGATCGCATGGGTGGATCATCCGATAGAGCTTATTTCGGTTCAGGGTGAAACGCGCTATCTGGCGCCTCATAGCATTGAGCGTGCGCTCGCTTCCTGGTCGGGCGCGAGCTTCATGATGTCGAATCTGGAAGAAGTGAAAGCGCACGCAGAAGCATTACCCTGGGTGGCGCAGGCGCGGGTGACCCGCCTGTGGCCGGGAGAGCTGCGTGTTGATGTGCGCGAACAAATTCCGTTTGTCGCCTGGAACGAAGGCGCTTATCTCAATCCAACTGGAGAAATATTCCGGCCCGAAGGGAATGCGGATATTGGCGGCTTGGTGCACTTGCATGGGCCTGAGTCGACGACCTTACAAGGGCGACAGGCCATGCTGGGTACGCTAGCCGATGTAAGGGCGCAATTGCAATCTCATGGTTTTGAATTGGCGGCCCTGACTCAGGATGCGCGGGGGACGTGGACGGCCAGCCTTCACGAGGGCCCGCGAGTGGCACTGGGAGATGCTCCGTTTGAAGAAAAGATAGAACGCTTGGCGCAAGTTTGGGAGTACAGCCCCCAGGATGCGAAAAAACAAATAGAGCTCATCGACACGCGTTATCCCAATGGGGTGGCAGTGAAGTGGCGAGAAACAGAAGTGGCTGAATAATCGGCTAAAGAAACGATACAGCAGTAAAAGCAACACAACTTGGGAACACCCGTATGGCAGGGCTAACAGAACATCAACTCATCGTCGGACTAGATATCGGCACCTCAAAAGTCGTGGCGATAGTCGGTAAGCGCACCGACGACGGTCAGGTCGAAATTGTAGGCATCGGTTCGCATGCGTCGAAAGGTCTCAAGCGCGGTGTCGTGGTGAATATCGAGACGACAGTCAATGCAATTCAACGCGCTATTGAAGAAGCAGAGTTAATGGCAGGGTGTCAGATTCACTCCGTGTATGCGGGCATCGCCGGGAGTCATATTCGCAGTATGAATAGTCATGGCATTGTCGCTGTGCGTGATCGGGAAGTGGTGCAGGCTGATATCGATCGCGTTATTGATGCGGCGCAGGCAGTAGCCATACCCGCTGACCAGAAGATCCTGCACATTCTTCCTCAGGAATACGTCATCGACAGCCAGGAGGGAATCAAGGAGCCTCTGGGTATGTCGGGCGTGCGTCTCGAGGCGAAAGTGCATTTAGTAACCTGTGCGGTGAACGCCGCGCAGAACATCGAAAAGTGCGTACAAAAATGCGGGCTGGATGTGGATGACATTATTCTTGAGCAGTTGGCGTCGAGCTATGCCGTGCTCACCGATGACGAAAAGGAACTTGGTGTTTGTGTCGTGGATATTGGTGGTGGCACCACCGATATCGCCATCTTTACGGGAGGTTCCATCCGTCATACTGCTGTTATCCCCATTGCCGGTGATCAAGTCACCAATGATATTGCCATGGCCTTGCGTACGCCCACCCAGAATGCCGAAGAAATAAAAATAAAGTATGCCTGCGCGCTGACTCAGCTCGCCGGGGCTGAAGAAACCATCAAAGTGCCCAGTGTCGGTGACCGTCCTCCAAGAGATTTGTCACGGCAAGCGCTTGCCGAGGTCGTGGAGCCCCGATACGAGGAACTATTCACCCTGATTCAATCGGAGCTGCGCCGCAGTGGCTTTGAAGATGTGATTGCGGCGGGCATTGTGCTCACGGGAGGTACGTCAAAAATGGAGGGAGTGGTGGAACTGGCAGAAGAAATTTTCCATATGCCCGTACGTCTGGCGTCGCCGCAAGGCGTTACCGGGTTATCTGATGTTGTCAACAATCCCATGTATGCAACGGGAGTGGGGTTGCTGATGTACGGTCTGAAACAACAGGAGTCGGGACGTGTTCCGTCTCCAAAACCAGAGGCTGGTGAAAGCATTTTTGAGAAATTCAAAAACTGGTTCACCGGAAATTTTTAACAAAACCAATAATAAAGCAGTTAAGCAACAACTAGCAGATTGAAATTATAATTAGGAGAAAGGGCAATGTTCGAACTTGTTGAAAATGTTTCACAGAACGCAGTCATCAAGGTAGTCGGCGTCGGCGGCGGTGGCGGTAACGCTGTGCGTCACATGCTCGAGGGCGATGTTGATGGTGTCGAATTTATCTGTGCCAATACCGACTCTCAGGCCTTAAAAGATTTGGAAGCCAAGTCGGTGATTCAATTGGGTAGCACGATCACCAAAGGGTTGGGCGCAGGTGCCAACCCGGAAATTGGCCGGCAAGCTGCCCTGGAGGATCGCGAGCGCATCGCAGAAACCTTAAAGGGTGCCGATATGGTGTTTATCACCGCTGGTATGGGTGGAGGTACCGGTACAGGCGGTGCTCCCATAGTGGCCGAGGTAGCGCGTGAACTTGGTATTCTTACCGTGGCAGTGGTGACCAAACCGTTTCCATTCGAGGGTGGAAAACGCATGAAAATCGCCGACGCCGGTTTGGCGGAACTTGCTGCACATGTCGATTCACTGATTACGATTCCCAACGAGAAGCTGTTGGCCGTACTCGGCAAAAATACGACTTTGCTGGATGCTTTCGGTGCAGCGAATGATGTCCTGCAGGGCGCAGTTCAGGGTATTGCTGATTTGATTATCCGCCCCGGTATGATCAACGTTGACTTCGCTGACGTGAAAACTGTGATGTCCGAGATGGGGATGGCGATGATGGGAACCGGATCCGCATCCGGCGAGAATCGCGCCAAAGAAGCGGCAGAGGCCGCCATTCGCAGTCCGCTACTTGAGGATATTAATTTGCAGGGTGCGCGGGGGATTTTGGTCAACATTACCGCAGGCGTGGATCTGAACCTCGGCGAATTCTCTGAAGTCGGTAACATTGTTGAAGAGTTTGCTTCGGAGTCTGCGACCGTTGTTGTGGGTACGGTGATCGATCCTGAAATGACCGATGAATTGAAAGTCACGGTGGTTGCTACGGGGCTGTCCAATGGGGCTGAAAAGCCGGTTAAGGTCGTAGACAACACCACGAAAGCAGTGGACGGTACGACGGACTACAATCAGCTTGACCGCCCTGCTATTACCCGTCGGCGTTCTGCTGCGGTCGAAACGGTGGGTAATGCAGCGGTTGATACCAAGGTCAACAGAGCTGAGCAGACCAGTGTGGATTACCTGGATATTCCCGCATTTTTACGTCGTCAGGCGGACTAGGTAAGTGCGTGTGTGAGCCGGGCAGTTTTGCTGCCCGGAACGCATTGCGATAGGTGAAAGGTGACAGGACGATGACAGATTAACGAATATTAACGGTTCCTTGTTGGGAAAAGGGAGGTGTTCTGTTAGTATTCGCCTGTTTTTTGACCAGCTTTGGTTGTTAATAAGGTTGCAATAGCACAAACATGATTAGACAGCGTACATTAAAGAACACTATTCGTGCCACAGGCGTAGGGCTGCACTCGGGCCAGAAAGTGTATTTGACCCTGAAGCCTGCTCCCGTAGATTCCGGAATAGTCTTCTGTCGTACTGATCTCGACCCGGCGGTTGAGATTCCTGCACGCGCCGAAAACGTCGGCGAAACACTGCTGTCTACGACGCTTGTTAAAGACGGTGTCAAAGTGGCAACCGTTGAGCATTTGTTGTCTGCAATGGCGGGACTTGGTATTGATAATTGCCGGGTTGAGCTCAGCGCTGAAGAAGTGCCCATCATGGACGGCAGTGCGGGGCCGTTTGTATTTCTGATCCAGTCAGCTGGTATTGAAGAACAGTCCGCCGCTAAAAAGTTCATTCAGATCACGAAAGAAGTGACGATTGAAGAGGATGGAAAGAAGGCCACCTTCTTGCCCTTTGAGGGGTTCAAGGTGGGCTTCACGATCGATTTTGATCACCCTGTCTTCAAGAACCGTAGCCAAGTCGCCTCTATTGATTTTTCAAGTACCTCTTTCGTAAAAGAAGTCAGTCGGGCGCGCACCTTTGGTTTCATGCGCGACATCGAACGTCTGCGGTCAATGAACCTTGCTCTGGGCGGCAGTGTCGACAATGCGATCGTCGTTGATGAGTATAAAGTGCTTAATGAAGATGGCTTACGATACGAAGACGAGTTCGTGAAACACAAGATTCTTGATGCCATTGGGGATTTGTATCTGCTAGGCAATTCCCTGATTGGCGAATTCAAAGGGCACAAGTCAGGTCACGACCTGAACAACAAGCTTTTGCACAAGTTGATCGAAACGCCCGATGCCTGGCAGGTGCGCACCTTTGAAAACGCGGATTCTGCACCGATTTCCTATATGAAACCGGTACTGGCGGCCTGATCAAAACAGATCCGTTCAGTCCTTGGCGTGACGTGCCAGCTTTTCCAGTATAGCCCTGAGACCGTCATCACTTGTTTGCCCAGCCTCTTGTAAAAGAGTCTGGGCATTTTCTTTACTCAAGCGCAAAGCACGATGAGTTTTGCGAGAAGTTGCCGTCGCAGGTCTAATCAGAATTTGGATGCGGTTAATCTGATCAGGCAGTGTCCTGTTGAGGCATTGCAAGATATCTCGTTGCCGCATGCGTAAACGCGTTGCCATGGCTGCGGTGTGGCATTGGAGTTGCAATGTTCCCGCTTCAAGATTAGCCAGTTTGAAGGCCTGCCGGATGTCGTGAGGGATCGCTTGCAGAATAGTCTGCTCCAGTGATCCATGACTTTCTGCTTGTTGAAGCAGTGTGCTCAGCCCCGACTGACGTTTCAGCTTGGTTTTCAGAGCGAGAATCTCTGATAGCGGGTGATGTTTTGGTTGTCGGCGTAACATATTTGTTTGCTCACCTTGCAAGCAATGAATGAATGCAGTAAAACTGGCGGCTGCAAAAATCGGCACTACCCTTGTATGGTGGCGTTGCACATTAACACTATAGATTTGCTATGAACATTATATTGGTTGGTAAAAATCACGGGAAGTCGCGAGTCCTCAAGTTGACTGGAGCGCATCTCGTCTGGATATTGTTGTTATTGCTGGCCATTCTGTTCTCCGCCGGTTTTGGTGGAATAAAAGTTTCCGAATTATGGTTCGAAGGTGAGGGTGAGCGGTTAAGCAGCGTCGCAATCGCACGTTGGGAGGCCGATCTGTCGCAGCAGCGCCAGCGGGTCGAAGCTGTCGCCAGACAGTCTCGCGAGCAAATGGATGCGCTTACTCTGCGGATGGGGGAGCTGCAGGCGCGTTTGATGCGATTGGACGCACTGGGTCAGCGGTTAACTGAAGTCGCAGGCCTGAACAATGGTGAGTTTGATTTCAGTTCGAACCCTGCGCTTGGAGGGCCGGTCGAAGAGGAAGTGGGTGAATCCTACAGCTTGCCGGAGCTAAATGAATCTCTAGCGCGCATTCATTCGCAAATCATCGATCGAGAGCAACAGCTGGAGTTAATCGACTCTCTCTTTGTGAACAAAAAACTCGCAGCTGAGTCTTTTATTGCGGGTCGTCCCATCACTTGGGGGTGGTTGTCGTCAGATTATGGTTATCGCACCGATCCTTTCTCGGGCAAGCGGGCTTGGCATAGTGGTGTGGATTTCGCTGGCAAGGAAGACAGCGATATCATTGCAGTGGCTTCTGGTGTGGTGACTTTCTCTGGTGATCGGTATGGCTATGGCAATTTGGTTGAAATCAATCACGGCAATGGTTTTACAACCCGTTATGCGCACTGTAAAGAACTGAAAGTGGCTGTCGGCGCCGTGGTTGAAAAAGGTCAGGTAATTGCGACGATGGGCAGTACCGGGCGATCCACTGGGCCGCACGTGCATTATGAGGTGCATCGCGATGGCAAACCGATCAATCCCAAGAAATATATCCTGCGCGCTGCACGATGATAGTGTGATTCATTACCCCCTTCTCGATTTAATATTTGGCGAAGTGCCGTAAAGCTTACGAGTCTCTTTAAGTTGTCATCAAAATGGCTGTAGAATGTCGTCTTTTGATGGTTACAAGGCAAGGAACACTCGTCACGTTGCGCCGATCCAGACGAAACGATCCCAACTTCGTTCGTTCCCCTTCACTTACCAGGCCGCTAATTTAGATACCATAGAAGACGCATATGTTCTCATCAGTAATGACCAAAGTTTTCGGGAGTAAAAACAAGCGCGAGCTCAAGCGAATGGGCAAGGTTGTCGCCCGCATCAATGCTCTCGAAGAAAATATTGCCGCGCTGGATGATCAGGCATTAAAAGCCAAAACCCCCGAATTCAAAGAGCGACTCAATCAAGGTGAGCCGCTGGATAAAATATTGCCTGAGGCCTTCGCGGTTGCTCGTGAGGCCAGTAGGCGCGTACTGGGTATGCGCCATTTCGATGTGCAATTAATAGGTGGAATGACCCTGCATGAGGGGCGCATTGCAGAAATGCGTACGGGCGAGGGTAAAACTCTGGTAGCCACACTGCCCTGTTATCTGAATGCACTTACCGGTAAGGGCGTGCACGTCGTGACGGTTAATGACTATTTGGCGAAACGTGACGCCGGGTGGATGGAACCGCTCTATAACTTTTTGGGTTTGCAGGTTGGTGTTGTTTATGGCGGCCAGTCGCCCGAAGAGAAGAAACAGGCCTACGAGGCCGATATCACTTACGGAACCAACAACGAGTTCGGTTTTGATTATCTTCGCGACAACATGGCGTTTAGCCTGGAGAACAAGTTTCAGCGTGGTTTACATTTTGCCATCGTCGATGAAGTGGATTCGATACTCATCGATGAGGCGCGTACCCCTTTGGTGATTTCTGGCGCGGTGCAGGATAGTTCCAAACTGTACAAGCAAACCAATGCCTTGGTGCCTTTACTTGATCGTGCCGAAGTGGGTGAAGACGGCAAGCCTGCTGACGAAGGTCATTTCACCATCGATGAAAAATCAAAGTCTGTTGAACTGACCGAAGCGGGACATACCCGCTTGGAAGCCTTGCTGATTGAACGAGGCGTGCTAGAGGAAGGTGATAGCCTGTATGCTGCGGCAAACCTGAATCTATTGCATCATATGTATGCAGCGCTGCGTGCGCACCACTTGTATATCAAGGATGTTGATTACATCGTTCAGAACAAGCAAATCGTGATCATCGATGAGCACACCGGGCGCACGATGGCTGGACGCCGATGGGGCGAAGGCCTGCATCAGGCGATTGAGGCAAAGGAAGGCGTAGCGATTCAGGCGGAAAGCCAAACGCTGGCATCCACAACTTTCCAGAACTACTTCCGTATCTACGAAAAATTAGCCGGTATGACCGGGACTGCCGACACGGAGGCGTTCGAATTTAATCAGATTTATGGGCTTGATGTGGTGGTCATTCCAACCAATAAAGAAGTCCAGCGACTCGATTATAACGATTTGGTTTACCTGACTCAGGCGGAAAAATTCCAGGCGATTATCGATGAGGTTAAGGCGGTGATCGCGCAGCAAAGGCCTGTGCTGGTGGGCACGGCCTCGATTGAAGCCAGTGAATACCTGTCGGGGCTGCTCAAGAAAGCGGGCATCAAACACAACGTACTGAATGCCAAGCAGCATGCGCAGGAGGCTCAGATTATTGCTCAGGCAGGTATGCCGGGGGCGGTGACTATCGCGACCAATATGGCAGGGCGGGGTACCGATATCGTTCTGGGGGGCAACTGGGAAGCGGAAGTCAAAGCGCTTAAAGATCCCTCCGACGCGCAAATTGCCGAGATAAAAGCCGCCTGGGAGACTCGCAACCAGGCAGTAAAGGACGCAGGGGGCTTGCATATTCTTGGCACGGAACGGCATGAATCTCGCCGTATCGATAATCAGCTCAGGGGGCGTGCAGGGCGCCAAGGTGACCCAGGTAGTACGCGTTTCTTCCTGTCTCTCGAAGATAACCTGATGCGTCTTTTTGCCAGTGACCGGGTAAGAAATATCATGCAGGCCTTGGGCATGGAGAAAGGCGAGGCCATTGAACACAAGATGGTCAGCAACGCGATCGAAAAAGCGCAGCGCAAAGTCGAAGGCCGTAACTTCGATATCCGTAAATCCCTGTTGGAGTATGACGATGTTGCCAACGACCAGCGGCGCGTAATTTATGAACAACGAAATGAAGTGATGGAGTCAGAGGATATCTCTGACGTGGTCATGGCGATTCGCGAAGAAATCGTAAATGAAACCATCAGCGATTTTATACCGCCACAAAGTCTCGAAGAGCAGTGGCAGGTTGCCGGACTTGAAAAAGCGTTGGAAAAAGAGTTTGCCGTTAATCTGCCCATTCAGCAGTGGTTGGACAGCGACGATCAATTGCACGAAGAAACATTGCGGCAGAAGATCGTTGATGAAATCGTCAAAGTGTATCGGGAAAAAGAAGCGTCTGCGGGCGCGCAAGCCATGCGGAACTTTGAAAAACAGGTGTTCCTGCATATTCTTGATACGCTTTGGAAAGAGCATTTGGCTGCGATGGATTTCTTGCGTCAGGGGATTCATCTGCGCAGTTACGCGCAAAAGAACCCAAAGCAGGAATACAAGCGTGAGGCATTCGAACTCTTTCAGAACCTGCTGCAAAACCTGAAACGCGATGTGGTGCGAGTAACCAGCCATGTGAAAATACAAACTCAGGAAGAGCTGGAAGAAGTAGAACGGCGTCGGCGCGAAGAGCTGGAGCAGCAGCTGGGCAGTGCCAAAGCCGAGCATCCCCAGTCGGGCGATGCAGGTGAGGGTGAAGCGCCCCGCGAGACGAAGCAGGAACCAGTCACCCGCGAAGGGCGCAAAGTAGGGCGTAACGAGCCCTGCCCTTGTGGATCAGGCAAGAAATACAAACAATGTCATGGCAAAGTGACTGCCTGATCCGGCCTGCCTTGCGCTGAGCGATACCGAAGAATGCTGCGGCGTCGCCTGCATAATGTGATCCTAATAGTTAAACAGAGGCTATTTCATGGCAGTTGGTCATGCTCCCTTACCCGCTTTTGAAGTGATTTCAGGTGTACGTCTGGGGGTTGCTGAGGCGGGTATCAAAAAGGCGCAGCGCAAA
>JBFHUL010000056.1:0-22824 GCA_041590075.1 Oleiphilaceae bacterium
CAAACTTCGACAACGGATACAGCAGCATGCAGCCGTGCCGTGTTCGGTAAAGGGGGCTGGCCTGCAGGAACAGCTTCAGGGGCGTTTGCCCTTTGCTCTCACCGCTGCCCAGCAGCGTGTGGTAGCGGAAATACGGCATGACCTGGCGCGCCCCTATCCCATGCTGCGCCTGGTACAAGGCGATGTCGGCTCCGGTAAAACTGTGGTGGCGGCACTGGCTGCCTTGCAGGCCGTGGCCGCCGGGGGGCAGGTGGCGCTGATGGCGCCAACCGAGATTCTGGCCGAGCAGCATTATCTGACTTTTCAGGCCTGGCTGGGCGAACTCGATCTCGATGTGGCCTGGCTCAGCGGTAAAACGAAGGGCAAGCAGCGGGCCGCCACACTGGCGCGACTGGCCTCTGGCGATGTCCGCATTGTGATTGGCACGCACGCGCTGTTTCAGGAGGACGTGGTGTTTCAATCGCTGGTGTTGGCCATTATCGATGAGCAGCACCGTTTTGGTGTGCATCAGCGCTTATCGCTGAAGAACAAAGGGCAAACCAGCGGCCTGGTGCCCCATCAGTTGATTATGACTGCGACGCCAATACCGCGCACTCTGGCGATGAGCGCCTATGCCGACCTGGATACCTCGGTGATTGATGAGCGCCCCCCTGGCCGGCAGGAAATCGAAACCTTTGCGATTCCGGATACCCGCCGCGACGAAATGATTGATCGTGTACGCACTGCCTGCGAGGGAGGGCGCCAAGTCTACTGGGTGTGCACTCTGATCGAGGAATCAGAGGCCTTGCAGTGTCAGGCTGCGGAGGATACGGCCGCCCATTTGCAGGAAATGCTGGGTGAGTTGCAGGTGGGCCTGGTGCATGGCCGCATGAAAGCAGCAGAAAAAACCCTCATGATGGAAGCCTTCAAAGCCGGGCGCATTGATGTGCTGGTGGCGACAACCGTTATCGAAGTCGGGGTTGATGTGCCTAATGCAACGCTGATTGTGATTGAAAATCCGGAACGTCTGGGGCTGGCGCAGTTGCACCAATTACGGGGGCGTGTGGGCCGGGGCAGTGCGCAAAGTTACTGTGCCCTCATGTACCACCCGCCCTTGTCGCAGAATGGCAAGGAGCGCTTGCGCGTGATGCGGGAAAGTAACGATGGTTTTGTGATTGCCGAAAAGGATCTGGCCTTGCGTGGGCCGGGTGAAGTGTTGGGCACCAGGCAGACCGGGCTGATCGATTTTCGTATTGCCGATTTACAACGCGATCAGTCCTGGTTGCCGCAAGTCAAAGAGTGGGCGACACGCTTGCTGCACGACCCGGAAAACTGTGAAAGGCTGATTGCACGTTGGATCGGACAGCGCCACCGCTATGGCGAAGTCTGACGCGGTAATTTCGATCTGTTTCGCAAAATGGTGAACTCTGGTGAAATCGCCACGCCTTCTGCCATTCTTGATCTACACTAACAAGAAGCATTTTAGTTAATCACCATGTGGTGCCCTCTATCGCAAGCGCGAGGCACAGCAGTCATGCAAGAACACGAGTCAGAGCCCATGATCCCTTCCGCAGTCACCAAGATTTTTGAAGAATACCGCAATGCACAGCATATCGATCCTGCCTCCGAGGTCGAATTGGTGCCGCGTCACTCTGCCCCTCTGAATCAGTTGATCAAACTGGTACTGATGAGCGATACGCTTGGCCGGGTGCAGGTGCTGGTGCCGGCGGATTGTCTGTTGGATATCGATGCCCTGAACACGGCTTTGGGGCGCCAGCTGGTTGCCTTGCCGCATGAAGATGTGAGCAGCCTGAGCGAACGCTACAGTCTTACCGAGTTGCCTGCCATCCCCGATATCACCGGTTTGCCAGCGATTATTGATGAGCGCTTGCTGGCGGAAGATACGGTTTATGTGGAGGCGGGGCATGAAGATCAGGTGCTCAAGTTAAGCAAGCCGGTGTTTGCGGTGACCATCAAAAAAGCCAAGGAGGCGCGCTTTACGGTGCCTTTGAGTGCGATTCCTTTTAATCAGGGCAGCCCTGATCAGGACCTGGCCAGAATCAATCAGGCCATCGAAAAATTTACGTCTCTGCGAATCAAGCAGCGCCTCGAAGATACCCTCGAATTGCCGCCCTTGCCGCAAAGCGCACAGGAGATCATTCGGTTGCGGGCTGATCCCGATGCGGCGACCGAACAGCTCGCCGATATCATTGAACGTGACCCCAGTCTGTCGGCACAGGTGGTAAGTTGGGCATCGAGCTCGTTCTACAATGCACCCGGAAAAATTCGCTCGGTACACGATGCCATCGTGCGGGTGCTGGGTTTTGATATGGTGATGAATCTGGCGATGGGCCTCGCCCTGGGGCGAACCTTGAATGTGCCCAAAGATGAGCCCAAGGGTTATGCACCCTATTGGCATCACGCCATGTGGATGGCGCTGGGTACCACCTCCATTATCAGTAAAATTGAACCGGCCTATCGGCCTGGTTTCGGTCTGTCCTATTTGTCGGGCCTGCTACACAATTTCGGCTATCTGGTGTTGGCCCACGTTTTTCCGCCGCATTTTTCGCTGATTTGTCGTTACATTGAAGCCAATCCCCACATTGATTCGGCGGCCATAGAACACCATCTTTTGGGTATCACGCGAGAGCAGGTGGGGGGGCAGCTGATGTCGGTCTGGAATATGCCCGCCGAAGTGATCACGGCACTGCGTCATCAAAAAACCAGTGAATACAACGGACCCAATGCCGAGTATCCGGCATTGTTAGCGGTGACCCAACATTGGTTTACCCGGAAAGGGGTGTTCGGAGGGCAAGTCAGCGAGCTGGCGCCGGAAGTGTATGAGCGCCTTCATCTCGACCCCGAAGCCGCTGAAGCTGCGATCGATCGTTTGCTGGAAAACCGGGATGAAGTTGCTTCGATGGCCAACCTGATGGGCCGATAAAGCACTGGTTTGTCGCGCGACGGATGTAATTGGATGGCATCAGGCGCGCCAGTTTGCCAGACGCGTGTAATCTTCCAGGCTCAGATTCTCCGGGCGTAGGCCCGGATCAATGCCGAGACTTTCCAGAGCACCCTCCGGTACCGCCCCTGCCAGGGCATTGCGCAGGGTTTTGCGGCGCTTGGTGAAGGCGTGTTTCACAATACCTTGCAAGCGTTCCACCGAATCAACCGGATACGGCAGCGTATCGTGCGGCATCAATCGCACAATGGCCGATTCGACTTTGGGCACCGGGTCAAAGGCTGCAGGGTCTACCAGAAACAACGGCTGCACACGGCAGTAATATTGGGTCATGATGCCGAGCCTGCCATATTGTGAGCTGCCGGGTGCGGCGGCCATACGTTCCACCACTTCCTTTTGCAGCATAAAATGCATGTCTTTCACATGGTCGATGCTGGTAAGCAGATGAAAGATAAGCGGCGTTGAAATGTTGTAAGGCAGGTTGCCGACCACGCGCAATGGATGTTCGGCATCACACAGCTGGTTAAAGTTGAACGCCAGGGCATCGGATTCGTGAATGGTAAAGTCAGGGTAATTGAAAAATTTGGTGCGCAGCACCGGAATCAAATCACGATCCAATTCCACCACATGCAGGCCGCCTTCCAGGGCATCCAGTAAATGCTCCGTAATCGCGCCGAGACCCGGGCCAATCTCCACCACGCGTTCACCGGGTTGAGGATGAATCGCATGCACGATGCGCTCAATCACGGACTCATCCTGAAGAAAATTCTGGCCAAAGCGCTTGCGCGCCTGATGCCCCGGCTTTTTCGCGTTCTTTGCCATAAGCTTATTTATCCTGATTCATCGTATGGCTGCATGCCATACTGACGGCTTGTTCGATGGCACAGCGCAGGCTGCCAGTATGGGCCGTGCCACTGCCGGCCAGATCCAGCGCGGTGCCGTGATCCACCGAGGTGCGCACAATCGGCAGCCCCAGTGTGATATTGACCGCTTCGCCAAAACCCTGAAACTTGAGTACCGGCAAACCCTGATCGTGATACATGGCCAACACGGCATCGGCTTGATCGAGATGTTTGGGGGTAAACAGGGTGTCGGCCGGCAGAGGACCGATGAGTCGTTCCCCCGTAGGGTCGAGGTCACGCATGACCGGTGTGATGATATCGATTTCTTCTCTGCCCAAATGCCCGTCTTCACCTGCGTGGGGATTCAGACCGGCGACCAGTATACGCGGTTGTGCGATGCCGAAGGTATGACGCAGATCGTGCAGCAAGATGCGGGTGACCTGCCGTAAACGCTCTTGCGTGATGGCTGTGGCGACGTCCTTGAGTGGCAGATGGGTCGTCACCAGCGCCACCCGCAGTCGCTGAGTCGCCAGCATCATGACAACGCGGTCGACGCCGCAACGATGTTGCAGGTGTTCGGTATGACCGCTGAAGGTGACACCGGCCTCATTGATGATGCCTTTATGCACCGGGCCCGTGACCAGACCTGCAAAGGTGCCGTTCAAACAGCCGTCGATGGCAGTATCGAGGCAATCAAGTACATAGTGGGCATGGGCGCCATTCAGTTTGCCGGGCTGCACTGCGCCTTCCAGAGGCATGGAATGAACCAGCAGTTCCGCACATTGGGTCGGGGTGGGCGTGCCGGGTGACCATTCCCGCAAAGTCAGTGGCAGCCCGAGCTGGGCGGCGCGCGCCGCCAGCATTTCGCGGTTCGCCACGATCACGTGTGGCAAGGGCGTTTGCTGGCATAACTGAATCACCAGATCGGGGCCGATACCTGCCGGCTCGCCGGGTGTAATAACCAGGGGCGCGCCCGTCATTTAGCTCTCCTTTTCGGGTTGATAGCGAGGATCTTTAATGGCTACGAATGCCTCACTGCGAATTTCCTGCAGCCAATTGGCGAGCTCCTCCTCATACTTGCGACGGTGGATCACCTGCCGTGCCTGGTTGGTTTGCACAATGGCGCCAATGTCTTCGCGACGGCGTTCCTGAACCTGAAGAATGTGCCAGCCGAACTTTGATTGGAAAGGTTCGCTGATTTCTCCGGTGGCGGTTTGCAACATCACGGATTCGAATTCGGGCACCATCTGCCCCGGGCTCACCCAGCCCAGGTCGCCACCGTCGATGGCCGACACCGGATCGTCGGAATTGGTCTTGGCGAGGGCGGCGAAATCTTCACCCTGTTGTATCTGGCGATACAGCGCATGAATGAGCGCCTCCGATTCAGCCTCACTGCGAATGGCGTTGGGACTGATGAGTATATGGCGCGTGCGGGCCTGCTCGACGATCTGCTCCTCGCCACCGCGTTTGTCGAGCACCGTCACAATATGAAAACCGCTGGCCGTACGCAGCAGGCGTGAAGGCTCCTTGATGGCCAGGCTGGGAATGATGTCGGCGGCAATAGAGGGGAGTTCGTTTTCCTTGCGCCATCCGATCACGCCGCCATTCAGGGCCTGGCGACCATCCGATTTGGCCACGGCCATTTGTTGAAAATCCGCACCTGCGCGCAGTTCCTCAAGAATCTTTTCGGCGCGTTTTCGGGCGGCGACTTCATCGTTACGCTGGGCGCCATCGGGCACTGCGATGAGAATATGGCCGATATAATATTCGGCGCCACTTTGCGTGCGTCCTTCTCGGGATTCCAGAAAGTTTGCGATCTCCTGCTCGGTCACCCGTACCCGGCGATCCACCTCGCGTTGCTGAATACGTCCAATGATCATTTCACGGCGAATTTGTTCGCGGGCGCTGGCATAGGTTTCACCTTCGCGTTCCAGCTGTGCTTCGAATTGTTCCAGCGTCATCTGGTTACTGCGGGCAATATTTCGCAGGGTTTGATTGAGCTGGTTGTCGCTGATGCGAATGCCGGCCCGTTTGGCGAGTTGCAACTGCACGCTCTCAAGAATTAACTGATCGAGTACCCGCTGTTCCAATACCGCTGGCGGGGGCAGAGGGGTACCCTGAGCACGCAGGCGCATGGAAATGCTCCTGATGCGTTGCTCGAGTTCCGACTGCATGACGATATCTTCGTCCACAATGGCAATGATCTTGTCGAGCAATACGGTTTCAGTCGCGCTGCTGGCGAGAGTGGGAAAAAGCAGTGCCATCCAGAACAGCACGTAAACAGAGGGACATTTGCGGCTTTGCATACTAGTTTATTAACTCCTCACGCGCCTGATAGCCTGGAATCTGCTGGTCCAGGCTCTCGGTGTTGGCGCCAAATCCTCCGAGACCTTTCAAATGAAAGCGTAATTGCACACTGCGTTTAATCTGCGAATCGTCATCCAGATAGCTTTGGGCGAAAACCTGCATACGCCAGCAACAGCTTTGATATTCCACGCCAGCCAGTGTGCCCAAGGTGCGGTGTGCTTGTAAATCGAAGCGCCATTGTCCCATCAGGCTCAGGGTGTTGCTGAGCGGTGTAATAAACGAGACATCGCTTTGCTCCAGATCCTCTGCGCGGTAACGATGGCTCAGGTTCAGTACGGACTGCTGATCGTCGCTCCGGTAGCCAATACGGGTCCAGCCCTCGTGGGTGCGATGTGCGGTGTCATCCCACAATCCGGCGATGGTGAGCGATAGCCGGTCGGTCGGGCGCAGCAGCAATTCCGACGCAAAAAATGAGCTGCTGTTGGTTTGGCCGCCAAATGCATCGAGCCCGGTGGTGGTCAACGTGACCTCCCGGTCTTCAAAGTGAATCATCTGGCCCACATTGAACTGCACCAGTTCTCGGCCCGAGGCTTGATCGTACCAATGTGACTGCACACCCAGGCTAAGGCGATTCATATCTCCCACGCGGTCACCGCCGCTGAAACGGCTCGCTTCGAACAGACGTGCGTAGTTGAACCCCGGTACGGCGGTATCGAAGTTGGGCAGGTGGTCTTGTGCTTTGGCTCCTCGGTACACGTAATACAGGCGCGGCTCGAGGCTGTGGTGCAGGTCGCGTGACCAGGCATGGTGGGTGTTCTCGAGGTATACCCGGCTATCCAGTTCGTACCCGAGCAAGGTGCGGCTTTGGTGGTTGTCTTGTGGCGGATAGTCCTGCAGCAGGTAGTCGGTGTGGTCCAATGTAATACGCGGTGTGAGACTCGCCCAGCCGTAGTCGAGCGGATAACTCAATGAGGGCTGATGCCGCAGGCGCGAACCGATACTGGCATCAACGCCGCTCAGCGCATCGTTATCGCGATAAAAATAGACATACTGACTATGCCAGCTGGTGAGCCAATTGCCCCACTGACCCGCGGCTTCAACATCAATCTCAGGTAGGCGTTGATAGTTTCTCTCTTGCGGGGTCAAGGTGTCGTCCAGTTGGCGGATTTGTTGCAGCTTGCTGCTTATCTTCCAGTGGGGCTCGGCCCATAGCCATTGCACCTGGCGATTCAACGAATCGTTCTGGCTGGCGTACAGCCCCAGGTTGAGGTCGTCAAGATAATCATTATCGCTGACGGCGGTATATTCGAGGGAGGCCTGCCAGCCGCGGCGTGCATCATTATGGTTGTATTGCTGTTCCAGGCTGAGTCCCCAACGGTCGCCTTCAGGTCGGCCGAAGCCCTGATCCAGTTGTTCCTGTTGGTAGAAGTTATCTTGCGCCAGATAGCCCGCCACGACCTGGCTGCTCACCAGCGGCGATAGGTGGCGAAACTCCGCGCCTGTATGCCAGCCGCGTTCGTTAATATGCGAGGGGGTGAGTGTGGCATCAAATTGGGGGGCCAGGTTCAGGTAATACGGCGTGCTGAACTGAATACCGCTGCCGGTATTGGCGCTGCCGATGCTGGGGTAAAGAAAGCCGGATTTGCGTCGCTCATCAATCGGGAACGTAAACCAGGGTACATATAACACCGGCGTACCCAGCACTTCGAAGCGCGCATGTTCGGCGGTGCCGAAGCCGCTTTCGTTATCCAGCACGATCTCGCTTGCGGCAATCGACCAATCCGGCTGTTCGCCTTCACAGGTGGTGAAGTAGCCTTGCTGAATCGTCAGCCGGCGTGTGTGCTCGCGTTGCAGCGCCGCGGCCGAACCCCGCATGCCACTGGAAGGGTTCAGAAAACGCACCGCGTCGACCCGCATATTTTGGGTCTTCATGTCGATATGTGCCTGCTCGCCTTCGATCAGTATTTGAGGCCCGACAATCCGGATATTGCCTTTCAGCTCTGCCTGCTGTTCTGCCTGATTCAAATCTGCGTGCTCGCTGGTGGCTTGAAACTGGCCTGCCTGCATTTCCACGCGGCCATGCAGTTGCAGCTGCCGGTTTTCTTCATAACTGACTTCATTGGCATAGAGCGTCAGTTCGCCTGAGTTGCTGCCCGATGCGAGCGCTTTCTGGGTGCTGAGTGGAATGGTGGGGTCGGGCGTACGGCACTGTTCCGCCTGGCTCAGACTCGCTGAGGCACATAGCCATAAGGCTAGAATGCCGCAGTGCCTGTTACTGAACCTCATGCCCATACCTCTGGAATGCTTGCCGAACCTGAAGAGCGGTATGTTACCGCGGAGAAATGATCGACGAATGATAAACGCTGCATGCTTTGATGTCATTCAACTTTTTGATTACGATGCGGACCCAGTTATTGAATCCGAGGTCCCATGGATACACGTGCCCAACAGCTTGCCGACTGGTGTGGACGGCAAGTGCGCTGTGATGCGCCCGCACTCGAGATGGTATCGGGTGACGCGAGCTTTCGCCGTTATTTTCGGCTGACGAGTTCAATGCCTACCCTGATCGCCATGGATGCACCGCCAGAGAAAGAGGATTCAAGCAGTTTTGTGGCGCTGGCCAAAGCCTGGGGCACACAGAATGTGCGTGTGCCCGAGGTCATTGCGGCCGATTTGTCGCTGGGTTTTCTTCTGCTTGAGGACTTTGGTGATCAACAGATGTTGATGCAGGTCAGCGGCGCCGCACCGAAGCAGGTGGATGCCTGGTATCAACAGGCCATGCGCCAGTTAATTCATTTGCAGCATGGCACCCAATCTGGCGCTTCGCGACTGCCGCCCTATGACGAGGCCCTGTTGAACAGAGAGATGAGCTTGTTCAGCGAGTGGTTGATTGAGAAACAGCTGGCTTTGACCCTAAGTCCCGGAGAGCGGCAGCTGTTGCAGAGCCTTTATGGATTATTGCGCGATAATGCCCTGGCTCAACCGAAGGTTAGCGTGCATCGTGACTATCATTCCCGCAATCTGATGTGTCTGGCGGATGGACACTTGGGCATTCTCGACTTTCAGGATGCGGTCTGTGGTCCGTTAACCTATGACCTCGTTTCACTGCTGCGGGACTGTTACGTGCGCTGGCCTGCTGACTGGGTGCGGCGATGGTGTGCCGATTATCATGATCGCGCCAGACAGTTGGGACTTCCCGTGCAGGACTTCACCACATTTTTCAAGGATTTTGAGTGGATGGGTATGCAGCGTCATCTCAAGGCCAGCGGTATCTTTGCGCGGTTGGCGCTGCGCGACGGCAAGTTTGGCTATTTGCAGGATATTCCCAATACGCTCGTCTATCTTCAAGAAGCAGCACAGCATTATGAGCAAACGCGCGACTTTGCCGAGTGGTTGCAGGCGCGGGTGATGCCTGCGCTGACAAAACTGGAGTCGGCATGCGCGCCATGATCCTCGCTGCCGGGCTCGGCAAGCGGCTGCGGCCCCTCACCGATACGACCCCCAAGCCCTTGCTCCGGGCGGGTAGTAAAACCCTGATCGAGTACCATCTCGAGCGCCTGGCGCGCCTCGGTGTGCGAGAAGTAATCGTGAATACCCATTGGCTGGGTGAGCAGGTTTCTGCGGCACTGGGTGATGGTAAACGCTGGGGGCTGAGCCTGCGCTATTCACCCGAGACCACCTTGCTCGAAACCGCGGGAGGTATTCGTCACGCCCAGCCTTGGCAAAACGATGATGAAGTCTTTCTGCTGGTGAATGGTGATGTGTACTTTGAGCATGATCTGGAAGACTTTCTGACGCTCGCGGATCACGTGGATGGCCAGCGCTGTAACGCGCTGCTGGCTCTGGTTCCGAATCCTGAAGAACACCCGGCGGGTGATTTTGTGGCGGCAACCGGTCGCGGCGCGGTGCACGTGATCGAGGCGAGCGCCACGCAGCAGCGGCCCGGCCAAACCTATGCCGGAATCGCCCTGTTGCATGCCGGCTTGTTTGATTCAGTGACGCCCTCGAAGCCGGCACCCCTAGCTCCTCTTCTACGCGCGGCCCTAGCGCGTAGCACCCTATTTGGCTGGGCCTTGCCCGGCTTTTGGCTGGATGTGGGCACCCCGGCGAGGTTGGCAGCACTGCGCCAGCGACTTGGTGACGCTACCGGCGGATTTTAGGTGAAGGAGAGCGGTAGTGTCTTGCCGCTGAACGTCGTGGATATGCCTCGGTGTGCTCCGTGATCTGTAATAATAATCGATAAAAAACAATTGTTTATGGTGGATGATCAAAAATCGGTCTGCTTTGTGCTTGTGCTTGCCTAATCGGCCTGTTGTGACGGGTCGGAATGACGTTGTACGCGCTGCGCACTGCACGGAGTCGGTTATGAATTTTTCCAATCTTATTGGTGTGATCACTGGATGCCTGTTTTTGGTTTTGGCCATTGGTTTCGCGTCAGACAATCCCGCCACCTTTGTCAATCTGCCCGGTTTGTTGATAGTACTGGGTGGCACCCTGACGGCGATTCTGGTCAGCTTCCCCTATCGCGATGCTCTGGCAGCCCTCAAGCAGGTGAAAGTCATCACCGAACCGTTGAATGTGTCTATGCAAGATGACATCGCGCGTTTGATGATGTTTGCCAAGCTCTGGTTTCGCAATCAATACAATCAAATCGACAGCGAGCTGGATCGCCTGGATGATGCCTTTATGCAAAAGGGGCTCCAGATGGTGCGGGATAAACAACCTCCCGAAGATGTGATGGCCTTGTTGCACTGGAAAATATCCCAGTATCGCGCCAAAGAAACCGGTGTGATCAATATTTTTCGTTCCATGGCGACCTTTGCCCCGGCCTTCGGCATGGTGGGTTCTCTGGTGGGCCTGGTGAATATGCTGCATGAGGTGGAAGGGGGCGCGATCGCCGGTATGACGTCCGACATGGCCATCGCCCTCGTCACCACGTTTTATGGGCTTCTGCTTGCCAATCTGATCTTCAAGCCGGTTGCCACGAAGCTTGAACAGCGGCGTAATCTCAAGACCATGCAGCTAAGTATGATTGCGGAAGGCATCGCCATGATTCAGCAGCATCGCACGCCTTCGGCGATTCAGGATGCCCTGATGAGCTATGTGCAAGGGCAATATCGAGAGGCGCCGGCGCCGGTGCGAGCCGGCCTCGCCAAGGCCAGCGTGTAAGGAGGAGTGTGATGCGCCCGGCGATAAAACTGAAACAATTGCTGGCAGATAGCGAGAGTGCTCTCGATGAGAACTGGATGGTCTCGTATATCGACGTGTTCGTGCTGATGACCACCCTGTTCGTGCTGCTGTTGTTTCTTCAGCCACCTGAAATGGGGGTTGGAGAGGGTCAGCGCGTCCTGCCGGCCGATCCCGCCGATGCTTTGTTTGAACAATTGGCCAGCTTGCCTGCACCTGCGGCAGGCAAGCCCGTCACACCAACGCCCAGCGCTGCAAACCTCGAAACCGTATTGCTCTCCTCTATTCACGATCAGGGGCTGCAGGCGCATGTTGCTGTGCGAAGCGATGCACACACCACCGAGCTGGAAATCGCCTCGCGGGTGCTATTTGAATCGGGAGAGTCTGATTTAACCCGTGCAGGTGTGGCCATGCTGGAGAAACTCACGCCTGTGCTGTCGGCGACCAAGGGGCTGATTCATATCGAAGGGCATACCGATAACCGGCCGATTGGTACTGCGAAGTATCCATCCAACTGGGATCTGGCGGCCGCGCGCGCGACAGAGGTGCTGCAGTTTTTCGTATTGGAGGGGCTGGACAAGCATCGCTTTCGGGCAGTGAGTTTTGGCGATACCCAGCCTCTTGTGCCTAACACGTCGGCCGCCAATCGTCAGAAAAATCGTCGCGTGAGTCTGGTGATTGAGCATACCGCTGAGCAGCTGTTCGTACCCTGATGTAGGCTGGAGCGCTGACGGTTTGGGCAGTGATCGGGATAAAAAAAGACCCGCCGGAGCGGGTCTCAAGAAGGGGTTTAGAAAGGTAGATTAAGCTGTTGCTGCTTCTGCTTTCTCAGCGGTGCTTTTGGCCGCTTTGCTTGCTGTGCTTTTGGCCGCGCTTGCCTTTTTCTTGGCAGTGGTCGTGGCTTTCTTGGCAGTGCTTTTTGCTTTGCTGGCAGTACTTTCAGGCTTTTCGAATTTCTCGATCAGGTCTGCTGCGAAGCTACCTACTTTTTTGTTTACTTCGCGTACTTTGGTGTAAGCCAGTTCAGCCACTTCATCGTGCTTGCTTTTCACGGTGTCCAGTTTGTACAGCTTTTCGGCGTAAGTGAAAGAAGCCTGAGCCAGTGCTTTATGTTGCTCTTCAACCGCGCTGATTGCTTTCTCTACGATTTCCTGAACTTGTTCTTGGTAAGATTTGATAGTCGCCATGTGTGTGTCCTCTTTGCGTCATGTCTTGCAGAATGCTAGTGATTTCAGTCGTGTAATCGGTGGGTCCTAACCAACCCACGATGACTTAACTTCGACGCCAAGATACGTGGATAAATTAGAATATTCATACTAAGCCGCGGCCGGAATCATTAAATTACTGTTAGCCGGTGATCGGAATCCACGCGGGCAGGCTGCAAGAGGTGCAAAGGTTGTCTGGTAAGTGAAATTCAGCAATGGTTCAGCGTGGGCGCTGTTACCACTTGAAAATCACCCACTTGGGGATAAGCAGTGTTGAGCGGTCTTCTCGAATCCAGCCTTCGCCGTCGGCCGGGACGAGATAATAAGCCGGTCCGACAGCGGGCACCACTTTGATCTCGCGCAGTACGCCGTTGACCCGGTATTCGTAATAGGTTTTCTTGTCTTCATGGCGAATGGTAATTTGCGGCTCGGAAATAGGGCGCCCTTCGTCGGCCAGAGCGGGAAGACTGGCGACAAGAATAAGACAGCAGAGCAAGAGGCGCAGGTAGTACATAAGGGTCGTCCGCAGAAATGGAATATTCGGTATTGATCTGTTTAAGCTTGGCATGAAATTCCCTACTATAGCAAGCCACTTATCGCTGGCTCAGAATGCTTCATATTATGGAAAACCAAACCTTGAATGGCCCTACCGTCCTGGTGGACGGCTCCTCCTATTTATTTCGCGCCTATCATGCTCTGCCGCCCCTGAATAACGCCAAAGGACACCCCACGGGTGCGATCAAGGGCGTGATCAATATGATTCGCAAGTTGCAGCAGGATTATCCGGGTTCCAAAGTCATTGTGGTGTTTGATGCCAAGGGCAAGAATTTCCGGCATGACCTGTATCCGGAATACAAGGCTAACAGGCCTCCCATGCCGGACGACCTGCGTTGCCAGATAGAACCGATCCATCAAATTATTGAAGCCATGGGGTTGCCCTTGCTGGTGGTACCCGATGTGGAGGCGGACGATGTGATCGGTGTGTTGGCAAAACAGGCTACCGATCGCAAAATTGACGTGGTGATTTCCACAGGCGATAAAGACATGGCGCAGCTTGTGACCGAGCATGTCACCCTGATCAACACCATGACCGATACCAAGATGGATGTTGACGGCGTGGTGGAAAAGTTCGGTGTGCGCCCCGATCAGATTATTGATTATCTGGCCTTGGTGGGCGATTCCGTGGATAACATTCCGGGCGTGCCCAAGTGCGGCCCCAAAACGGCCGTCAAGTGGTTGAAAGAATACGAAAGCCTCGACGGCGTAATACAAAATGCCGATGCGGTGAAAGGCAAAATTGGTGAGAACCTGCGCGCCGCGCTGGAAACGCTCCCGCTCTCTTATGATCTGGCCACTATTCGCACCGAGCACCCCTTGCCTGAAAAACTGGAAGATATTCAGCACAAGGAAGCTGACCGGGCCGCGCTGTTGGCCCTGTATCAGGAATACGAATTCAAGAGCTGGGTGCGAGAACTGAGCGAAGAGGTGATCGAGGACGCCCCGGACGCCCAAGCGCCCGCGCCGGAGACGGATTACGAGATCGTGCTGGACACGTCGCGCTTTGAGGCCTGGCTGGAGCAGCTCCGTCAGGCAGAGCTGTTTGCCTTCGACACCGAAACCACCAGTCTGAATTACATGGAGGCGCGCGTCGTGGGGGTGTCGTTCGCCTGTGAACCCGGCAAGGCCGCCTACGTACCCTTCGGCCACGACTATCTGGATGCGCCGGAACAGCTCGATACATCCTGGGTGCTGGATCAACTGAAGCCGCTGCTGGAAGATCCCAAGGTACACAAGGTGGGGCAAAACCTGAAATACGATAAAAATGTGCTGCTCAATCATGGCATCGATCTGCAGGGCATTGCGCACGATACCATGGTGGCCTCCTACGCACTGAATTCCACCATCACCCGCCATGATATGGACAGCCTTGCCGAGAAATATCTGGGCCGCAGCACTATTCATTTTGAAGATATTGCCGGTAAAGGTGCCAAACAGCTCACCTTTAATCAGATTGCGCTGGAACAGGCCGGGCCTTACGCCGCAGAGGATGCTGATATCACCCTGCAACTGCATCAGACGCTCCAGGCGCTACTGGCTGAGAGTGCCGGGTTGCAGAAGGTGTATGCCGAGATTGAAGTGCCGCTGGTGCCGGTCTTGGCGCGCATGGAAAGGCGGGGGGCCAAGGTGGATGCACACCTGCTCGGCGCACAGAGTCAGGAATTGGCCAAGCGCATCGAAGAGCTGGAACGCGAAGCCTATGAAATGGCGGGTGAGGAATTCAATCTGGGTTCGCCCAAGCAGTTGCAGGCCATCTTCTTCGAGAAACTGGGGTTGCCGGTGATCAAGAAAACGCCCAAAGGCCAGCCCTCCACGGCGGAGCCGGTATTGCAGGAATTGGCTCTGGATTACCCTCTGCCGCGCTTGATTCTGGAGCATCGCAGTCTGTCGAAACTGAAGTCCACCTACACCGACAAACTGCCCAAATTGATCAACCCCGCCACCGGGCGTATTCACACTTCCTATCATCAGGCGGTAACGGCGACCGGCCGGTTGTCATCCAGTGATCCTAATCTGCAGAACATTCCCATCAGAACCGAAGAGGGCCGTCGTATTCGTCAGGCCTTTGTGGCGGAGGAGGGATACAAGCTGATCGCGGCCGACTATTCCCAGATCGAACTGCGCATCATGGCGCACCTTTCTCAGGATGCGGGGTTGCTCAAGGCCTTTGCCGAGGGCCAGGATGTGCACCGTGCAACCGCCGCGGAGGTATTTGATGTGCAGGTAGATGAAGTGAATGCCGAGCAGCGGCGCAAGGCCAAGGCCATTAACTTCGGCTTGATTTACGGTATGTCTGCCTTTGGTCTGGCGCGCCAGATCAAGGTGGAGCGGTATGAGGCGCAGGCCTATATCGACCGCTATTTCGAGCGTTATCCGGGGGTCTTGGACTACATGGATCGCATTCGGGCACAGGCGCATGAGGATGGTTATGTGGAAACACTGTTTGGCCGGCGTCTGTATTTGCCCGATATCAACGCGCGCAACAAGATGCTGCAGCAGGCGGCAGAGCGCACGGCCATCAATGCGCCGATGCAGGGTACCGCAGCAGACATTATCAAACGTGCTATGTTGAAGGTGGATGCCCGGTTGCAGGAGACCGATCTGGACGCGCGCATGATCATGCAGGTACACGATGAACTGATTATCGAGGCGCGTGCGGACATCGCCACAGAGGTGAGCGAAAAGCTGCAAGCTGCGATGAGCGATGCCGCATCACTTGATGTGCCCTTGCTGGTGGAGGCCGGCATTGGTGATAACTGGGATCAGGCTCATTAGCCTGTGCGCAAACGTAACGCGATAACGAAGGACTGAAACAATGAAGAAACTGTTCGGATTTTTATTGGTTGTGGTGCTGGTGCTGGGAGCGGCCGCTTATTGGTTGATGGGTAATCTCGATGATATCGTGCACGAGCAGATAGAGGTGCAAGGGACTAAAGTCCTCGGTGTGCCGGTCAGCGTCGACGCAGTAACGCTTAAACTACTGGATGGTTTTGGTGAAATCAGGGGGTTTTCGGTCGCCAATCCGCAGGGCTTCAGTGCCAACAGTTTGCTGGGTTTCGATGCGGTGCGCCTGGATATCGATACCGCACAGTTGTCGACCACTCCCCTGGTCATCGAGGAAATTACCATCGACAGTGCGAGCGCGCTGTATGAACTCAATGCGCAGGCACAAGGCAATGTAAACGTACTGCTCGATCAGCTTAAGCGCAATGCGCCCGCGAGCAAACCACAGCAAGCTTCGGAAACTGCGGCCAGCGGAGACGCGGGCAGTGACCTGCGTTTAGTCGTGAAACAGGTCGTGGTCAAGGATACCCGTCTCAAGCTCGATCTCACCGCGATCGGACAAAAAGCCTATGATGAAACCTTGCCCACGTTTACGGCGCGCGATATTGGCGGCAGCGAGGGCCTGCCGCCGGCGGCCTTGGGCGCCAAAATTGCGGAGGCCATGCTCGACAACCTGGTGGATGCGGCGACGGAAAAACAGAAAGAAAAGCTGAAGCAGAAAGCCATCGACAAAGCCAAAGAGAAAGTCGAAGATAAGCTCAAAGACAATGAAAAAGTAAAAGGTCTGCTCGACAAATTTGGGCACAATTTCTGACCAATTGTGCAGTTAGTTTTAAAAGGGCTTGATATTCAAGCCCTTTTTTCATTTGGTCCCGCACAATTTTTTTCCTCCGTGACCGGAGGTCATCCGCCGGCAACATTTTGTAAAACTTTTCTTAACTGTGAAACTGGCAGCTTTCCAAGCTTTGGCTATTTTAAGTAAGTCGCCCAAAGGGTCTTGCGGTGACAGGGATTTCCTGCATGGAGTGCCATACCCATTACCAAAAAGTAGCTGGGGAACAAAAAAATGCGTCACTCTTCCAAGCACTCATCGGTGCGACTACGTTCATTAAATCAATTACTTACCTTGTTAGCCTGTTTGTCGTTAACAGCCTGTTTTGGAGGCAGCAGCGGCGGCGGTGGAGGGAGTAGTTCACCGAGCACACAGAGTCTCTCAGGTGGCGGTATCAAAGGGCCGCTCGTCGATGCCATTGTGACGGTATACGAGGTGGATCCCAGTGCCACCGACTTCAAAGGCAGCGCAGTGGGCTCCCCAGGAAGCACTGACGCCCAGGCCCGCATCACGGGTATTTCCCTGCCTCTTCCCCTTAATCCTCCCTACATTCTCGAATTTACCTCCGACGCAAATACCACGGATCTCCTGACCGGTCGGCCGCCGGTAATTACCGAGATGCGTACCTTGATTACTCAGGAGCTGCTGGATGGGGGCGAACAGATTTATGCCACGCCACTTACCACGATGGCAGTGGATCTGGCCATTAAGAATGCCGATACCGATACCGGTGTATGGGCAGAATCGGAACGGGACCTGGATAGCGATGACGACGGCACCGACGATATCACGGTGAGCTTGGGTGACAGCACCAAGACCGAAGCCGAATTACTGACTGCACTGCCCATTGCCGCGGCGCAGGTTAAGTCGACCATGGGTTTTGGTATTGCTTCGGAAATCGATATTTTTGATACCCCACCTTTGATCGATGACACCACCGATACGCAAGAGAAGCAGGAAGACGCGGCTGCCTATCGTGCGGCGGTGGAAGCCGTCACCGCTGTGGTGGATCAGATTGACAATGCAACGGGTACCGATGATGCCAATGCGGTCTTAACCGCACTCACTGAAGATCTGGCAGATGGCGCGATTGATGGCGAAGTAGATGGACAAACCAGCACCATTTACAGCGAAGATGCCGAAACAGCCGGCGCTGCCCTGGAACTGATTGAGCAAGACCCTTCTACCTTCCCCATTCCTAATGACCCGCAGAATCGAACTGTGGGACAAATGAAAGAAATCGTCGACAGTGAAAAAGAAGACTTGGGTAACGACGATGTACAGACTGAAATCAACACCTCTGAAGAAGTGGAACTGAAACCCGCTGAGACCGACCCGGATCTGGATGACGACGGTGTGCCCAATGATCAGGATGCCTTCCCGGAAGATCCCACCGAAACCAAAGATACCGACAAAGACGGCACCGGGAACAATACCGACCGCGATGATGACAACGACGGTGTAAACGATACCAGCGATGCCTTCCCGCTGGATCCGGCTGAACAGGTGGATACCGATAATGACGGTATTGGCAACAATGCGGATACTGATGACGACAATGATGGCACGCCCGACACCGAGGATGACTTCCCGCTCGATGCCACACGTCAGAATGCTGCGGATCAGGATAATGATGGCTGGCCGGTAGGTCAGGACACTGACGACAATGACGACACCGTGCCCGCAGAAACCTATGTGGATACCGATGGTGACGGTGCGGCTGACAATGGTGGTCTGGCGCCTGACAGCGACGACGACAACGACGGTGTGCCCGATACGGAAGATGCTTTCCCGACCGATCCTTCTGAGCAGAGAGATAGTGACGGTGATGGCATTGGCAACAACAGCGATACCGATATCGACGGCGACGGTGTGCCGAACACCAGTGATAAGTTCCCCCGTAATCCTTTTGAGTCACGTGATACCGACCGCGACGGTGTGGGCAATAATACCGACGATGACGACGATGGCGATGGTATTGATGACGATGTAGAAGTGAGTCTGGGCACCGATCCTCTCAAGCGTGATACCGATGGCGATGGCGCACTGGATGGTGTGGATCAGGCGCCCACCAACCCCGAAGTGCAGTTTGATTCCGACCGAGACGGTATCGACAATGCTCAGGATAATTGCCGGGTGCACTATAACCCCCTGCAGAAAAATGCCGACGGTGATGAGCGTGGTGATGCCTGTGACCGGGATGACGACAACGATGGCGTACTCGATACCGAAGATGCCTTCCCGCTGGATGAAACGGAAACCACCGATACCGATGGCGATGGCATTGGTAACAACGCCGATGACGATGATGACGGTGACGGCGTACTCGACACCGAAGATGCCTTCCCTGAGGATGACACCGAAACCGTAGACACCGATGGCGATGGCATTGGCAACAACGCCGATGACGACGACGATGGCGACGGCACGCCCGACAGCCAGGATGCCTTCCCCTTGAATCCGAATGAAGACACCGATACCGATGGCGATGGTATTGGCAATAACTCAGATGACGACATCGATGGTGATGGCATCCCCAACGAAGAAGATGACTTCCCTAATGATGCCTCAGCCAGCACCGATACCGACGGTGACAGTGTGCCCAACATTATAGATGATGACGATGATGGTGACGGTACGCCCGATGCCAGTGACGCGTTCCCGCTGAACCCCAACGAAGACACCGACACCGATGGCGATGGTATCGGTGATAACAGCGACCCGGATATCGATGGCGACGGCATACTCAATGGCAACGACGCCTTCCCCTATGACCGTAACGAGTATCGCGATACCGATGGCGACGGTATTGGTAACAGAGCCGATACCGATGACGATGGCGATGGCGTCGATGACGTTAATGATCGCTTCCCCTTGAATCCTGCCGAATCGCTCGATACCGATAATGACGGTATTGGTAACAATGCCGATACCGACGATGACGATGACGGCCTGAGCGATATACAGGAAGCCACTTTGGGTACGAACCCTCTGGTGCGCGACAGTGATGGCGACAACAAGCGCGACGGTATTGATAACTGTCCCACTACGCCCAATGCTACCCAGAAAGACACGGATGGCGACCGCATCGGCGACGCCTGTGACAGAGACGACGACGGTGATGACATCGACGACGGCAGCGATAACTGCCCACTCAAGCCCAATCGGGATCAGTTGGATGATGATTCAGACGGTATTGGCAATGTCTGTGACACCGACCGCGATGGCGATGGTGTCAACAACACCGTCGACAACTGCCCGACTGTAAGTAATACCAATCAGGAAGATGCTGATGGTGATGGCATTGGTGATGTCTGTGATGGCGACAGTGACGAAGATGGTGTTCCCGATGTAGTGGATAACTGCCCGATTGCCAACCCCAACCAGGAAGATCTGGATGGCGACGGCCAGGGAGATGTCTGTGACTCGGATGATGACGGCGACGGCGTTGAAGACAGTGCCGATGCCTTCCCCACCGATCCGACTGAATCTGCTGACAGTGATCAGGACAGCATCGGCGATAACGCCGACAACTGCCCTGCCGATGCAAACACCGATCAGGCCGACACCGACGGTGATGGCATTGGTGATGTGTGTGACACCAATGATCAGGATGGCGACGGTGTGTTAGACGATGTTGATAACTGTCCTACCGTGGCCAATGGTGCCAACGAAGACAATCAGCTGGATACCGACAGCGATGGCCAGGGTAATGCCTGTGACAACGATGACGACGGTGACGGCGTCAATGACTCTGTCGATGCCTTCCCGCTGGATGCCAGCGAGCAGCAGAATTCCGACGGCGACACTCTGGGAGATAACGCCGATAACTGCCCAGTGAACGACAACGAAGATCAGGCAGACCTCGACCAGGATGGCATCGGTGATGCTTGTGACACCGACGCTGATGGCGACGGTGTCACCGACAATGATGCCTCCGGTGCGGCCCTGGATAACTGTCCAACCGTGGCTAACCCTGCGCAACTGGATACCGATCAGGATGGCATAGGTGATGCCTGTGACACCGACGATGATGACGATCGTGTCGACGATGGCAGCGATAACTGTCCATTGGTCAGCAATGCCACCCAGGATGATCAGGATGGCGACGGCATCGGCGATGCCTGCGACAGTGACCGTGACGGTGACGGCCTGACCAATGCGGAAGAAGCAGCTCTGGGCACGGATCCGGATGTGGCAGACAGCGATGTGGACGGCGTGTTAGATGGCGCCGACAACTGCCCTGTGACCGCCAACGGCGTCAACGAAGATGATCAGCTGGATACCGATGGCGATATGCGCGGTGACGCCTGTGATATCGACGATGACAACGATGGCGTGAACGACGAGGACGACGCCTTCCCCACTGACGCAACGGAAACCACCGATTCCGATAACGATCTGGTGGGTGACAACAGTGACAACTGCCCAACAGTGGCCAATGGTCCCAACGACACCGACAATCAGACTGATACCGATGGCGACGGCATAGGGGATGCCTGTGAGGATATTCCTGCACTGTCGCTGTTCTATCTGAATGAACGTAATGTCGACATCGAGAACGAATCGGGTGCAGAAGCGTCTGAAATGTGCCCCTTCGACGTGGATGATCAAATGACCCGTGTTTCGCTCTGGTTGCAGGACGGCGGCAATATTCAGGTGAGCTTTGGCGACGACGGTCTCGGCCATCAGAGTGGTGATGAGGCGCAGATCGATACCTCGGGTAATGTGACCGCATCGATTTCGGATAGCTATACCGACGAGAACGGTGTTGAGCACAGCATGAGCCTGGAGTTCAACGGATCACTTGATACCGGTACCGGCGTGATTACCGGTACCGCGTCTGAAAACTTCAGCGCGAGTGATGCCTCCGGAACGGTCTTGGCCAGCTGTGAATACAGCAGTACTGAAACCTTTACGCCCATGGATCAGGTGCAGGCCAGCAGTCTGTTCGGTGATCAGGTGAATGTGGGCTTCGTCTACATGGATGCCGATGAGGCGCGTAATGACAGTGGCGATGGCACGGTCGCCAGCGCACCGACATTTGAGTTCTTCTATGGCCTGATTGACGACGTGGACGAAACACACTTCCGCTATGACGCCTCGCAAACTACCGATGTTTGGGTGGAAGAAACCGACACCGACAGTAGTTTGGTGTTGGGTAGCACAGGCTGGGTGAGCGTAGACGACAAGTTTGTCGTGCAGGGTACTCCCGGTGCCACCATCAATCTGGGCGCGGCAGACAGCAGCGGCAATGTATTGATCAACTGGGAAGTGACCCCTTACACCGGCGATGTTGCCGGCAAGACCATGATCGGTATGACCCCGCGCTTGTGGACTGAAGAAGGTATCAGTGCACCGGGGGCCTTCACCACCAATGCATTGGGTGTGGGCATCCATGCGGTGTCGCAACTCGACGTGTACAACGTTTGGTGTGATGGTCACGGTGATCCCGCCGTCGAGGCACTCGATTGTGGCAACGCCATGATCGCCGCGATGCCGGATGCGCAAACCACCGTATTGGCGAGCAGTTTTGCCGATGTGATTCATCCCGCAGGGTCCACCATGACGCAACCCTGGCAAGGCGTATGGGTTGGCTACGGTGAGATGGGGACCGAATTACTGGCCTACCTCACGGGCAGCGACGACAGCGGTGCCGAAGGCAGCAGTGGTACGGTGAGCTTTTATGAATGGAATTGGGACACCCAAAGCCTGAGCCCAACGACCCTGACGCCTGAAACCTGGACGGTCAATGATCCGATGGATAACAACACGGATTTGTTGCTGCAGTTCAGCCTGAACGACGACATTCTTGCGGGCTATGATGTAGACGACGAAGCCGACGCGATCTTCCTGGCAGTGATTGCGGATACCTCCGACAGTCAGCCCTATGTGCGACAGGGCGTCTATCAGGCAGCCGGTTCTGTGCATTATGAGGCGGGCCTGAACAGCCCGGGTATTGAGCAGGTCAAGGCGCTGTTTGATTACACGCCCCCTGCGCCGGATACCGATGGGGATGGTGTAGAAGACAGTGTCGATAACTGTCCGACCGTACCGAACGCTGATCAGGCCGACAGCGATGGCAATGGAATTGGCGATGCCTGTGAGGGTGGCCAGAGTAGCGATCAGGATGGCGACGGTGTAGACGACAGTGTCGATAACTGTCCG
>JBFHUL010000057.1:0-22779 GCA_041590075.1 Oleiphilaceae bacterium
CGGTATCAGCAGAATGTTAATCAGCTTCAACTGCGTACCCAATGCTTCGATGTCACGGTCGAGCTGGTGTTGCACATCGCGCAACTGCTTGCGAATTTTGAGCTTCTCCTCCTGAAAGTTTAGCAACTCCGCCTCTTGCTCAGGTGTAAACACCGCTCCGTCGCCTTCACTGCGCATTTTTTCTAGCTCGATGAGCTTCTGCTCTGTCTGCTGCAACTGCTCTTCCAACAGCTCTTGTTGTGCCAGAAAACGCTCTTCGGCTTCACGGCGCAGCGCTTCCACGCGATCAAAGGGGCGATTAAACCGGCCCTGAGAGCGAATCGTAATCAGGTCCGGATGCCCCGACATGTGCTCAAGCGCATTCACCAGGAAACTGCCATTGTCAGCCCAGGGCGTCACGATCTGCTGGCCAAAGAAGTTCTGCACCTGTACCCAGAGCCGATCGCTCAGGAAATCGCTGTCGGCAACAACCAGCAGCCGCATTGCGTCTGTTTCCTGCACCGTTGGCGAAATCTTTCGCGTAACAGTTTCTGTTTTTGCTGCGTCTTCACCCTCTTCAGCCTCGCTACTCTCAACAGGAACTTCTTCACTGATTTCAATGCCCTCGGGAAAGAGCGTCTTCACCTGCCCCCGCACCCGGGCGGCGAGCACATACCGTTCGCCTGTAGGCGCAAACCCACTTAACAGTGATTGCGGATCATGTAACTGGAGCAACATATCCGATTCACGCGGCTGGGACTGGTCGCTGGTGAGCAGAATCGGTTCCCATTCGCTCGACGCACCTTCAACACGATCCAGAATTCCTGCAGAGGAGAAATTAAGGCTTTCCAGACCATGCAGCACAATATCATCCTGATCGAGAGCTTCGGGCGTCATGCCAAGCAAGCCGATATGGCGCACCGCTTTGCGCGCCGGACCAACGCCCACCACCATCGAATTGGCATAGTCGGTGACAAACACATCTTCCCGCAATGTGACGCCCCAATTGTTCATGAGCGCGTCTAGACCAAAGCGCTGCACTGAAGGCATTGCCCCCATACTCCCGGCAGCTTCCGAGTAGGGATCAAGAAAGACGAGCGTGCTGCCGCCACTCACCACGTACTGATCGATCGCGAACTGCAGGGATTCCGACAACTCGCCCGGTGCGACGAGCAGCAAGGCATCGACGCCTGCAATCTCTGTGGCATCATCGGCGATCCACTCCACCTCAAAACTTTCTTCAACATACTGCAGGAAAGCCCAAGCAGGACGCGATTGGCGCGTCATGTAGTCGAATCCGCCCTTGATTTCGATGCCGCTTACAATACCCACTTTGGGTAAGCTGGTTTTCGCTAAAGACGAAATCAGGCGCGTCAGCTCATACTCCAGAAACGCTTCCCGATCGGGCTGCATAAAGGGAATCACCTCTTCCGCACCGGCTTCATTGCGCGCCACCAGACCGAAGTACACTTCATCACCACGCGCCCCCACAGGAATGCCCTGCAATCCCGCCAAAGCCGCTTCATCCTCGGCTTCCGAAAACGGTACCGGGTCCACTTTGCTCACCGTCAATTTGCCATCCGCGAGCCCCTCATATTCTTCCAGCAACTCCTGCACACGCTGCGCGTAGGTGCGCAAGGCCGGCAGTTGTGTTGTAGCTTTATCCGAAAAATAAAGCGTCAGGGTGACCGGATTTTCAAGCTCGGCCAGTATATTTTTCGTACCGTCGGACAAGGTATATAGACCGTTCTCAGACAGATCAATACGCCACCCCGTTAACCATTGGGAACTCACGACAATGACGACAAACATGGCGACAAATACGCCAACCAAACGTTTTACTGAATGCTTCATGCTGCTCTCCCTAGTCTGCTTTTTTCATATCGATAACAAGTGCCGTGGCGTATAACCAGGCAGCAATCAATACCAGGAAGTAGACCAGATCGCGGAGATCGATCACGCCGCGCGAAATCGCATTGAAATGCGTTAGAAAACTCAGGCTCGCCAGGCCGTCTACCAACCACAGCGGCGCCCAGCCGGAAAATACATCCTGCACAATGGGAAACCCGCTCACTACCAAAATAAAACACAGTACAAGCGTGAGAATGAAGGCAATAATCTGGTTTTTGGTCAGCGCCGATAAGCACGAACCGATGGCCAAAAAGCCCCCCGACATCAACCAGCTACCAAGATACCCGGCCAGAATCACCCCGTTATCTGGATCGCCCAGGTAGTTAACGGTTAACCACAAGGGAAACGTCAGGGCCAACGCCAGACCCACAAACAACCAGGCGGCCAGAAATTTACCCAGCACGATCTGCGTGGTCGAGAGTGGCAGTGTCATGAGGAGCTCGATAGTGCCGCTGCGTCGCTCCTCCGACCACAGCCGCATGGCGACGGCGGGAATCAACACCAGATACAACCAGGGAATAAAATTGAAGAATGCCGTCAGATCGGCCTGCCCCCGCTCAAAAAACTGACCGAGGTAAAAAGTGAAAATCCCGCTCAGCATGAGAAAAATGATAATGAAAATGTAGGCAACAGGCGTTGCAAAATAGCTGGCCAGCTCCCGATTCAATATGACGCGAATAGGACTCATGGTCGTTACACAGCCTCTTGTTGACGTTCTTCTTGATGTGCCAGAGTGACTTTACGGAACACATCATCCAGGCGACCCACTTCCACATGCAGTTCTTCCACTTGGCAGTCGCTGGCATGTAGCACACGATTCACTTGGGCCAATATGTTTTGCCCGTCTTTGGGGAAAACCACAAATTGCTCACCTTCCCCCTGCTCGACCGATTTCACTTCGGGCAGCGCTTCTATCGCCGGGATCAGTTCGCCGGGTATATTATTCAAGCGCACCACGACGGCATTGTGGTAGTCGGACTGCGCCGCCAGATCCTCAGGCGTACCATCGAATACGATGCGCCCTCCCGCCAAAATCATCGCCCGCGTACACACCGCACTGACTTCCTCGAGAATATGCGTTGAGACAATCACGATTTTGTCTCGCGCGAGATTCCGGATCAGTTCCCGCACATGGTGTTTCTGGTTGGGGTCGAGTCCGTCGGTCGGCTCGTCGAGGATGAGAATTTTGGGATCATGAAGCAGGGCCTGCGCCAATCCCAGACGGCGTCGGTAACCCTTGGACAGCGTGTCGATTCGCTTGTGCAGTACCGAATGCAGCTCCACCTTTTTCACGACATTATCAATGCGATCCTGAAGCTCGCTACCACTAAAACCACGGCTTCGACCAATAAAATTCAGTGAGGCCAATACGGTCATGTCGGCATAGGCAGGCGCGCCTTCAGGCAAGTAGCCAATCTCACGCTGTGCTTCCAACGCCTGCTGGGGGAGTTGATATCCGGAAATGGTGATTTCTCCACCCGAAGGCTGCAAAAATCCCGTGAGCATTTTCATCGTCGTGGATTTACCGGCGCCGTTTGGACCTAGAAAGCCCAGCACCTCACCGGCTTGCACCGTAAAACTGATTTGATTCACAGCGCAGAAGTCATCGAAATACTTACTGAGTTTATCTACTTTGATCATGATGCTCTCTGTTCTTGTCGTTTTTGTCCATAAATCTGGCTCGCAGAGGTCTGAAAAGCCCTTTATATTCATGCACTTTGGACGCACAACTTGGGCTGCGAGAGCAATATAGAGGCGCCACCCTGTCATTTCAAGCCTCTTGCCCCTACCTTGCAGCATGGTCATGTAACGGCCCATTTGCCACAGATAACTGGCAGGGTCTTCCTTGCTGATTGCTTTACTCTCCGCGCAGCCAGCCTATACACTATGGCGCAAATTTTCGCTGGGAATACCTGCATCTATGAGCCGCTCATTCCGACCGTCTTCACTGCTATTCACTTTGTTGCGCAAAATCCTGTTCATTTGGGTTCGCAGCGAAATCAAAGGCGCTGACACCGAAAGCCTCAAACTCGATCCGAACAAGCCTGTTTGTTATGTTCTTCAGTACAGCTCCCTGTCGGCGCGACTGGTGCTCGAAAACGCCTGCCTGCGATCCAATTTACCCTCATCCCAAAGCACTTTAAGACTTGGCGATGACACGGTCAGGCGCTCTTTTTTCTTTTTATACGAACGCCAGGGCCACTGGTTCCGGAAACGCCAAAGCCCCACCGTCACCGATCGCCTGAAGCAAATCGTCAATGACGTCGCTGAAGACAGCGCGCTCGATGTACAACTGGTACCGGTTTCTTTGTTCTGGGGCCGGGCGCCTGCGCGCGAAAAGTCCTGGTTGCAATTGCTGTTGACCGAAAGCTGGTCGGTGGCGAGTCCATTTCAACAGTTTCTGATTATTCTTCTGCATGGCCGACGCACCTATGTGCAGTTTGGCCACCCCATGTCACTGCGGGAAATCCATGAAGATACCGAACATGACGCGCAACGCGTGGCCCGCAAGACCGCGCGCATACTGCGTGTACATTTTCGACGTGTGCGACAAACCGTTATTGGCCCCAACCTCTCGCATCGCTATACATTGGTGAACACCCTCATCAACAGCTCGCGCGTCAAAGAAGCCATTGAGCAACTCGCCGAAAGTGAAGAGATCGAGCTGGCTAAAGCACGCCAGAAGGCCTATCGCTACGCCGATGAAATTGCATCCAACCTGCAAATTTCGACCATTCATTTCCTCGAGCGCTTACTGAATAAGCTATGGAACAAGATCTACCGAGGCATCAATGCCAATAATGTGGATATTGTGCGAGAGGTCACCAAAGACCACGCCGTAGTGTATGTACCCTGCCATCGCAGTCACATCGACTACCTACTGCTCTCATCCATGCTGTTTGCGGAGGGCATCATGGTGCCCCACATCGCTGCCGGCAACAATCTCGATTTACCGATCGTGGGGGCCATACTGCGGCGCGGCGGCGCCTTCTATATGCGCCGCAGCTTCAAGGGTAACAAGCTCTATGCCGCGGTGTTCGCGGAATACATTCATGAGATTTTCAAACGCGGTTATTCAGTCGAATATTTTGTGGAAGGCGGGCGCAGCCGCACTGGCAGAACGTTACGCCCACGCGCCGGCATGGTAGCAATGACAGTGAGCTCCTACCTGCGAGACCAACAAAAACCCATCGCTTTTGTGCCGGTCTATTTCGGCTACGAAAAAGTGCTCGAAGGGGGTACCTACCTAGGCGAGCTGCGCGGCAAGAAAAAACAGAAGGAATCCATTTTTGGATTGTTCCGTTCGCTCAAAAATTTACGCAAGTCCTTCGGCAAGGTGAGTGTCAATTTCGGCGAACCCATCTACTTGGGCAAGTATCTGGATACCCACCAGCCCGACTGGCGAGAGAACAAGGGAGGGGAAGATTTCAAACCCGACTGGCTACCCCGAATTGCCAATGAACTATCGCTGGAAATTGTTACCCGCATTAATCAGGCTGCGGCGGTAAATCCAATCAATCTACTGGCGATCGTACTGCTGTCTACTCAGCGCTATGCCATGGACGCCCGTGCGCTGGCCAACCTCATGACGGCGTTTGCCGACCTATTAAAGCAACAGCCTTACAGCGAATACATGTCCTTTCCGGAAGGTGACGGCTACGACTGGCTGGAGTATGCCGAGCAAATGGGCCTGGTCGAGCGTCAGCGTAACGAATTGGGCGACATCATTTGCTTGCAGGACCGCAATGCCATCATGCTCACCTACAATCGCAATAACATCATTCACTTTTTTGCGATTCCTTCGCTTATCGCGAGCTTGCTGCAGAACCACAGCAGCATAGATCGCAAGCGCCTGCATGCGATCTTCCGGGCCATTTACCCCTATATTCGCTCCGAATATTTCTTGCCATGGGAAAGTGATGAAGTGGACGCGGTGTACGAGGGTTGGTTGAACGTTTTGCTCGAAAAACAGCTGCTGACACAGGAAGGTGATCGACTGATTCGCCCTGAACCAGGTAGCGGCCAGTTTGTGCAACTGTCTGTGCTGGCTCGCTTTATTATGCAAACTCTGGAACGCTACTACATCGCCATTGCCGTTCTGATCAAAGAGGGCTCCGGCAATCTGGATGCAGAACAGCTCGAAAAGCAAAGCACGCAAATGGCTGAGCGCATGTCGATATTGTTTGGACTGAACGCGCCGGAGTTCTTCGACAAAACCCTGTTCCGGAATTTCATCGACAAACTACGCGACAAAAAAGTCCTGCATGAAGATGAGCATGGCAAATTGGTGTTTACCGAACAGATCGAGCAAATCGCCGACGACGCAAGATTGATTCTCAATGCCGAGCTCAGGCAGGCGATTATTCAGGTTACATCCATGCACTAAGCCGAGCGCAGTGCGCTCAGGCTTTGCTTTACATAAATGTCGTAACGGCAGCTTTTACCGCTGATTTCGAGGGTGGGAGCCCTTTCATCCAGCCGCTCACCCAGACGAGGGCGCTTCACCACCACGCGATAACGAGCGCAAGACATTGCATGTTCGATGAGCTGTCCGGCGTCCGGATCGGCGCCGACCAAGTCGTGAAACGCACGCATTTCCTTTTTGACCAGTGCAGACTTCCCGCGCGGCGGATACATGGGATCCAGATACACGACATCCGCCACCTGCCCTGATTGCGCCTGCATCCAGAACTGTGCGGCCGATTCAATCAATCGCATACGCGCAACGATCTCTGCAATCTCCGAGTTGCGCGCTTCGTTGAGCGCACTGCGCAGCAATTCAGCCACCACCGGTGAGCGCTCCAGCATGGTCACTTCACATCCGAGCGTTGCCAGTACAAAGGCATCACGCCCCAGTCCGGCCGTCGCATCCAGCACACTGGGAACGATCCCCGACTGCACGCCAACGGCCTTGGCAATCAATTGCCCTTTGCCACCTCCAAACTGACGGCGATGAGCAATCTTTCCGCCCAGAAACGACGCGCTGATCGGACCGGGGGCGCCTTTACCCTCTTGCAGGAGACGTGTGGCGCCATCAGAAAATTCGAGTACGTAAGGCGTGGTAATCGGCTCATGGCCGAGGGAGTGCGGAAGATGATGCGTTGTGGCGAAGCTCAGTGCGGCGGCTGGATCAGCAGCCTGATTCACGACAGTAACCAGATCAGATAAAGGGGGAGTCATCAAACGCTATACGAAAAGATCAATGCCTGCCAGCTCGCCAGTGCCCGGGGCCTGTGACGCAGACTGATTCTGCTGATAGCTTTGTAAGGCATTCTGCGTTGCCCGATCCAGATTTTCGTTGGCATTGACACGCTGAAAACGCCGCTCTTCCAATTCCTGACCGCGCAGCGCCAGCGCTTGTGCATCGAAAGGACGCTCAACACGATTATTGTCGGATGAGCGCTCTGAACGCTCCTGCCTCGCCGATCGCTCATCTGCCGAGCTATCCGGACGCTGGGCCAGAGTTCGACTCAAACTAATAGGGTTGGCATTCACTTCCATAGCGGTGCTCGCAAACAAGCCTTACACAGTCTTACGATTCTACGCCCAAACAGGACTGGAATAAACGCCCGGATGCGCCACTTGCAACAATTGTTTACCACATAAACGCGATCAGAATGGCGCCGAGCAGCAATCGATAAATCACAAAGGGCGTAAATCCGATTCTCTCGAGAAATTGCAGAAATGCCGTAATACAGAGATAGGCACTCACAAACGCCACCACAGTCCCCAAGGCGACCAACCCCCACTCACTATCGCTACCCTGCTCGAGCAACTCTAGTGTTTTCAGGCCACCTGCTGCCGCAATGAGGGGTATGGAAAGCAGAAAAGAAAACCGCGCCGAGGCCTCGCGAGTAAAGCCCATCAGCAACGCAGCGGTCATGGTAATGCCTGAGCGGGAGGTGCCAGGCACGAGCGCCAAAGCTTGCGCCAGCCCAATGAACAGGGCACCGCGCAGATCTAGTTGCTGTAAAGCATGCCGGCGACTTCCGCGCTGATCGGCCCACCACAAGACAAGCCCAAAGACGATGGTAGTGGAGGCAATGACAGCCACGCTGCGCAGATGGGTTTCTATCAAGTCATTCAGCACAACACCGGCCAAACCAGCGGGAACCGTTGCCACGATAATGAGCCAGGCCAGCTTGCTGTCTTCGCTGTGCTGACGTTTCGTGATTGAGGTACACCAGGCCTTGAGAAGATCTGCCACATCGCGCCGAAAATAACACACAATGGCCAGCAGAGTACCCACGTGCACAGCCACATCAAAGGCCAGCCCCTGATCCTCCCAACCCAATAACTGGCTGGGCAGAATCAGATGCGCCGAACTGGAAATAGGCAAAAACTCGGTTAGCCCCTGAATCAGAGCCAGAGCCACGGCTTCCCACCAGGACATGCCTGTCATCTCCTTATTTCTTGAATGTGACGCGAGTGCCGATGGCTAGTCGCGACCGGGCAATTTTTTCCAGGCAACCTCATTGCGAATATAGCTGGGCTGCCCCTGCTCGGCGGGCACCTGTCGACCTTGTGCAAAGTCATCTGCAGCGAGTTGCGCGATTACCCCCGCTTCAACGCTCACTGCCTGGTTTTCCTGTTGCACTCTTTGCAACAACTCTGCAGTAAAACGGTTCTTGTAAACCAGTCCACTGCCGGCGGCGTACCACATCTGTTGCGCTGGGTCGGGGAGTAGAAGATGTTCAGGGGGGCATACCTGCTCTTCACACAGAGCTACCAGAGCACCGGGCCCCACTTCACCACTCACCTGATACGCAGCCCAATAGACTTCTTCCATGCGGGCATCAATCAGCGGGAGATAATATCCTTCGCCTCCGGAGCGGGCCGCACTGAATGCCAGAGCGCGCAAATTGGATACCGGCACTACCGGCAAGCCGGCGCCCAGCGCCATACCCTGTGCAAAGCCGGCAGCGATGCGTAATCCTGTGAAGGAACCGGGGCCACATCCAAAGGCTATGGCATCCAGCTCGTGAACACTGAGTGCGCGCGGCTTTAATAGCTCATCGACAAGAGGAAGGAGACGCTGGGCATGCTGTCGCGGTGCTCGCTCTGAACGCTCCACGACCTCACCCCGATCAAACAGTGCAACAGAGCACAGCTCTGCCGACGACTCGATTGCCAATATACGCGCCACTAACGCGCTTCCTTTGCGGACTGCATTGTTGCCCCTCGCAAGAATGGAATCAGGCGTCCAGACCCCGAACAATCTGGTCTCGGATCTCAGACATTTCGCCAACGCCATCTACTTTTACGTAGCGGGGCGCCTGATCACCGCCTTTATCGGCCCATGAAGAGTAGTAGTCAATGAGTGGCGCTGTTTGCGAGTGATACACCTGCAAACGTTTACGCACCGTTTCTTCTTTATCGTCCTCACGCTGCACCAGAGGCTCACCGGTTTCATCGTCTTTTCCATCCACAGAGGGCGGATTATATTTCACGTGATAGATGCGCCCGCTTGCTTCGTGCACACGGCGACCACTGAGGCGACTCACAATTTCTTCGTCATCCACATTAATCTCCACCACCGCGTCGATATTGATGTTGTTCTTTTTCAATGCTTCTGCCTGCGGAATCGTGCGCGGGAAACCATCAAACAAAAAACCGTTTTTGCAGTCGTCCTGCTGAATACGCTCATCGATCAGTTCGATAATCGTTTCATCGGAAACCAATCCGCCCGACGCCATGACCTCTTTTACCTTCAGACCCAGTGGCGTGCCGGCTTTCACGGCGGCTCTCAGCATGTCGCCGGTAGAGATCTGGGGGATACCGTATTTCTCGGTAATAAACTGGGCCTGAGTCCCTTTGCCTGCGCCAGGAGCGCCCAATAGGATGATTCGCATAAACGCTTGTCTCCGTTAGTGTCTTTAAGATTAGAATCTGCGTGCTGGCGCCGCTTTTTCGGCGTCGTCCAGTTGAGCATCGTGACATGCTAAAACTCGGGAAAAACCATGCGCAAATTCAGTTCGCGTCCCGCATGACCTGAAGCTCTCACTCCCCGCCCGGCATAGCGCAAGGAGCAAAAATTCTGGGAAGGCGATAAGCCAAGGGGCGCCATTATAAGGCCAAGGCACGACAGGTAAAAGAGCAGAGCCTGCTTTGAGGTGAATTGAGCAGCATTATGGTGACGAAACCATAATGTGGCCACACCAAAAACAGACTGTTACTGGACAGGAGCGGGTCTTACGCTCGGTGAAATATAGGACTGGTCTTTGGGCTTAGCGGTCGTTTGAGCGGGTACTTGTTGACTACCGGACTCCATCATAGTCAGGCATAGAGTCAGCCGGTTTCACCGATTAATTAATTTCACGCACGACGTCATTCCCGCGAAGGCGGGAATCCATTGTCTTTGTATCACGAAGCCTCGATGATCGATTCCCATAGATCGCCCCATGCTGGATTATGTTCAAATATCAGGTCTAACTTCCATTGACGATGCCATTTTTTTAGCTGTTTTTCTCTTTGAATTGCCGATAGCATGGATTCATGTTGTTCAAAGTAGACCAGATTCTTCGCTCCATATCTTTTTGAAAAGCCCTCAGTATCACCTGGTTTATGCTGCCAAACACGTTGGATTAAGTTGCTTGTGACACCAACGTAAAGAGTGCCACGTTTTTCACGGGCCACAATATAGACGGCAGGTTGCATATATTCTTCCTTGAACGTTGTGCAGGTTGGTACATTTTAAACAATGGATCCCCGCGTTCGCGAGGATGACGTCGGTGGGAAGCATACGTCGATGGATGAATTTATAATTGCGTTGAGTGCGCTTTGGCTGTTAGCGTCGAACATCACACGTCCGACTGGGTAGCACCCCGATAATAGCTTTTCCCGTCTATTGTTCCGCGTCTCTCGCAACTTCCGCTTTGCCCTCTGAATTCAATTGATCATCGGACAATTCAGGCACCGTTGAAAGCATAATCAGGCCTCACTGGCCAAGTTATGCGTTCATGGCCACATTACCGCCCACTTATGCGGCGATATCTGCCACTAGACTGTCGAGACTACGACACTGCTCGACCGTCAACGACGCCAGCTCTCGCGCCTGTTCCAGGTCGATACCTAAGGTTTCGAGAAGGTTCTCTGAGGGAGGCGCAACGGGCTCATCGCCTACGCTGTGTTCGCTGAGAAGGTAGTTGGATAACTGCACGATATGCAACATTTCCTGGTAGCTGCCCGAGTATTCTGCATTCTGGTGCATCGCCGCTGCTTTAATCACGGTCTCCGGCAAGCCCCAGAATTTAAGCAGGATGGCGCCCATCGAGCCATGTCCCAGAGAAATAAACTCCTGAGCCCCACCAATACCAAACACCTGCTGCTCTATCTCTTGCATGCTGGCTTCAGGTTCGGCTTCACGCAATTTGTTCAGCATCGAAAATTCAGGCGGAAACAAATGACCGATCAACAGGAGGCCAAAGTTATGCAGCAGACCGCACAGGTAGGCCTCATGCTCAGACAATCCAAGCTCGGGTTTCGCGAGCACCGACAACGCCTGACACAACACGCCGCTGTACAGGGCGTGCCGCCAGAAAGACTCCAAGCCCAAGGGCCCGTCTTTGGGAATGGTGAATGCTTTAGAGGCAGCAATACCCATAGCGAGCTGCGACACCCTATCGAAACCGAGTACGATATTTACGGCGTCCTTTATCGAATTGAGCTCTCCCCGGTAAGCAAACAGTGCTGAACGCGCATACCGCATAACCTGCGCAGATAAGCTTGGATCACGCTCGATGAGCGCGGCCAATTCCGTCACCCCCACATTGGGATCGTTGACCATGTGCAGAATACGCATAGCGGTATCCGGCATGGGGGGAAGTTTGTAAATTTTCTCGAGCTTTCTGGCCACCTGATCCAGCGACAATTGCCCAAGCCCTTCTCCCGCAACCGCGTCGGGCAACGCTGGCGTTACGACTTTTTGCCATTTGCTCATGCGCACTTTTATAGCACCTCGCATGGCTTTGGCAAAGCTGGCGGCATTGAGCTTCAGCAAGGCGCTATGACTGCCGGAAGATACGTAGACCTCATCCATATCCACCAGCTCCGCATCCAACAAAACGGGCAATCCGTAGGCCATCGCCAATGCGGGAATCAGACCGGGTTCGCAGTCCTTGAATAGCCTGCTGGCCTGTTGCGCCGGTAACACCTGAAATTGTCGCCCCAGGCCTTCGTTCACCAGCATCACATCCAATTCCGCATTGTGGGGTACGACAGCAACTGCCGGACCTCTCCGGTCGATCAGCGCAACAGCGCGCGCGCAGAGCTCGGGCGCCACTCCCGACTGTTTAACGTCATCCGACCAATCAGCACCGCGTTGATGGTGCACCAATTGCGCGGGAATCGCACATTTACGCAAATACTGATTAAGTCGGCTGGCTACGGGCACGGCTTTTCCTGTCATCGAAGTCATGAAATATTTCCCTATTAAACGCAATCTTTCCCTGAAATAGTGTTCACCGGCGCACACTACCAAGTAAGTGCTTTTGCCTTTTTGTAAGCAAGTTTAGCAGCGCTTTACCCGGTATTACGGATACCCGCAGCGATTCCGGCCATCGTCACCTTCAATGCGGTTTCGGCCGTATCGGTTTCCACTCCATTTTCTCGGGCCTGGCGAACCCTTCGAAGCAATTCAGCCTGCAGGTAGTGCAAGGGATTTGTATACGGCGCACGCACGCGCATCGACCCATACACAATCGGGTTATCTTCCAAAAGGTGCTTCTGGTTTTTCACCCGCTTTACGGTGTCGATCATGGCCCGATAGCGATGCCGGAGAGTGCGCCCCAGCGGCTTCAGGTGTTCGGGAGCCAGCAGCTGATCGTAATAGCGCGCAATGCGATAGTCCCCTTTCGCCAATACCATCTCTAGCATATCGATATGTGTTTTGAAGAACGGCCACCGGGCAAGCATCTCTTGGAGGGTAGCGGCCTTCTGAGGCTGAGATAAGGCATGATTCAGCGCTTCATCACTACCTAACCAGGCCGGCAACATGAGCCGCATCTGACTCCAGGCAAAGATCCAGGGTATGGCTCGGAGGCTTTCTACCCCCCCGCCCACCTTACGTCGCGCCGGGCGACTCCCCAAGGCCAGCTTGCCCAGCTCGGATTCAGGCGTGGCAGAGCGAAAATACTCCACAAAGTCCTTATTTTCTCTGACCACGCCCCGATACGAACGCAGCGATATGCTGGTCAGCTCAGTCATGAGTGTGCGCCAATCGTCTTCCGGCTTGGGAGGTGGCATGAGGCTCGCCTCCACTACCGCATTGAGATACAGCTTAAAGCTTTGTTTTGCGACCTCCGGCAAACCAAATTTGAAACGAATCATTTCGCCTTGCTCGGTGATACGAAAACTGCCGTTTACCGACCCCGGAGGCTGCGACAGAATCGCGCGATTGGCCGGCCCGCCACCACGTCCCACCGTGCCGCCTCGTCCATGGAACAGCGTGAGTTTAATCGCATGTCGGTCAGCCACTTCAACCAGTGACTCCTGTGCGCGATACTGCGCCCAGGCGGCAGCCATCTGGCCGGCATCTTTTGCTGAGTCCGAATAACCAATCATGACTTCCTGCTGCCCCTGGCAATAATCCTTGTACCAGGCGACAGATAATAATCGATCGATCGCTTCAGCCGCGCCGGACAAATCATCAAGCGTTTCGAATAGCGGCACCACGCGGAGATTATGGCCGATACCGGCCTCCTGAAGTAGAAGTATTACCGTGAGCACATCGGACGGTGCACTGGCCATTGAGATCACGTAGGCGCCCAGCGCCGAGGCTGGTTGCTCTGCAATCACCTTGCAGGTATCGAGCACCTCACGCACCTCTTCACTGCAGCGCCATTGAGGAGGAATCAGGGGCCGCTTGCTCTTCAATTCGTCCAGCAGAAAGCGCTGTTTGTCTTCTTCACTCCAGGTCGCAAAGTCACCTAAATCCAAATACCGGGTCAGCTCCGACATCACATCCAGATGTCGCTCAGAATCCTGACGTATATCCAGCTTCACCAATTCCAGCCCAAAACAGCTGGCGCGACGCAGGGTATCCAACAGCAATCCGTTGGCAACGGTATTGAGGCCGGTATCTATCAGGGATTCGTAACACAGCATGAGCGGCTCAATGAGGTCGTCATTGTCGAGCAACACGTCGTTATCCGGCAGCACTTCACCGCGGGCCTTGGCAGCCGCCCAATCTCGCGTGAGGAGCAAACGCCGACGTAACTCCGCCAACACAATGCGATAAGGCTCATGCCTGTTTCGATCACTCTGGTGCAACAGGCGATCCGCTTCTTGCCGCAAGGCCTGAGAACAATCCCACATTGACAATTGATTGAGCAGAGCGCTGATATCGCGCAAATACAGGTCAGCCGCCATCCAGCGACTCAGAGCCAATACTTCCCGAGTGAGATTGGCGGTGACATTTGGGTTGCCATCGCGATCACCGCCCATCCAGGAGGCGAACTTAATCGGGCTGGCATTGGGTGGTAAGGGCACATCAAACTGATCCATGAGCGCAGTATCGAGCTCGCGCAAAAAATCCGGCAAAGCCTGCCATAAACTGTTTTCAATGACCGCAAACCCCCATCTTGCCTCGTCCACGGCCGAGGGTCGCTCTTCACGAATTTCGTTGGTATGCCAGGCCTCGCAAATCAAGCGTACCAACTTTTGGCGTAACTGCTGCCGCTCTTTATCGGTTAGGTCGTTATGATCAAGTTCTGCCAGGCACTCTGCGATGGTGTCATACTTCATGATCAAGGTGCGACGCGTGACTTCCGTGGGGTGTGCCGTCAACACAAACTCGATCCGCATTTCATTGAGCAATGTTGTCAGCGCCTTTTGGTCTTTGCCGTGCGCCTTCAAGCGGGCAAAGAGATCATCGAAACGCTCGACACCGCTTTCACTTTCATCTCGCTGCCGGCGAATACCGTGGTACTGCTCTGCGATATTGGCCAAATTCAGAAACTGGTTGAAAGATCGCGCCACCGGTATGAGTTCGTTATCCGACAACGCCGACAATAAACCCACCAGTTCCGGAGAGGCGTCGCCATCCTCCACATCACGGTCGGCTTTGGCCGTCAGACGAATCGCTTCAATCTTATCCAGGTACGACGAGCCGAGATGCTCTCGAATGGTTTCTCCGAGAATACCGCCAAGCAGACGGATGTTCTCTCGCAGGTGCGGATGCATATCTGACATAACTGATTCCTTTAGTGGTAATTGAGCGTCCTATGACCAGCTTCAACATATTGACGATCACACGATAAACAGGCTTGAAAAGCCGCTGTTCATCATCCAGCGAAATGGTAACAAATCCACACAATATAGCGCGTCACAATTCACTGAAAACTTACTAGACTGACTATATGGGCTTGGTTGTCGGCCGAAGAAAAGGAATGTGTGCGGTATCCTTTTGATTGTCTCGGCTGCAAGCCCAATTAAAGTAGCAAACAACAATAAGGATCGATAGTTTATGAAAATCAAAGCGCTGTCGGAATACTGGGAAAAACAGGCAAAAGCCACCCTGACCGCCGAAGAATATACGCTTCGTTTGCCTATCGAGGATGCTGCAAAGATCGCTGCATTGGCAGAAATGTACCCCAAACGCACCAAGACTGAAATTATCAGCGAATTGCTGTCTGCCGCCTTGGAAGAGTTGGAAACCAGCCTGCCCTATGTAGCGGGAAAGCGCGTTATCGAAACCGATGAAATGGGCGATCCACTTTATGAAGATGTGGGCCCCACGCCTCGCTTCCTTGATTTGAGCAAAAAGTACACCTCAATTCTAAAAAAGAACCAGAAAGCCGCAAATAACTGACGACGAACACGCAGCCCTATGAGCCGGTGTTGATCAATATGCGCAAAGTAAGTGCGCCAGATCAACGCGACCCAGGATAATAAATTCACAAAAAACACATACGCAACGGACTGATGCCAAACCTCTCTTCACTGTCATTCTGGCGCCCGCTGGTGGGCGCCCTGTTGCTGTTTTACTCAGCATGCGGTTTGGCCAAGACCGAATACGACATTAAAGCCGCTTATCTGTACAACTTCATCAAGTTCGTTACCTGGCCCGACGGCAACGACAACGAAGCTCCGCTTCAGGTATGCCTGTTCGGCAAGGACCCTATCAACGAAAAACTGACACCACTTGCCAATCTGCGCGTCAATAATCGCGACTTGGTTGTTACCAAGGTCGCCGACCAATCCAGCCTGACTGCATGTAGCGTGCTGTATATCTCCCGCGAAGAAGAGCGGCATGCACAACAGCTCATCGAACGTGTGGGGAATTCACCCGTACTCATAGTGAGCGACATCCCGGGCTTTGCAAAACTCGGTGGCACCATTGGCTTCATCACTTTGGGAAATGTTATTCGTTTCGACGTCAACTTGACGCGGTCCCGCTCCAGCCGCTTATCCATCAGCTCCAAGCTGCTTGAACTCGCAAATCAGGTGGTGAAATAAGCACATGCGCCGTCTCGTTGATATGCCGATCAAAAACAAGCTGTCTCTAGTGATCATGATCAGCACGCTATTGGGAGTTCTACTGATCAGCAGTATTTTTGTGTACCAGCGCTATGCCTCCTTCAAAACCCAGTTGAGCAGCGAATTCACAGCCATTGCCAAGATAATTTCAGACAGAAGCAATGCGGCGGTGCTGTTTGAAGACCAACCTGCATTGGCAGAGACCTTGGCCAGCCTTGCCTTGCACGATCAAGTTCGGCTCGCATGCATCTACAACAACGACAATGCACTGCTTGCCAATTACGCGCGCGACGCCAAAAAACATAGCTGTCCGGCAGAACCTGAAACGTTTGGTCGCTTGCTGACGGGATCGCACTTTTACGTTAGCGAGCCCATCACCGTAGGCAGCGAAAAGTATGGCCAAGTGTATATTCGCGCCAGCACTTCACGACTTCAAAAAGAAATTCGCGCCAGCCTGCTTTCGGCAGCCATGCTTTCCAGCATTGCCATTCTGGGCGCGTTGCTGTTTGCGCGCTACGTGCAACGTTTCATCTCCGACCCCCTGATTGAACTGCAGCGCATCGCCAGAAAGGTCACCATTGAACATGACTTTACGCCTCGGGCACATAAAAAGCATGAAGATGAGATTGGTGAGCTCGTCGACGCATTCAACACCATGCTCGAAACCATTGCCCAGCAAAATCTGGTAATCGTCGAGCACACCGAAAACCTTGAGAAAAAAGTCGAAGCACGCACCGCCGAACTCGAAATGGCTAACCGGGAGCTCGAAGCTTTCTCCTATTCGGTGTCTCACGACCTCAAAGCCCCCCTGCGCAAGATCGATGGTTTCAGCCGCGCATTGGAAGAAGACTATGCGCATCGACTGGACGAAGACGCCCTGAATTATTTATCCCGTTTACGCAGCAATAGCCAAAAGATGTCGCAACTGATCACCAGCCTCATGCAGCTCTCGCGCGTGACGCGCATGGACGTCGAGCCGCAGGATTTCGACCTGAGCGCACTGGCCGAACATATCGTCGCATCCCTGCAAGAGAGCGAACCGGAACGCGCAGCCTCGATCACGGTACATTCTGAAATGCACGCCAAAGGCGACCCCAAGCTCATTGAAATCCTGCTCGACAATCTCATTGGCAATGCCTGGAAATACAGCCGGAATCAAACACATACCTATATAGAAGTCGGGCAGATCGAATCAGATCAAGGCACCACCTTTTTTGTTCGCGACAATGGATGCGGCTTCGATATGGAGTATGCCGAACGACTATTCAAGCCCTTCAGCCGGCTGCACTCCACCGAACAGTTTGAGGGAACAGGTATCGGACTTGCCACAACAAAGCGCATTATTGAACGTCACCACGGAAGCATCCGAGCTGAATCACAAGTAGAAGGTGGCAGCACCTTTTACTTCAGCCTGGGGCGGGCCCAAAAAATGTAGCGCGACATGCGAAAATTTGAAACAAATCACAACATTTTAGGCCCGATACACAATTGAGTTTGCGCGGTTATCTTCTAGACTGAAATGTACGCTACTTATTCCTAACGATAATAATATTTTTAATCCACTTGAAAGCCGAGCGAAGTAATAGACCTATGAATCAGGCGCAGTATATTTCGAGACGAAACGGAAAGGAGGCCGACGCTGCCCTCCCCTATAATGTACTCATCATCGACGACTCTGAAGACGATGCGTTTCTTCTGCTGCGAGAAATCAAACGGCACGGCATGCGCGTCGCCCACAAGCGGGTAGACAGTGATGCCGCGCTGCGTCAGATATTACGTGAGCGTGACTGGCACATTGTCATCAGCGACCACAACATGCCCTGTTACTCGTCCACCGAAGCACTTGCGACTGTTCGTGAATTCGACCCCGACTTACCGGTGATTATTGTTTCTGGCGAGATCGGTGAAGAAGCCGCCGTGCAAGCCATGAAGGAAGGCGCGCAGGATTACGTAATGAAAGACAACCTCGCGCGTCTCATCCCCGCCATCGAAAGGGAGATTCGCGAGAGTGCTTCACGCCATGCCAAGCGTGCAGCAGAGCAAAGTCTGGCCCACCTTGCCTACCACGACAACCTGACCGGATTGGCTAATCGCAGCCAGTTTGAAGAGCGCTTAAGTCAGGCCATTGAACTTACTCGCAGCCAGCAACGTGCCTATATCCTCATGTATCTGGATCTGGACCAGTTCAAGATCATTAATGACACCTGCGGTCATGTGGCTGGCGATGAGCTCATCCGTCAACTGTCCGTTCTCCTGTCTCAGCAAGTGCGCAATTCGGATCTGCTCGCCCGACTTGGCGGTGATGAATTTGCTATTTTGTTAGAGTCGAGCGAGCAGCAGCATGCCATGCAGCTTTCAAAACGTATTCGGGATGAAGTCAAAGATTATCGCTTTATCTGGGATGGTCGCCCGTTTTCAGTCAGCATCAGCCTCGGAATTGTACCCGTTACCCAAGACAGCGAATCCACGCAAGCCGTGATGAGCGCGGCAGATATTGCCTGCTATGCGGCCAAAGAACGTGGCCGCGATAATGCCACCTGGTTTGCAGAAGGCGACCGACAATTTGACCAGCTACGCAACGAAATGCACTGGGCAACCAAAATCAAACAGGCCATCGAAGACGACTGCTTCTTCCTCTGCAAGCAAGACATGCTGAACCTGGATAATGATCTACAGGGCCAACAGTGCGAATTCCTTGTGCGCCTGCTTGATGAAGGCAAGAGCGTTCCCCCCGGTATGTTTATTCCCGCGGCCGAGCGCTACAACATGATGTCCAGCATTGATCGCTGGGTAGTTGAAAATGTCTTTAAATACCTCGACGAAACCGGTCTTGGCCGAAAAGAGTCCGGTACTTACTTTATTAACCTGTCAGGAAATTCTCTAAGTGATGAGGATTTTTTCGATGATATTCGCAGCTATCTGAAAGAGTACCGAATTCTCCCCGATCGCATCTGTTTCGAGATCACTGAAACCGCCGCGATCGCTAAATTGTCGGACGCAGTGCACTTTATCAGAGAAACCAGGGAGGAAGGTTTCAAGTTTGCACTGGATGATTTTGGTGTGGGCTTGAGCTCGTTTTCTTACCTGAAAACCATCCCCGTTGATTACCTGAAGATCGACGGATCCTTCGTGAAAAACATGATTAACGAACCCATTGATGAAGGGATCGTCAAGGCCTGCAATGAAATCGGACATGCGGCCGGACTCAAAACCATTGCTGAATTCGTTGAAGATGAGGCGACGCTGGCGCTGCTGAAGAAAATGGGTATCGACTACGCCCAGGGCTTCGGCATTGATGTGCCCAAACCTTTATAGAAAACGCTTGTGCTAAACAAATCACCTGCTATAACTATAATATATAAGGATTTTTTCCTGTGTAGCCCGCGATTCCCGGGTATGTCCTGTATCTAACGACAGCCACTCGCCGGAAACACGCATTGGAAGCACCTCCATAACGAAAAGCAATAAATTCGGGGCTTTTTCTATGCTCAAGCATCGCACTCTTCTGCTGTCTCTCCTGTTGAGCGGTTTTACCGGCACCTCTTTGGCTCAGAACTCATTTGAAGGTGCCGAATTGTGGGGGATGTCTCCCGAAGAACTGGGCAAAATCCGCCTGACCAGCATAGCCTCCGGCACCCAAACGCCCATCGACAAAGCAGCCGCAGTCGCGACCGTGATTACCAAAGAAGACATCCAGGCAATGGGCGCCACCGACCTCGATCAGGTACTTGAGACAGTGCCCGGACTGCATGTGACGAGAGGTGAAGCAGGGGTGTTTCCGAAGTACATCATACGAGGCATTACCTCCACTTCAAATCCACAGGCACTTGTGCTCATCAACGGCGTGCCTATCACCAGCCTGGTTTATGGAAACCGGGGCAACGCGTGGGGAGGAATGCCGGTAAAAAGCATCGAGCGCATTGATGTGATCAGGGGGCCTGGATCTGCCATGTATGGCGCAGATGCTTTCTCTGGTGTCATTAATATCACGACCAAACGGGCAAAGGACATCTCAAACACAACAATTGGAGGGCGTGCAGGTAGTTTTGACAGTTATGGCGCGTGGCTTGAGTACAGCAGCGAAATAGGACCTTCGAATTTGGGCCTCACTTTCGAATATCAGACAACAAATGGTCAGAAAGAAATAGTAGATCGCGACATTCAAAGTGCCTTTGATGATGCCTTCGGTACAAACGTATCTCTCGCCCCCGGAGAGATGAACACAGCTCTGGACTCAATTGACCTATGGATAGCGCTAGATACTGATAAACACTCATTTAATCTCGGCTATCAACGCCGATTCAACGGTGAAACAGGACCTGGTATTGCCTCAGCTCTTGACCCCAAGGGGGAGTACGCCAGCAATCGCATCAGCGCCGGTTGGACGCACTCACGCGACGACTTGCTTGAAGATACGGAAACGAAACTCAGGCTTTCGTATTACTACCTCACCCAAGAAGTTGAGGAAGACTTTTATTTGTATCCGGAAGGCGCAAATCTGTTCGGAAACGTTTTTCCTGACGGCGTCATCGGCAATCCCGGTTACAAAGAGCATACCTTCAAGTTTGACGTGCTAAATACATACACCGGAGCGAAAAACCACATAGTAAAAGCAGGTATAGGCGCCATTTTTTCAGATGCCTTTGAAATTACAGAAGAGAAAAACTTTAACCCCGACCTCAGCCCAAAACCGGACAAAGAGACCGTAGACGATATTCCAAGCGAAATTTATCTGCCAGAAGAATCTCGTAATAGCGAATTCTTTTTCCTGCAAGACGAGTGGCAACTCGACGATAATTGGCAGCTAACAAGCGGTATTCGATACGATCATTATTCCGATTTCGGCGGATCCTGGAATCCAAGACTCGCTTTAATCTGGGCGACAACAAATAATCTCACCACCAAATTTTTGTATGGCAGGGCTTTCCGCGCGCCGTCACTGCAAGAGAGACACGTAAAGAATAACCCCATACTGCTAGGGAACGAAAACCTTGAGGCTGAAACTATCGATACTTTCGAGATCGGGCTCTATAACCAACCCAGCTCGACCTGGCGCTACAGTACCAACTTTTTCTATTACAAAATCAGAGACTATATCGAATTCGTAAATGTCGGCGGAGGAAGCCCTCAAACCAGAGCAGATAACGTAGGCAAGCGAAATGGATACGGCGCAGAGCTGGAACTTACCTATTCAGCAGAACATCTCACAGTTGTTGCAAATTTCGCTCACCAAACTTCCAAGAACGAACGCACCGACGAGGATGCAGGGGAAGCCCCCAACAATCAGTTTTATATGCGTCACGAATGGAGCCTGAACGAAGCTTGGAACTTGGATTATCAGCTCAACTGGGTGGGCAAACAGAAGCGTGCGGCAGGAGATACTCGTGAAGCGACAGACGACTACTCTACGGTCGATATCACAGTGAGAAACACACGGTTTCTTGCAGAAGGCAACAGCATTAGCTTGTCAGTGAAAAACGCGTTCAATGCAGATGTTCGAGAACCCTCGCCTTACGGCACACCATTTACCGCTGTACCCAATGATTACCCTATGGCTGGCAGAAGTATCACTCTGGAGATCGCAAGCAAGTTTTAGCCTAATCTGGAACCGGTCGCTTTTTAGTGCCTGCATAGTCGTACGCGCCAACCGGCATGGGCAAAAAACTGTTTGCTGGACGTTGCTTGGCGTCTCTGTAGCAGGCCATCACCCCCGCCAATGTGCCCACACTAAACAGATTATAAAAACCATCATCATCGATACTATGATCAGCCATCATGGCGGCTATTAAGCCCCCAACATTCAAACTCTCTCCCTGCTTCTGAAGCAAGTAGGCATCCAGTTCGAGTGCATATCGCTCATGCTCACCTTGCAATAGATTCAGTGTTCGCGCCAAATCGACCAACACTCCCACCCGTTCGTCACCAGTCGCCAAAGGCCGTGAAAAACCCATCAATCTGAGTTTACCTCGGTTCTCTTTCATATGTTGTTGCACTATCAATTTGGGGGAAACGCCTTTTTCTCGCAAAGCTCTGATTTTACGAATACTTCTAATTAACCCAATAGAAGAACCGCCGCCATACATATAAGAATCACTTGCCAAAGTGCCCATGAGCGTTGCTGCGGAAGGCCTACAGGCCAAGTCGCCCATTAGGGCTCCCACCGTATTGCACCAGATACGCGGGTCGGGCCAACTTAGTGTCAGGAATGCAGCTTCTACCCAGCGCGCCAGAGCGGCGTCATGAGATTCTCCAGTTGCAACGCGCAGAAGGTGCTCAAAGTATCGATCTCGCGGCAAAATCGTATTATGCAGATCCTCTCCATGACTCATTACCGAAGCGCCAATTTTCCACTGCCCCGTCGCACTGAACACTTTTCCTCTGCGCGCATCCCAATATTCAGTCTTCGAGCAC
>JBFHUL010000058.1:0-22371 GCA_041590075.1 Oleiphilaceae bacterium
ATAACCCACCACCACTCGCGCCGGAATATTAGCCAAGCGCAACATGAACGCGAGACTACCGGCGTAGTGAGAGCAGAAGCCGGAGCGCGTTTGAAATAGAAACTCATCTACAAAGTTGTCACCGGTTTCCGGCGGTTCCAAGGTGTAAAAGAAAGGTAAATCGCGAAACATCAGGAGCAATTCGCGCACTAGCTCAATTGGATCCGAGTGTTGAGCTTGAAGCTGCCGGACGAACAACCTGGTTTGCGGGTTTGATGCGCGAGGCAATTGCAAATCTCGATATTCCGGCGTGCGCCTGCGTTCAGCCGACCTTACGAGCGCGGCCGTCGGCAAGTTCAATGCGTTGCGTGTTTCAAGCCGGCCCCATGCCATCTTGTAGCGCGTGGGTTGGATAACTTCTGTTTTAAACCGGTAAGTGCCCATGTCTGCGGCGATCAAATGGCTATTGAGATTCCGCGAAGAATCCAAGGTGAACGCCCAGCGCTGGTTAGTAGGTTCCAACATCACCTCATAGGAAGGCCCTGAAACATCGCTCATGCGACCACGGTCTATCCTTTGACGCCCCACCATATTCAGAGTCCCAGCTGATTGCGACCAGGTTTTCCCATCAAAGCGATCCAATATCAGTCCACGCCAATAACGCTGCAAAGGCGGCGGTGGCGTTTCGGTAAAACTGACCCTGAACGCCCTGTCGTCCGATTTGCCAAGACGCGAGATATCACCAGGACTCATGCGATCGGTAATACCGCTCGTCGCATCCTGAGTCTTAATGGGTATGCTCCAAAGCGGTGAGATGCGGGGAAAGAACAAAAACAGTACCACAACCAGGGGAACCGCGATGAAAACGCCGCGCAACACCAGACCGGAGTGGCGTCTAAAGCTTGCTAGAGGTCTATCGTCGAGGGCGCTATTAATACTCAATAACACGCCAAAGGCGCAGGCTACAATCAACAGCTGCAACGCCGTATGACCAATACCCTGAGTGAAGAGAAACGAGACCGATGACAGATACAAAAGCACATATACAAGCACCTGTAAGTCACGTAGTTTTTTTAACTCCAACATTTTCAAACTGACGCTGAGGAAGAGGAATGCTGCCGCCATGTCCACCGAAAAATTCGTCCTGAAGTGAACAGCAAACACCACCACCGCCATTACCACACAAACCAACCTCACCAAGGATGGCAGCACCGATGTACTGAAAAGTGCGTATACCGCGCACCCGATGGATACACCATTGAGCCACAAGGGCAGCACGCCCCAGAACGAAACGTTCATACTCAGTATCAACGCACTTAGCATGATCAGGGGTATTTGCGGAGTTTCATTTCCGTGCCCAGAAAAGTTACGCATATTGGTTCTGCCCTAGACGTTTTTGGCCGCAGCTAACAAGCGAAGACAATCTCGACCGTGTTGCGCGCCCGAGGCGGGATGGATTTTCGCGGAAGGCAACTCCAGCCCAAAAGTTGCGCGCGTTTTTACCTGCGACACCACATCGTGAGCCAGATACTTCAGACGTTGCTCTGTACTTACCTCCGGATAGTCATCCCATCGCAACCAGTCGGTTTCTGGCTGATACTTTTCAGGACTGCGCACCACCATTTGGTCCTTGGATGCAAAATGCTTCCAAACGACCCGGTTCAGCGCATCGCCATGCTGATAATCCCTCATTTCAGAAGGCAGATCGGCGTCGACGGTTTGCCCTCCGCTACGACCTTCGTGGCCATGCCTTTGCACATCAAAAGCCGGCTCTGGCCTGGGGTAAACGAAAGCGCGTGAAGAGATACGCAAATACGTCCAAGCGGTAACCAAACCAAACGGGTAGCGCGTGAGGACTTTTAACCTGGGCGCGTTATATACGCCTCTCGTTTTGGGGTGTGACCACAGCCTTAAATCCGCATGTTCTCCGGCCGAAAAATGCAGGCCCGCTTCTTCCTCGCCCGCTACACTGCAATAAATCAGATTGATATCGTGCTCGCACTGGAACCGGAAATTAAAGGGGACCGGCTCCCCCGCCGGCACATCGGCATCCTCACCTGCCGCCACTTCGAGCCCAGACAGCTCAAAAAAACACAACCAGATGGATACGAAGAACACCGCCGCGAGCGTAAAGGTAAACAAATACACCAGACTGTTCTGGTAGTTAATGGCAGTGACTAACATCAATAACAGCATCGCCAGAAAACCCATACCCGCCTTGCTGGGAAAGATATAGATATTGCGCCGAGAAAGTTTTTCACTTGGCTTGACGCGGCGATTTCGGCTCAAGTGTGCACCAAGCCTTTCTACCCAACCTTCTCTGGCCACCTTGTTTTTGCGGTAAGGCCGGTTACGAGATGAGGAACCTTGTACGACGTTTTCTGAGACGCGTTCACTTAACATATTGCGGCCAAAGCCCATAATTACGATTCTTAACAGATTAGCAAAGAAAAGACCTTGCATTCGCACCTTACGGAAGAAATACTGCTTACACTACTCTTAAAGATTCACAGGCAACAAAAATGCGTAAACACCAACATTCATATAAAACGGCGGTTGGTGTCATTGCTGGCACCTTATTCGCCTCATCGCTACAGGCCGAGGTGACATCCTTGTCGAGCTCGGAACTGACCGAAACCTATATTCAGGATTCGACAATCATCGTTACGCCCAAGCAACAGAAGTCCAACGACACGCGGCAGACAAGCTACTCAAGCTTGACCATCGTGCCCATCGAATCCACGGAACAGGATTTTGCCGCACTGGAACATAGCGATTCACACCTCGACGGCTCAGAAACGGCCTTCGCGCTTTCCGACGAACTCTTGCGCAATACCAACGTGCAGTCTGCGCTAAGCCCTCTCGAGCCCATTGAAATCCAGTCCTATCGCGACGCCAACACGCAGCCCGTTGCCGATGTACTTGACGACGAGCGTTATCGCCCCCCTACAGGTAACTTTGATATTGATTATCAGGGCAAAGATCTGGGGCTTAGTCGAGACGGCCAACAACTAACATTTTCAATTGGCTTACCCCCCGGGGTGGAGCCGGTTAACTTGCCCTACGCGATCGATGAAGGGCCACTGCAAATCACGCCCCGAGTGGGCGGCGGTTTCGACCTGACCATCAATATTCCTCAAGAAAACTGAAAAAGCGGCGACAGCCGCTTTTTTTTCACCTACCTAACAGATTGTCTTGATTCCTCCTTCACAGGCCTTATCTTATCTCTGCTGGTTTTTTATAGGAGAAAGATTCCGGTGAAGCGCATCGTCTTATTTCTGGCTACGAATTTAGCCATCATTGTTGTATTGAGTATCACTCTGCGTCTGCTCGGGGTGGAACGTATTCTGGATGAACAGGGCGCAGATCTCGATCTAAACGCCCTACTGATATTTGCTGCCGTATTCGGCTTTGGCGGATCATTCATTTCACTCGCCATTTCCAAGTGGATGGCAAAAAAAACCACTGGCGCACAGGTGATCGATCGGCCGAGCAACCAAACTGAACAATGGCTAGTGCGCACTGTTGAGCGCCAGGCGCGCGAGGCAGGTATCGGCATGCCAGAAGTTGCGATTTACGACTCGCCCGAGATCAATGCATTTGCAACCGGTGCTAATCGCAACAATGCACTAGTTGCTGTAAGCACAGGTCTTCTTAAAAAGATGAGCGCCGATGAGGCTGAGGCCGTTCTTGGTCACGAAGTGAGCCACATCGCCAATGGCGACATGGTGACGCTCTCGCTCATTCAAGGTGTTGTGAATACCTTTGTGATCTTCTTAAGCCGCATAATAGGTCATTTCGTCGACCGGGTGATTTTCAAGGTAGAACGCGGGCATGGTCCTGCATTTTGGATAACCACCATCATTGCCGAGATTATTCTGGGCATTTTGGCCAGCATCATCGTGTTGTGGTTTTCCCGCCAACGAGAATTCCGAGCAGATAGCGGCGGAGCCCAGCTTGCCGGGCGACATAAAATGATTGCGGCACTTGAACGCCTCAAGCTGAACTATGAGGCGAGTAGCGATTTGCCAGACCAGCTTACCGCTTTTGGTATTTCGGGTTTGAGAAAATCACAATTCGGGAAGCTGTTTTTGTCTCACCCCCCCCTAGATGAACGTATCGCTGCACTTAAATCAGCTGAACACTTCTAACTGGCGTTAGCGGGCCTATCCTTTCAATAGGCCCGCGCAACACATAAAACTCCGTGGTTAACAATTCCGCCACACCAAACAAAAAACGGTGCCTTCAGGCAAACCTCACTCCTACCGGCTGTTCCACAACCCGTCTCATCGTCGCGATATTCAACACGAGCTGCTGAACCACCATTTGCAAGCTATCAACCTGCTCTTGGGATATATCTTCGTACCCGGTGATATCTGCATATAAAAATCCGCAAACAGCGCTCTTTTTATGTATGGGTGCGACCAGGGCCATAGTCTGTTCCTTTCGATTGTGTAAGAGGGGCTGACGAACAACGAGGTCTTTGGGTAAGCGTGTTAAGAAAGCTTTAGGCACGTGCTCAAATATGAGTAATGACGACAAGGGATGTTGGTCATCAAGCTCCATTAACTGTGGCAGTTGCATGGTGTTCTCAGGCGCGTATTTGTAATGGGTAAGACAAAATTTATTGCTGCCCAGCTTGGCCATAAACAAACCCGCCCGGTCCAGATTGATGCCGGATTGAACACAACTCAACACAATTTGTGCGATGACATTAAAGCCCTCTCCCTTGCCACAGGCAGAAGACAAAGCAATCAAGGACTGGAGAATCGAGTCGGAATTCTGCTTGCGCTTCTGTTTGGCTGGCCTCGTATCGCTGAGATACTGATGCGCGTTCTTTATCCCCAGCCTGCTTGCTAACACCGCAGACTTACGTGCATTTTCCTTCAAGTCAGCGAGTATGCGCGGCGTATCTTTCCCATTTAATTGCGACACGCGCTCAGCGAGTTGTTCAATATCTCCGTTTTTCAACCCGAAACCGTCCAGGTGGGCAATCTGCAATGAGAGCCTAACAATTTTCGCCTCTATTGAAACAGGCGCATCGATACTTTCTTTCACTAACTCACCCAAATTCCAGGAATCTACCAGACCCTTGCTAATAGCTTTGAATGTCGTGCCTAGTGTGTCCCGTTGGCAGGCTACTGCATCATTTGGGGCTTGCGTTAAACGCCTATCCAGTTCCGCGGTTTGAACATGTGTGCTCGCCCAGAACGCGGCCTCGCCGACATCACACAGCAGGGCCGCAACAAATATTTCTTCCCTCACCTCCGTATCCAGATGCATCGCCATATACCGGGCGTGAACTGCTGCGGTGAACGACCTGACCAAACAATGGAATAAACGATGCCGATTACTATACTTGGTTAACTTATCAACCAATGCAGAAGAAATGGCGATGGATTGCACACTCTCAAACCCAATTTGAACGACTGCTCGGCTAATGGTTTTTATCTGCGTACCGGAAGGATTATAAACAGTGGTGTTTGCTAGCTTGATAATACCGGACGTTAAATCTGCATCTCGTAGGACAACTTCAGTAAGTTGTGCCAACGACGTTTCATCGTCGGCAGTGACTTTTAATATTGCTTTAATCGTTCTGGCCAGGACGGGTAATTCAATGGTATCCAGAAATTTGACCCACGCTCGACTCCCCTTGATCACATAGCCTCCAGTAAAGTTCAGAATATAACGATGCAAAGGCACGTCCAGATCGCAAAGATGAGCTGAATACCCAGTGTATATGTGATCTAGTTAACATTATTTTTCAAACTGACTGAAGGCGTAAAACGTATCTTTATAACGCGATTTTGTCACAGCAAAGGGAGTCCCGTAACAAAAGAACTTGTGGGCAAGGCACCCAATGAATATTGAGGGTTATCCTCGATAATCCTTGACCAAGGAGCCGGAAAGGATGGCAACTTCATGCGCAAACAAAAAGCTCTATCAGCGACACGCACATTTACATCTCAAGACGCTACCAACGCAACAAACATGCGTGGCAACATAAAAAACAGAAAGCCCGACAAGCAAGTCGGACCTTCTAATTAGTCAGGAAACAGACTACTAGATTAGACCTTGGTCGACCGCCTCTTGGCGAATACCCACCCAGCCTTCACGCACTTTTCGAATATGGTCCGCCACTTCATCAAGCATATCAATGTCGTTTTTGATATTTGCCTCGAGCAGTCTGCGCTCACAGTAGTCGTATAAATCAAACAAATTCTGGGCGAGATCTTTACCCTGCTCCAGGTCCAAAAAGCTTTTGAGCCCTGAGACTATTTCGATGGCTTTGGTGATTAGTTTGTTCTTGCCTTCATAGTCTTTTGCTTGAATGCGGGACTTAGCCACATTAATGCGCTCAATCGCGCCGTCAAACAAAAGCATGATGAGCTTGTGACGGTCTACATCGACAACACTCGTTTGGGTGTTGACCGATTGATACTGATGCAATGCGTTCATAGTTAGCTCCTGACTACTTGTAATTGACGATTTAGTTATCGCCTTTTGATGATGCGACGAGCGCATCAAGCTGTTTTGATATAAAGTCCTGCGTGCTGTTTAGCTGAGCGATAATGATATCCGCTGCAGTAAATTGCCTTACCAAACGCGCTTCAAGCGCTTCAACCCGCTCATTTAGCTTGACCCGCTCTTCAGACAGATTGTCCAGCTGGGTATTAAGACGCTCATTCTTGGCAGTGATCGTACCGTTTGCCCCGAGAAACCCCGTAATCAAGTCGACAAGCCGCTCACCAACGCCCTCGATATAGGTAACATTACCCCGATCACCCAAGGCGCCACCGGTCACTTTGATTCGAATAGATTCGGAATCATCACCTTCTGCCGCAGTAAGAAACTGCCCCGCTCCGGTAGCGGTCTGGCCATTGATCGTACCGGCCACATCCACTCCGTCTACGCCACTGGCAACAGAAAGCCCCAGCGTCGCAGCCGTGTTGGTATCTACGTTCTCTATATTCACGACAGAACTACTACCGAATTCGTTCGACGTAATAAGAATCTGATTGGATCCGTCCACTGTTACCGTGACTTTCTTTCCCGCATCCGTCAGGTTCGTATCGGCATTAATTTTCAGCTGTATTTCAGCGGCGAGCGCTGCCGGGGTATAGGCGCCCGCGTCCAAAGTAATTGTGGCTGAACTTGTGCCGTCAACATTCAGACTGAAAGTATCGTTATTGGCGTCGATCGTAGTCGAGGCCCCCAACGCAACATTCCCGGTAAACGCACCTTTGGTTGCCAGCTGTGTGATATTAATGTCGTAGGAGCCAACTTTGGTTGCGGAACCTGCCCGCATAAACTCGATCTGATTATCTGAGGTACGGCCTTGATCTGCGAAAACAGCTGCCACCGATTCCGCATCTGCACTCAATTTGGACTTAAATGTGCTGCTATTGAACTCTAACTGGCCGGTATCTTTATTGGTCGTTATACCAACGTCCGCCATGCTGCGTACGGATGCGGATTCCAAGCCCTGAATCGTTTGGCCAAATATTGCTTGAATTTGATTCTGTATTGTCCGCGTAGAGGTATCGCCAAGCAAAATGCCGTTTGACGCCGGGTTGTCCGGATTAAATTTGGTATTGTCGGAAATCAAGGACTGCAAGGCGTTGTATTTCTCAACGAACTCCTCCACCTTTTCGACGATTAAGTCTTCATCACGACTGATGCTAAGCGAAGCAGGCGCACCGGGATTAGTGCCGTTTAGGTTTAACGTCACGCCCTGCAACAAATCGGTAACGGTGTTGCTCGAACGCGAAATAGAAATGCCATTAAAACTGAACGTCGCGTCTCCTGCATCCTGATCCAGATTCAGATTCAACGCGCCACTTGTATACGATAACTGTGATAACCCGGAATTATTAAGATTGTCGCCATCGCCCGTATCTGTAACGGAAATGTCGATGGCGTTCTCCAGACCAGTCTCCTGCGAGGTGATCACCAACGTGTAGCCCGTGCCCGTATATAGCACCGAGGCGTTGGCCTTGAGGTCGTCGTTTTCGTTTATCGCAGCCGCGATACCATTCAGCGTATTGTTAGTACCATCGATAACGATATCTTCACTGGCGCCGTTAATCGTGATTGTTAACGTACCGGTACCGATCGTTGTTGTGTCAGCGTCCGAAAACTCCGCAGATGAAAGCGACTGGGATTGAGCCAATGTACTCACTTCGAGCGTGTAATTACCGGGTTGAGCACTGGAATCGGCCGTTGCAGTAAATGCGCTGCTGCCAGAAGTGGCATTCAGTGTTTGAAAAAGATCGGGATCGGCGAGTGTCCGCGATGGCAAGCGCAAATCGGTAACAGCGCTTTGAATCTGACCGAATACAGAGAGTTCGGTCGTGATTTCTTCTTCCTTAAAATCCAGGCGTTTTTCTGTGGGCGCACGCTCCGCTTCAACCAACTGATCAATCAAATCACTGGTTAATACACCCGAACCGATACCAACAGAAGATACACTTGCCATAATCATTGCCTCTCGGCTAAATGTTGCTCTCCGTAGTATAGAAGAACAACTGAACCACTTTATTTGCAAAGTCTATAACGGCAAAAAAGGGCAAAAGTTTACCTTTTGCCCTGTAACGTTTTGTTAATCGTTGCCGTTTTTTATCAGACTTTGGCGTTAAATAAACTCAGTGGTTCATCTTGCTGCAAGTCTCGCGCCAATCTAAGCGCTACGTCATCAGGTATTTGCCTAACCACCTCGGAGGTTTGACTATCAACAACTGTAATAATCGTCTTTCCTGAGTCGTCATCCAGCTGAAAGCGTAAATCACGCTGCACTGTTTGAACGTAGTCATTGAGCTTGGTTACTGCATCCTGCACCGTATCGCTACCGCTTTCAGATTGCTCTCGCAACTCACGCTCTTGGAGCTCTCGCTGTTTTACCTGATCATTCGCAACACCAGATTCCTGTCCTTTTTTTACAGGATCGGGCGGAGAGGGTGACGCCTGTGAACCCTGCTTTGCAGCAAAATCCACATTGCTAATTTTCACGTCATTCATACCTCACCTCTACTAACTCTATTAAACCGCAAGCCAACCCTCTTGACTAGTAAGTCGCGAGGGTTGTGCCAGGTTTAGCTACCCGTTCCTTACTGAAGTAAAGACAGAACCTGCTGGGGTCTCGCGTTGGCCTGAGCCAATACCGAGATACCTGCCTGCTGGAGCACCTGCGAACGCGACAGCGCTGCAGTTTCCTGAGCAAAGTCAGCATCCTTGATTCGCGAGTTCGCTGCGTTCAGGTTTTCGCTGGTCACCTCCAGGTTTGCGATGGTGTTCTGGAAGCGGTTCTGAACAGCACCCAGCTCTGCTCGACGAGACGCAATGGTGTTGATTGCGTTATCGATGGCTGTCACCGCATCCTCGGCGCCAGCGGCCGTGGTGATATCAATGTCCTGCAACAGCGTACCGCTTTCAGAACCACCGTAGGTGCCGACACGCAAACCTGAGTTCTCAATGTTGCCGGTCAGTGTGCCCAGTTCGATCTCGCCACCACCCGACAGCGTGACACCCGCAATATAGGTATCTGCTGCAGGTGCACCCGCATCACCAGCCGTTGCCACAGTCGTCACGATATTCCGACCGTCTGCCGCTGTCAGCGTGTACTGGTCATTATCCAGCGCCTCTGCCGTCACACCGGTAACGCCCGACTTGTTATTGATCGCATCGATAACAGTAGACAGGTTGGTCGACAGGTCCGTCGTAGTCGTACCGGTGATCTGTACACCGTTAATCGTGAAGTCAAACGCACCACCAGTTGTACCCACTGCTGTTGAGTAGATATTGTTTTCGTTTGCGGTGGCTGTAACCCCTGTTTTATCGGAAATTTCATTGATCGCTGCCGCCAAAGCGATGGCACTCGCACTGGCTGAACCCGTTGATGCAGTATCGTCTGCAGAACTTGTCGCACCCACTGAAATACCGTTGATCGTCAGATCGCCAGCGACCAGTGCAGCACGCGAGGCGTCAGTAGTTGCATCACCAACCACACCAGCTGTCGAGCCGCTGAAAGTGCCTTCTTCGAAACCGAAGTTATCGATGTTGCCGGTATCTGTGGTCAGCGTGATATCCGAACCGTCATCACTCACCAGGGTTACATTACCAATAAAGGTAACAGCGGTACCATTAACGCCGTCGTCAACCAAACCAAAAGATTCAGCACCAGCAGTGGTTGTATCAACGGTGATGTTACGACCGTCTTGCGCGGTCAAGTCAACACGGAACCCGGTACTGGTTTCAACAACCGCAGCAGAAACGCCTGTTGCCTCAGCCTTACCATTGATGGCATCCGCCACACCCTGAAGCGCAGCCTCAGTTTCAATTGCTGCAACACTCAATGTGATAGCCACACCATTGATCGACACTGATTCTGCCGCCACCGCTGTTGCTGTACCCGCTGCAATGCTCGTACCTTCGATTGTGTTGGCATTCACCGTAGCGGTTACACCGGACTGATCAGAAGCCTTATTGATCGCAGCCGCTTTGGAAATTGCACTGGAACCCTGTAACGCGAATGAGGCGTTGTCGTCACTACCTACCGGTGCACTGATCGATGCACCGTTGATCACCACATCACCTGCTGCAATCGTCTGCTCGGCAGTTAACGCGGTTCCGCTATTGTTAGATGACAAGCCGGCAGTTGCGGCCGCACCCAAGGTTGAGGCATCCAGTTTGTTGATGCTGACGGCTACCGTATCACCCACGTTCGCGCCAGTCTGAAATACAGCATTATTAAAGGAACCGTCCAGCAGCTTCTTACCGTTGAAGTTTGCGCCATCGGCAACCTTCTGAATTTCTTCTACGAGCTGATCTACCTCTTCCTGCAAGGCTTCGCGGTCAAGGGTGGTGTTAGTATCGTTAGCAGACTGCAGTGCCAGTTCACGAATACGCTGCAAGCTGGTGTTGATGGAACCCAGCGCGCCTTCAGCAGTCTGGGCCAAAGAAATGGCGTCACCTGAGTTTCGCACAGCCACATTGGTACCGCGAATCTGTGCATCGAACCGCGTTGAAATCGCCAAGCCGGCAGCATCGTCTTTCGCACTGTTAATTCGGAGACCGGACGACAGGCGCTCAAGGGCGGTCGACTGGTCACGCTGGGACGCGTTCAAATTTCGCTGAGCGTTGAGTGACGCGATGTTAGTATTAATTATTTGAGGCATATCGCTTCTCCTGAGTAATTTCTCTTATAAAGCTAGAAAAAGATCAACGCTTACGAACCGAGGTAGTTCGCCCAACGTTCAACCTGTATGCCTCTTAACGACTGCCCCATAAATAACTTTAGGAAATTATTGTTTTTTATGTAACAGATTGTAATAACTCGCCTTTCTTAAGCTACTGCAGCAGGTTTTAGATGCATTGCCGAAAACTATTAAAAGCGGCAATACACTGCCGTTCATTCTGATTACCCACTTAAGAATACCGAAAACATTTAACCACCCCAGCACACAGAAACCTTATATCCTGCTGTTTTTATTAGACTTTAATCATTATCAATAATTCTGGCACCGGTTTTGCTAATCCATTGGAAAGTTTGTTTGGCGCTCTCCCTTGCCGCTTTAGGCCCAGGAAAATCAAGAGCGCAAAACATGTGCCGTAAGAATGAGCAAATGGGGGAACACAATGCCTCAAATAATTAATACGAATATCGCGTCTATTAATGCGCAGCGTAACCTGGATAAGTCGCAGGGTGACAACCAGACCGCTTTACAGCGCCTTTCCTCCGGTTTGCGTATCAACAGCGCGAAAGACGATGCCGCCGGCTTGGCCATTTCTACCCGCTTTACCGCCCAGATTCAAGGGCTGACGGTCGCCATTCGAAATGCCAGTGATGGTGTTTCCTTGGCACAGACGGCGGAAGGTGCGCTGGGCTCCATGACAGAAAACCTGCTCAGGATACGGGACCTTGCCCTCCAGGCTGCCAACGCAACTAACAGCGGTATTGATCGCGAGGCGCTGAATGAGGAAGTTCAACAACTCAAGGCAGAGATTGAGCGCGTATCATTACAAACAGCGTTTAACGGCACCAAACTACTGGACGGCACATTTGAAGACGTGACCTTTCAGATCGGCGCCAACGAAGGAGAAAATGTCTCCTTTGGAATAGCTGGCACCACGATCGACAAACTGGGCTCTGCCGACACAGACGGTATTTCTTCTGTACCGATTACGGGCACTACCAGCGCTCTGGCCGCCGGAGACCTCGTGGTTAATGGAATAGCGATTGGCGCGTCTTCGGGAACGGACGATGCGTTTTCCAGCAGCAGCAACGATGCCTCTGCCATCGCAAAAGTCGCCGCCATTAATGCAGTAAGCGACCAAACCGGTGTCACAGCGGTCGTAGCCGGTACGTTCGTTAGTGGCGTCGCCTACACCAATGCCACGAACACCGACGATATATCAATCAATGGTGTTGATATTAATTTGGAAACCAACACCAACCTTTCTGCGACGGTTAACCTGAGCAATGTTGCTGCATCGATCAATGAAAAAACTGGCCAAACCGGTGTGGAAGCCATTTTTTCAGGCAACCCTGCTGAAGGCGTGCAGCTTCGCGCACTGGATGGTCGAAACATTGTTATAGGTGACGGCTCTGGTGGTGGCGGAACAGACCCCAACGATTACGGTTTGGCCGCGATAGAAACCTATATCGGGTCTTACACCCTGATCTCTGATGACCGATCTCCTATCGATATCGACACCACGACCGGCAACATCAATAACGCTGGACTGGCTGTAGGCACTTACAGCGGTAACAACTCGGGTATCGTGAGCGCCACCTCTCCTGCCGCCGCGATGGCAGCCGGTGACTTGGTATTAAACGGCGTCCCTGTGGGGCCAAGCCTTGCTACCTATGACAGCGCTTCAACACTCAATGCAGACCAAAGTGCCATCGCCAAAGCGGCTGCGATCAATCTTGTGAGCGAACAAACCGGCATCACAGCCCTTGTCAATGCGAACATACTGAATGGCGGCACAATTACGGCCGGCACGGCCATCACCGGCACCTTTGATATCAACGAGGTGACAATCGATATCTCGGTGAGCGCCGCCGCAACCGCAACCGATATACAGAACTCCATGCTGTCCGCCATCAACAACAAGGCAGGCCAAAGCGGCGTGCGCGCCGAGGCATTTGGCTCCACCTTTCGACTCATTGCCGAAGATGGCCGTAACATCGTCACTGACAACTACACTGGCGGTGTGACCGCAAACTTCGGTAACCTGGGTGTACCCACGGCTGACGGCACAGTGACGCGCGGAACGCTGTCGCTTGAGGCGGCAGGTAAAATCTCCATCGACACCCTTACCGGCGGTATCGCCAATACTGGTTTTGTAGTAGGTGAATACGGTTCGGGTAAAGACGGCACCCTGGTTGAGGACATCGATATCTCGACGGTGGCCGGTGCTATTTTGGCCTTGGATGCAGTCGACAACGCACTCAACGTTATCAACCTGCAAAGGGCAAATCTTGGTGCGATTCAAAACCGCTTCGAATCTACTATAGAAAACCAGCAGATCACGTCTGAGAACCTCTCTGCGTCTAACTCCCGAATTCGTGATGCCGACTTCGCATCCGAGACAGCCGAATTATCACGCACGCAGGTATTACAGCAGGCAGGTTTGTCGATTCTCAGCCAGGCAAATGCACAGCCTGAGAACGTTCTTCAGTTACTGCAGTAAGCATGGACAGGCCATAACAATAATTATATCTATCTGACAATCACTCAGCCGGCTTCGAGCCGGCTTTTTGTTTTTTGATACCACCTATTTTTCAATGAGTTATTTACGTTTTTGGTGCGCAAACTGGCACGATAATCGCTCTTTCAAGGTAACGCCCTCGAAATACGGCAAATAACGTAGAAAAGCGGAAGAGGTTTACCCATCATGGCAAGTTCCCAGTCACATTTGTACAACGCAAATCCGGATTTAGGCATTGAAGAGCAGGCGAATATTGCGCGCTTGTTACTGTCTGCCAACGAACTGTATGGCATCTGGAACAGTCCCCAGAGCTCATTGAGTGAAAAAGAACGTGCGCTGGAAGAGTCACTCCAACTCACGAACCGCGTACTGAGCTCGATTCCCGATCACTCAGGCGCACTGGGATTGATGGCGCGTATTGAAATGGAACGTTGCCACTTTGAAAAAGCCGAAAGTTACATCAGAAAAGCACTGGCGAAACACCCTGGTGATGAAAACAACGCCCTGAATGCCGCCTACTTGCTAATGGCACAACGTAAATATTCCGAAGCTGAACAGGCTTTCACCGAGATACTGCAGACCCATCGAAAAAGTCACAAGGCATTTTCGGGACTTGCCCTCGCCAAACTGCGCAATGGCGACTATGTAGGCGCGATGACGCATTATCAGCGATTGCTCGAACTTGGCTACGATACGCACCTCCACCGCGAGCTACTGCTGGATTCTTTGGAGTTTCTGAGTTGTGACACATACCAGCCGCACCTGGAGACACTCCTACTCAAAGCCTTGAATTGGGTCCAAGCCGATCACGACAAGCTTTCAAACCTGAGCGCCAGTCAAATCATCGCCAAGTTTGACCTGACAAATGATCAGGCCATTCTCGATTTAGACCAGTTGCTCTCGGATACGCTTCTCGTAGAGGCCGTAGCAAAATGCCTGCTGCCGCGAATTGAAACCGAATCACTCATCGTTGAATTACGACGCGCAATTCTCACCGAAATATCGATGACTCAGACCCTCCGGGACGAACTATTACCCATGGCGATTGCCATAGGACGTTACGCGGCCCGTACAGATTACATTCTCATGATGAACGCAGAGGAAGAACAGGAAATTGCTGCCCTTTCTCAACGCATCGCTAACGAAACGAATGGCATCTGGGAAGAAGGCGATGTAGTGGGCGCATTAATCGTTCTGTCTATGTACGAACCCCTCTATTCACAATCATTCAGTTTTAAATTACTGCGCAATGACCTGGGCGACTGGCCGTTGGCTATACAGGATCTTTTGCAAGCGAATTTATATGAGCTTAGCCTCGAACACCAAATGCAGTATGAGTTGTTTGGTATCGACGCATCTCAACTGGCGAATAATGACATTCGCCGTGCCAGCGAAAGGTGGAAAGACCTGCAGAATGTCACTAGAACAACCCTGTATCGAGCATTGGTGAAAGAGTTGGGTGAAAGCGTTGTTCCACGACGTTTCAAAGACGAAGAACTGAATGTGTTATTGGTAGGCTGTGGTAGCGGCCAGCGGGCTTTTCACCTAGCGCAGTACTTCGAAAACGTGAACGTATACGCCGCCGACAGCAGCCGAGAAAACATTGCCTTTGCCACGATGAAGGCACGTGAAATTGGACTGAGCAATATACAATTCATACACGCCAGCTATGACCATGCACTGATTTCCGAACACCAATTTGACCTCATCGAGTTTGGCGCGGCGATCAATCATGTCGAAAGTGTGCAAAACACCATCGAAGAATGGCGATTATTATTGAAAACGGATGGCCTCATCAGGCTGGAGCTAGCGACTCATGCATCCTGTGAGGCCTCGCGCGTGATTAATCAGCTGGTGAAAGACCGCTGCCTTTCGCCTACTGCCGACAATATCAGACATTTACGCAATGCCATTATTCAGGAGTCACATAGCGGCCTGTGGTCAAAACTCTTCAGTGAGCGACAGTTCTTCACGGGCTCCGGTTGCAGGGAATTATTCTTTAATCGCTTCAACCACAGCTTCAACCTTAAAGACATTGATACCTTACTGAGATCAATGGCATTGAGCTTCGTTGGTTTTGCCGGCATGGAAGATGCGAGAAAAGAACAGGCAAAAAGCAATATGGCACCCTACAGCCTGCTTGCCTGGCATATCATGGATCAGGACCAATCCCTGTTCCCTAGCCACTATCCGGTTTATTGCGTCGCAGAGCATTAACCCTCAGGGGAGAGTCCTCATGCGGGCTCTCCCAACGTTTACGCGAAGGGATCTTATTGCACACTCTTGGATTTCAACACCACGACGAAACCATTGGCAATTCGCGAGAAGTAATGCAGCTCAAACCGTGCCATCAGTTTAGGAAGCCACCATTCAACGGGTTGGTAGTGCCCCACCGAGTCATCCAGTTCCAGCTCTGACGGTTTTTGCGTATTGATGGAGAAAAAAGCCATCTTTTCTGTCAGTTCGCGCAGATCATCCAAAACATCTTCCACACAGTCAGGCTCGACAGAATCCAGCACATCCAGACAAATCACCATTTCTGCGGCTGCCGGCGCAGCCGAAAACTTTTCGATAGCGGGATCGTAAAGTTGCACATCCACGCGATGATCCAGCTCAAGGTTTTGCGGCACAGCTCCTTGCCCTGCCCCGTAATCCAATAACTTTGAAACGTTATTGGCGTTAATGAGCTCCGATACCATAGGGGCAAATAAAAGCGCAGAATTGCCGTAGGCAGGGCACTGCTCGTGAATCGTTTTTTGTTGTTCAATATGCTGTTCGCTAAAGAGGCTCATTATTGCTCCCACCATCAAATGCTGAATGTTTAATTGTTATCGGCTGCTCCGTGCATTTCCTTACCGAGTTCGAACTGTCGCCAGCGCGTCAAATCTTCGATTACATCTACATCCCACATAGTGGGCAAGCTCTCAACTTTAAGACCCGCAGCCTGGGCGTTTCGCCGAGTCTGCGCGTAAACGCCACCTTCGCCCCATCGCACACCATCGAAGATATCAGGCTGGAATCGTTTGGCGCCTATCAGCACATACCCTCCGTCTTCAGCAGGGCCCAGAACGAGATCACTCCTATCCAGCGCTTCAAACGCCCGATCAATATACTCAGCCGTCAAACACGGGCAATCACTTCCCACGACCAGCACGTACTCGTTTGGCGACGCAGATGATAAGACGGCGGCCATACGCTGCCCCAGGTCACCACTAATCTGTGGGATGACTTGAACGCCCGTACTCGATAACCAGCGGGAAAAGGCATCGCCGCCTATTCCGGCGGGTATACCAGCAACATGCATGACATACTGTGCATCGCATTTCTTAAGATTGTTGTAGACCGCCTGACAGAGCTGTACATGCACCGAGACGGCCTCTTGATTACCGATCGTTTTGGCCAGACGGGTTTTCACCTCGCCCATGCGCGGCCATTTCAAGAACTGGGAAACGGTTCGAAGACTCACAATGCAAACCTTACTTATGTTTAAAGGCTGATGAAGCTACATTATGCATAATAGATCCTGAGGTAACAGGCACTGAATTACGGCACTGATTTTTATGGCAATGCAACTTGAAAATAACTGGTCCCCCGACTTTGATGCAATTTCCTGTTACCGGGATGAGGACGTACCACAGGCATTGTCGCAATTGATCAACTGTTCTGATTTTCAGAAGATGATCGACCTTCTCGATCACTCGCCCACAGATTCCGCGCACAAAGATACACTTCAATCGTTGCGTCGCGCTTTACCGCAACTGAACAACCTGCAGGATATTCAGGACTGGGTAGCAGACCATTTCTTGCCACGCATCGCTCGGGGGTATTCCTCTTTCACCAGTTCGGGCTTAAACACACTTAATAGCGATTCAAACTACCTGTTTGTATCCAACCATCGCGACATTGTGATGGACCCGCTTCTGCTCAATGTAGCACTCAGGGATCAGGGTTTTGCCCCAACACAATGTGCGATTGGGGATAATCTATTGGTCAACCACGTGGCCAATTCCCTGGCGCGACTTAACCGCTGTTTCACGGTGATTCGATCACATCAGTCACCGAAGGCAATGTTGCGGAGCATGAAGATACAATCGGCGTATATCGCTTATGTATTAAACACCGCCAAGCAGAATATCTGGATCGCACAAAAAGAGGGGCGCGCTAAGGATAATCGCGACATTACGAACCCAGCACTGCTAAAAATGCTTACGCTGTGTAGGGACAAATCACAATCGCACGCATCCATCTTAAATGAGATGAAGATTGTGCCGGTCAGCCTGTCCTATGAATTTGACCCGTGCGATGTCATCAAGGCGCGCCAGTTACGCAGCAAGGAAACGGAGCAAAACTACGTTAAAAGTGCGCGCGAGGATCTCGAAGCCGTACTCACAGGCTTGCAAGGCGATAAAGGACGTATCCATGTGCATTTTGATCAGCCCATGCTGTTTTCAGATGCAGAGAGTGTTGCCGATATGGCCGGACGTATTGATGCTTCAATACACCGACATTATAAAATATTCCCGGTCAACTATGCCGCCGAACAACTATTGAACGCCGCCCCTTTATCCGACGAAAAATACGAGAACAAGGACGTCGAAAAAGCGGCCCGACTTCTTGACCAAAGACTCGAAGGTCAACCCGAAGACATCCGTCATCGTGTCATCAAAGCCTATGCCACCCCTTTAGAAGCGTACCGCAATGCAGTGTCCCCCGACCTCTAAGCCAGAGACGTCAACAACATGGGTTTTTTGATCCCGTAGCCCTGAGAGTGATCGACACCAATTTGCTGAAGTATCTCCAATATTTCCTGATTTTCCACAAACTCTGCCACGGTTTGCATGCCCATAAAATGGGCCAACTCGTTGATTGAACGCACAAGCGCCTGATCATTGACGTTTTCCACCAGGTTACGGATAAAAATTCCATCGATCTTGATGTAGTCAACAGGAAGTTTCTGAATATAAGCGTAGGAAGACAGTCCGGAACCAAAATCATCCAGAGAGAACATGCAGCCTTGTTGCTTCAACACACGAATGAATTCAGACGCATCCGCTAGATTAGTAATCGCTGCAGTTTCAGTAATTTCAAAACATATCTTTGCGGGCTCAACCGTTGTTGCCGCCAATTCGCCCATTATAAACTCCAGAAACTTATCGTCATTTAAGGAGTTACCCGACAAATTGATGGAAAACCCGTCCGCTTTTGAAACCATCTGAGGGTTTTCTTCCATCCACTGCAACACGTTGTGAAGCACCCAGCGATCCACCTTCGCCATGCGACCAAAGTGCTCGGCAGCCTCGATCAAGGGCGCTGGTGGCAATACCTGATCCTGATGCCTGACGCCCAGCAAAATCTCCCAATGGGACTTCTTTTGTTTGCCAAATTCTGTGGGGCGAATCTCCTGACACCTCAAAGCCAGCAGTTCGTCGAGCGAACCATCCAGTCGCTGCACCCACGACAGCATTTCGTCACGCTTCTTCTGGTCGGCATCCTGCGCCTCGTATATGCGCACGCGATTCTGCCCTTGCGCTTTTGCTGAATCACAGGCGACCACGGCTTTTCGCATAACGGTGTCATAGCTATCGGTTTGCAGATCAATTTCGACAAGTCCGCCGCTGATCGTCACCAAAATACTGCGCTCTTCCCAAACAAACGGAGACTGCTCAACCGCCTCTCGCACACTCTCACCAATGCTCAGCGCTTCCTGCGCACTGCTATTCGGCAAAATCATCCCAAACTCGTTACCACCCAGACGCCCACAGAATCCATCCTGTGTGCTTTTATTGCGCACAATCCCGGCGACGTGGCGCAGCACCGCATCACCCGCCACGTGGCCATAGTTAGTATTGGTGACATTAAACTTATCGAGATCAAAATAAAGCAATACTGCCGTTGTGTTGTTAGTGATTGCACTCGAAACACTTTGTTTCAGCGCTCTCTCAAAGGCTTGGCGATTGAGCAGACCCGTGAGCACATCACAACTCGCCTGGCTCGATAATTCTTCATACACAGACTGCACCATTTGATGCAGCCCCTGATCTACCAGAGGCACCTGTTCATTATCGATAAAGCTCGCGGCATTGCTTTTGAACAAGCGAACCAGCTCATCGAGCGAGATATCCTCGTCTTTCATACCCTGGCTATCAACAAATACGAACCTGAAGGACTCTCGTCCCGACCACGCGAGACGAAGGCAACGCGCCCTGCCTTGCTCATCCGTCATCTCAACCCAATCGCCGATTTTCATGCTGAGAATACGTTTGTGCCAGTGCGTTAGAGAATCGTGATCATCTGATTTGGGTTGCAGGGCCTCGATATCTTTTTCGTGCTTATCAAAGGGCCAGTCATATTCGTCGACTGCCACTAACATGGCCTCCGCCTCATTAAACAAACAGTCCTCCAAGTGCAGCAATACCGCCTTACCATCAGGCTTTGCCAATACTTCAAGATCCCGTTTCACCATGTCGAATAAGGAAGGCGCTTCCAACTCAATTTCAAGGTCCAAAGCCCAGCGATCAATTTCAGCCACGTCTTTGCCAAACCAGGACATTAACTGCTCAATGACGCCGTAAACCTCTTGGTATGCATCCGACTGATAGCCTTCACGCACAGCGGTCGCTGCCATGTGCTCCCGCCAACCCGCTTTATCCAATAGTTCGAGCAATACCACGGGAACGTCTCGACCTGAAAGAAGCCGCCTCAGGTCTGAAATGACGCGGTGTCTGGCCTCGGCGATCTTTTTTCTATCCTCATATGAGCGTGCAATGCGTTCTGAATTTCGTTCATAGGCGCGTTGCTGCCGGTCTAATAATTGGTCCAGCTGCACCACCACATCATCGATGGCGCGTTCGTTGGTATCAAACTCTTCCACGACAGTATCGATGTACTGACCCAGCACACTTTGCAGACGCTTGTTTCCGCCGCCTCGACCACTCGCCAGTTGGGCCAACTTATTCAACATTAAACGCGCCGGATGCTTTGCGTCGGAAAAAAAGTGCTCGTCGCGCAACACGATTTTCAATATCGTTAGTTTCAGTTTTTCGAGCCAGTCGGCCAAAATGCCACTGACCCCAAGCTTTTGTACGATTACCTCAAAGAATCGATCAGTGACATCAATCAATTCGGATTCCTGCTGCGCCAAGGCAACGGGGCCATTGAGCTGTTCGGCCATATTCTCTTCAATGAGGTGTCGCAGACTCATGGAAGCCCGGCCTTCGACGGGCTGGATAGCGCTAGCGGGAAGAGAATTAATAAACTTGATCAGCTGTGGGCCACCAAAGGCGTCACCAACTGATCCATGTGGTTGTGAAGCAGCCTGTTGAGAGACAGTCTTACTTGCTAAACCCTTCCCAGATGTCAGCGATGCATTGAGTCGTGACAGTGCATTGAGTGTTTTGAGCTGGCCTGGTTGCGCACCATAAGACGCGGATTTAGGCGCATTGTCGTGCTGCTGCGATGAATCCTTTACGCCGGAGGTCAGGGCATGGGGTTCGCCCACTACCGCATCATCTACCGGGGGCGGTTGCACGTCACTGTGTCGCACGCTCGGCGCTTGGCTAGGCTGCGGTTTAGCGGCAACCTTAAACTGGTACTTGGATGCCGCTGCGGTAATATCCTCGTAGAGCGCTTTCAGATCTTCCTGTAAGGACTTACCGACGACTTTATAGATAATTCCCTGTGGCGTCGCAGGTAATTCGAGTTTATCCAGAGTGGCTTTGAATTCGGAGAGTAATGCAGACGGCCCAAGCACCAAAGTACTGCTTCGTGAGCCCGATGCATTAAGCGCATCAAACAACCTGCCCAGCGCTACAACTTCCTGTGATAACTCTCTTTCGAGATACTTAATTGCTTTATTAACGTTGAGCCAGTCTTCAAACTCGTCTTTCGAAACGAGTGACAAAGAGTCAAGGTCTATCTTAGCCTCAGTGCTTTTTGCAGGGGCTTTATCAGCGAACAGCATGTCACGCTTGAGCATTTTCAGCAGCGCGTCTGACACTTGCTGGGCAATCCATTCCTTATTGGCTTCGATTAAATTGATGGCCAAAGAATAATCGTTGCGTAGCCAATCGTCCGCTTTGTCGATCTGAGCATATAGTTCCGCAACCGCACCTTGCACGGCATGTACAACCATTTTATCCAACTGCGCCGCGCACAACGCATAAACATCCTTATAAATCAGTTGAGATTGGGGCATGTTACTTTTCAATCAATAAAGTGAACGTATACTCACTTTAAGGCTATCCTAAAACTTTGATATCACAAGAAATTCACCACAAATATTTTGTTGGCAGATTAAATATCAGCCTTAGTTCAAAAAACTATCGGTCCCACCCTATCCATCTGCTAAAATTCCACGTCGTTTTTTTGCCAGAGCAGCCCCATGAATCAATTGTTTGTCGATAATCTTACCGTCATTGATTTTTCCTACTTCCACAACCAGAGAGGAATTCTGGGAGAAAGCTGGATAGTGGATATTGAATTAAGCGGAGACCTGGATGAGCAAGGCATGGTATTCGACTTCGGCCATGTTAAAAAACGTATCAAACGCATCATTGACGAAAAAGTCGACCACCGTTTTTTACTTTCGGAGCACACGCGGGATCTCGTCAGCAAGACGCGTAAAGGCCACGTTACGCTGAGCTGGTCGAGTACGAGCGGCAACTATGAACACAGCTCGCC
>JBFHUL010000059.1:0-22245 GCA_041590075.1 Oleiphilaceae bacterium
CCAAGGCCTTGCTGGATGCTCTGGAAGCCAACCACACTGTGATCGAGGGGCGTCAACTGCATGCACAGGTTGCGCAGGCGGTAAGCTACGCCGCCCAGGCTGCCCAGTTCGAACAGGCGCCACAATATGCTCCGATTCGCTTTGCAGGCCATGAGGCGGGGGATTTTCTCTTCGTACCGCGCTAGATGGTGAAGCTTGCATGGGGCACACAACGCGTGCCCCGTGCAAGCGTGGTTATTCCTCTGCCACCTTGAATGGCACCTCGCACTGCTGCAGCGCCACATATAAGCTTTCGTCGAGAGTAAACCTTGTTGGTAAGGCCGCCACACCGTTCTGACCAAAGTGCACGACCTGCATTGAGTCTCCGCTTACCATGCGCGCCAGTATTTGCTGTGCCGGCTCAGCATGGGTAGCGGTCACGGGTATCAGCGCAGTAGCTGGCTCCATGGCCTGCTCTACCCTGGGCTTGTTGTGGTCCACAAGGGTAGACACTTCAGCGCCCGGCCAAAAAAACGCCGGCGTTTGTTCGGCTCGAATAAGCCATTCGTGTTCTCCATCAATATTCAACTGCACGTCGCCTATTGGCATCGGCGCTAATCCACCGCCACGCACACCGACCCATATCTCACCACGAAAATGTTGCACGAAGGGGTAAGCGCCCGGCTCATGCACATACAAGCCACGCGTATAATCACCTTCGCCAATGGTTACCACACAGGCTTCTCCCCAAATCGAATCCGCGTCATAGCGCACGGCATACCACCCTTCGGCCGGTTCCGGTATGCTCGTGGGTGTGCTTTCGGGGGTGTTGGTACATGCCGACAGTACCAGTGCAACTGCCATTACTCTGACGACGATGCTCATCGTAAAGTCTCCCTTGCCACCAAATTAAAAGCCCATCTGGTTTATAGCGTGTACACTAACGTCAATGACGTTTCACGATCGGTCTTCTCAACACCCGGAGCAACATCTGAATTGTGCTTGAGCGAAAATCCGGCCTTCATGCTCAAACTGCCATTGATCTGGGAAGTGAGCGCCAACTTGAAACGCGAACGCGTGTTGGTATCGCCATATTCACTACTCGCACTTTGTTCCAGACTCGCACCTTTCGTGATTTTCCATTTATAGCTTTGCGATAGACGACCAATTGCTTCTTCCTGCTTGCCGCCGGTAACCGGTTCACTGACCCGAAAACCGGGAGCAATTTCAAAACGCAAATCGTGGTGTTCCGTCTTGAGGGCCTTGTAACCCATACCAACCACCACCGAAGCCTGATACTCGTAACCGCTGAACCGGTCTTTCTCCCAATCCACACGCGAGAACCCATACGCGCGAGCGCTGATGGAATAATTGGATTGTACGGCGGCAACATACTTTTCGGCCGAACGTTCATCGTTCTGGGAACTGTTCAATGCTTCTACTTCGATCAGGTGCTCCCAGGCATCGTAACTTGTTTTTCCTTCAAACCGGCTCTTAAGGGTTTCGCTGTCGGAGTTGCCGGATGTGAGGATGTACCCGACTTCGGCCGAGGCCTCCCAGGTTACCGCTTTGCTTTTACCAAGGCCCTCGCCGAGCCCATCTTCACCCGCCGCCGCCATTGGCAACACACACACCACGCCAATCAAGACGGCCTTTTTGCTATACACCATGAATATCTCCCTAATGAGAACTTAACGAATTGTCACGCTCGATGCGCAGGTAAGCATTACGCTGTATCCTGAAAAACTTACGCGGCAAGACACCCAGCGGATCGATCTCGTACACATCTTTCCGTTTTTACGACTCGCGCTCAACAGCAAAGCAATAATCGTGCAACCACCACAAGTAGTCACACTATGATTAATTCACCACGGCGATGGCGCCACACGCCTTTATCTCTGGCCAGGTTAATGGGGCTATGGCTGGTCTGCCTGCTGATCTATCCACTCAACAGCCCTGCGGGAAGTGCATCACTGTATCGCGAAGAGCTCCCCGACCCACTGAGTGACGACGGTTGGACACTACAGTTAGACAAGAACGCCATGCAGATATACACGCGAGACTGGCCCGGCAGCGACTTTGTTGCCATCAAGGCAGTGCAAACCATCGCGGCACCGCTTGCCCAAATAGTGGGCCATTACAGTGACGTTGCAGCCTTTCCGGAATGGGTCAAGGATATGGACGAAGCGCGAGCCATAACCAGCTTCAGCGCCGACCGACGGCGCCTGGTATATATGCGTATGAATATGCCCTGGCCTTTACACGATAGAGACATCGTTGCGGGCCAGCATTTCACTCAGAATCCGGAAACCAAAGTGGTCCATATCAGGGAGTGGCACGAAGGGGACGCCCTGCCACGCGTTGAAGATGTCGTGCGTGTTCCCAAGACCAATATGGAATTATTACTCGTGCCCAAAGGACCACACCACACCCAATTCATCTTCCAGGGGCACAACGAACCGGGCGGCCATATTCCGGCCTTTCTGGTTAACTGGATGGTGGAGGATATTTTCTATACATCCATGCGCAATATGCGCGAACGTTTCGAGTCGGGCGAGCCCATCGACGACGCCCAATGGGTAGAGAATTTCTCACCCTGAGCCTTGTTTTCGGACTCAGCTTGGACGCCTGATCACAGCCAAGCACGCATCAAGGCGCTGCAACGCCTCTATTGAATCGCGCCGATCCGCCGCACCCATGGCGCATTTTTCTGCAACGCGGACGGCAGCTCATCCAGCGCCATCTGTGCCGCTGTAAACGAAGCAAAATCACCATAGAAAAGATTGAACCAAGGCTGCCCCCGATACTCCCCCTCCTTAAAAAACAAGGGCTGCCCTGCGAGGCTGTTGGTATGCCGATTAACAAAGTTTCGCATGCCCGATTCGCGATAGACCCCGACAAGCTGAATAGTGTAATGAGCTTGATCGCGCGTGGCGATCCAGTCGGCGTCGTGAATGCTCAGTTCAGTAACCGGTAAGGCTGTATCAGCGGGCCCATACACGCTGTATTGCAGCGCTTCGAGTTCTTCATTTACGCTGCGCATTTCAGTATTCACCAGCGCAGTCACACTCTCCACCTGTGACGACAGGTCGCTTGTTGTCGCTGTAAACATGGATTCAAGGCGCGAAGTATCGTGCCTGGAGGGATACTCTTCCGCCAGCACGCCGCGAAAATCCTGCAGTTGTTTTTGCACCACCTCATCAATTTGAGGGCTCACCCAATGCAGTAATGCCATGGCAGCAATGATGAGACTGAAGGCCAGCCCAACTACGACGGCACTATTCCGAAATCGCTCGCCAACGATACGCTCAAACCGTGAGAGGTCCGTTCTTAAGTTAAAGGCATCAGCGGTATTACTATTGGCTTGCGCCTGAACCACATCAAGGTCGTCACTAAGAATGCGCTGCGTCTTCTGCTGCTTTTCCTGCGTTTCAAACAAGGTGTTCAATCGCGACTGGGTATGCACCTGAAAGCTACTCAGGCGCTTGTCCAGATCATCACCCGAGCGCTCAAGGTCTCGACGTAACACTTCGATATCCCTATGGTGTGACACCAGACGCTGATCGAGCCCACCCAATTGAGCACCTATGCTTGCCACTGTCTCGCTGACCCGGGCATCCATCTCATCGCAACGTGAGGCCAACCGGGTATCATTCAGATCGATACGCTGATAAAGCTGCTGCAACGCTTCCGTGAGGTGCGCGGTACGCGATTTTAGGTCGCCCAATGCATGTGTCAGGCGCTGTTCGGCATTCGCAACGACCACGTCCAGCTGGCCGAGGTCGTTCGCGATCGTATCCATCTTGGCGTTGATGTCGTGCGCAAAAGACTTATCCGGTTCAACAACGGTTTCGGTGTTACGACCCGACGCGTCCCGCACCGGCGCAGTCAGCGCAAGCTTGCTGCTTGCCAGAGAATCAGCATGCTGTGACATAAACCCCTCCTTGTTATTCAAAGCCACTTAAATACCACTTAACAGGGGCGCACGCCGACGACATCGCCCCTTGATCAACAAACAAATGACTGGAAGCCACGCTTCCAATTACACCGGTTCGGCGATACCAAAAAAGCGACGTACCTTGCTCATAAAACCGGTCGCGGCAACGGCCTGAGGTTGGGCCTCAGCTTCTTTCATCGCCGCAATCATGGTTGCCGACAACACACCGTAGGCTTCGGCCCATGACGCTTTGAGCTCTTCGTTCCATGCTTCACCCAAACCTCTTTCCAGCGTCCACAGCAATGAGTCCCCCACAACAGCAAAATGTTCTTCCTTCACACCATAATCAACGTGGCGCACTCCCAACTGTTGCACAGCGGGCACGATTTTCTCGAGATTGCCCAATCCGCGTACCGCAACGCCAATCATGGTCATGAGCTTTTTGCCCTGCTCGGACATGTCCGATGTGAACATTGGTTTCACCTCGGGAGCGACTTCAAACAGGCGCCCGTAGAACAACTCGGCCGCCTGATCCGCAATGGGCGCCACTTTTTCGAAACTTTCTTGCACATTTTTGATTTGATCGGGAGTCATACAGTGGTCTCCATGTGTGTGAACCAATCAGCGATCCGGGAAAGCGCCTGTCGGCAGCGATCCCGCGCACACAGGTCTTGCAAGCAGGTAGCCACAAGGGGTAAATCATTTGTTTTTCAATGAGAAGAGAGGAATATGAAGAAGAGAGCAGCCTTACATGCCAACGCATAACGCGCGGTTTGTGCGCATTGCGCGCACCAGAATTGGACCACCCAAGGACAACAACTCACAAAGACGGCCAGACATGCGGCGCGTTTATTTTCCTCTGAGTATTCAGGCGAAGCGGGCGCGCAATATATCCAGCTGACAGGCTAGCTCTTCGAGCTTTTGTGCATCACTGGCGCTTTTCGATATCTGCCCGCTCATGGTTTTGGCCGATTCCACAATGGTCGATATATTGGAAGATATCTCACTGGTCACGCTGGTTTGCTCCTGCGCCGACGTCGCAATGAGTTGGTTCATAGCATTTATACTGTCGACGGCTTCGGTCACTTTCACCATCAACGCCAGATTCTGGCGGGTATTCTTCACACTGTCTTCCACCAATTGTTGGCTACTTTCGATGGCCGTCACCGCCGCATGACTTCCTTGCTGCAAATTCGCGATCATGCGATCTATCTCTTCTGTAGATTGCTGCGTCCTTTGCGCCAAGGTGCGCACTTCATCTGCCACCACCGCGAACCCGCGGCCCTGCTCTCCGGCCCGCGCCGCCTCAATGGCAGCATTGAGCGCCAACAGGTTGGTTTGTTCGGCAATATCCCGGATCACATCCAGCAAGCCGCCAATCTCGGCGGTTTCTTTATCCAGCGAGGCAATAATACCCGCCGCCTTCACCACCTGTTCTTCCAAGCGCCGAATACTGCTCTCGGTATCTTCGGACGACTGTTTACAATCCAAGGCATGCTGCTTCGCGGCATCTGCCCCCGTGGCGGCATCGGCAGCATTTGCGGCCACCTCTGCGGCGGAGGCTGTCATTTCTTCGATGGCTGATGAAATCATGTCGGTTTGCTCATGCTGAGATGCCGACTGTTCACGTACCAGCGCCGTCACAGAAACCAGATCGGAACCAGTCTCGTGCAATACCACCGTGTTGTTGGCCACCTCTTCCACGAGAGTGGCCACGGTTGCCGTGTAGGCGTCAAAACGTGCCAGTAGCTCGCTCTCGCCCGAGGTGCGGTAACTCAAATCAATTTTTTCACCATTGAGGATCGCCTCGGTAGCCAACTGCAACTCACTTGCCGTGACAAACTCTTTCTTCAGGTCTTTCGACATCCAGATAACGATCGCCGCCTCCACCACTACATAGGCAGCATGCACCGCAATGATCCACCAGCCATTGTCCCGGTCGGGCAGCACCCGCAGATCACTGCCCTGCGTTTGCAGGTAATAAAAAAACACGTGATGAATAGCAATAACAAGAGCGGCCGCTGCCACCGGCACCCAATCCCGGTAATAAAGCAGCAGGGCCAGCAGCACAAACACACCGAAATGAAATTCGATCATGCCATGCGATTGCTGAATATGAAGTGCGGTCATCGCCATGAATCCCGCAGCAAAGGCTACCCTGGCGACCAGCTGACCGCTCGCCAACGCATATATCAGGCCCAAAGCGGCAAGTGTTCCGCCCCCTATGAGCAAGGCCGCCCCCCACGTGTCATACATCGGGGCCAGGCATAAAGACACACCGAATAACAGCGCACTGAGCAGGAGCATCAGTCGGTCCGCCTTTTGGTAGTGATTCTCCAGAGCTTTACTGTTGTGCATTTTTCACCTCTCGTGGCGATGACCAATTCAAATCAATGTCTGCGTCGCTGAAGCCTGTGCCGGATTGCCAGGCCACGCGCAATAACAACCAAAGTGCAGAAAATTTATGCTTCCCTGGACGGGCACAGAAGCTTGCAACGCGGATACCGGGCCGGCCAAGAGGTCTTCTCCCGTTCCACACACCCGCCCCGCTGTATAGGGGCCAAAATATCGTACACCGCCCTCGGCATTAACCAGTGCCACAGAGGGGCTGCTCAAAAAAGGAGGCAGGTCTTGCGTAAAGCGATGAGCGAGGGGATCACCGGGCACCACTTCAATATGATCGATAGCAGGATAACGTGCTTTTAACGTGGCAATGTGCGGCACACTAAACCGCGTGCAGGAACAGTCAGGGTCAACAAAATGTAATAGTACTGGTCGCGAGAAAGCAGGCAAAAGTGGTAAGGAATGCGGCAGGTGTTCGGGGTGTTCGACAAACCAGCGGGAATCCTGATAAAAAAAACGCCAAAACGCGGCGCAGGCGCCCACTATCCATACACACAAAAGCAGCCAAGCGAGGTAATGACCTCGGGACAACTCCCTTCCTGATCGGTAAAAACCGGCGACATCCGTTGTAGTCAGATTCGTTGCATTCAGCGTCATCGTAGCCCTAAGTAAAGCACGGCCCTTGAAATATGCGAGCAGGCTTCTTGCACCGCCTTTGTGCATGAGTAGTGCTGAAACGAAATTACGCCGACAACGGATCACAAAAGTCGTTATGATCGTATAAACTAACGTCGTAAGGGCTCATTCTGACGCTGCCCGCCCACCTTGGTTTTGCATATGACGAGCAGCAAACAACTACTGGTCACCCCCGCGCACCTCACGGCACGAGCCTTCAAGCGCCTGCTTCTCAGCCTGACATTGCTCAGTGTAATGTCCACACATCTGCAGGCAGAAATCCTTAATATTGCGGCGACCGAATCCTTCGAACCCTACATTATTCACGACCGCAAAGGGTGGCGCGGCGTGGATATTGAAATCAATAGAGCACTTATGAAACGCCTGGGCTTTGAACCGGAGTATCAGGGCGTTCCCTGGACTCGGCAGTTGGCGTATGTCGAAAAAGGCATTTCGGGCGCATTGCTGACCGTTTATTGTGACGACAAGCGTGCCTTTATAGAGATCGTTGAGGAACCGTTCTACGAGGTGAGGATTTCTCTCTTCGCTCGCAAAGACGCCTCGTTGAACATTTCGTCTTTGCAGGAGTTGCCAACGCATGCACGAGTAGGCGTAGTAAGAGAAAACTTTTTTGGCAAACATCTAGAAGCCATCGCGCATATCGAGACCGCGTATACGCACGATACGCCCAACCTTGCAGCCCAGCTGTTTCACGCGCGAATAGACTTTGCCTATGAGGAATTCATTCCTTTCACTTATTACGCAAAAAAACACGGGTATGCGCAACAGTTCAAGGAATTACTGCCTGTACAGCGGTATCAGGTTTGCACGGCTTACTCGCGCACCTATTTTGGCGAGCGCACGGCCAAATTGGCGCAACGCACCAAAACCGTTATTCAACAAATGAAAAAAGAAGGTGTCATTACACGCATTCTTGACCAGTATGCGCCCGGAAAATAAACACTCCCGAGCCGATGGTGCAACGATCCAATGCGTGCAACCGCCACAAAACTTCGAGCATGTAGCGCGGGTTTGCCCCGTTTCGCTTATAATGCGGCCGTCATTCACTTGCGAGTTAATCTAGAAACCATGGGAGCGCTTCCTCACAAAACGGGTGGTTATCGAGCCTACAAGAAAATCAAAGGCCGCGAATTTCAGTTTTACTTTCGCGATCAGGCCAGCGCCGAAAAAAAACAGGCAGAGCTCGACGCTCTGGCCAGTCTGGCGGGCAAATCCCCCTTCTCCAAATGTGGCCGGCTACTCGGTGTGCGCATTCATCTTCGTAATCGCGAGGGACGCAAGCCCTACATCATGATCAAAATTCAAATCGGACCACATAAAAATCAGTACAAAAAGGAATGGAAATATACCGGCAGCTTTGAAGAAAACTGGACACGCATCAAATCCAAGTGGATGGAGCTGCATAGCCTGAGTAAGCGTGACCTTGCCGACTATGGTCCTGAATTAAAAGCGGCAAAGCGACTTTACATTCAAGATGTCGCCAAACACGAGCAACAGCTTGCGGCGCTTGGTGAACACTCACAAGGATAATGCCCTTCTCAGCCATTTTCGTCCTGCGGCCAAGCGCATGTGGGCTGGGGGAAATGAGTCGCTGGCTTGATCGCAACTTACGTTGGCTGCCGAATGGCGCCTTTCAAGTCGCTCTTTCTGCCCGGCGTGAAAGATGAGCATTTCGCGAGCCTCCTCAATCAAGCCGGCCCGCAACAGCTGTTGATAGTCGGCATGCTTTCGAACCACTCTAAGGCCACCATGCAGCGCATGCGCAGCAAACTGGCAGAGAAATTTCATGCCTTGAACCATGAAGATGAAAAACTGCCACGAGCTGAAAAGCCTGACACCACCATTGTACTTGGCATGTGTGTATGGGAATCTAAAGCGCGAGAAAAACTGCTCCACACACCCGGCCATCGAACGTTTTAAGGTACCCCCATCACTGTGAACGCCCCCACCCCACAACCCGGTGAATTGTTTGCTGTCCCCCAACAACCACGAAGTCGCACCTCCGACGTATTCAGGGAATTGGCCGAGCGTGCCGCACAAGGAGACGTCACGCTGCGCACGCTCACCGAGCGACTTGGCGATCGCACCTTTGGCGTGCTGCTGGTGATGTTTGCGGCATTTAATATCATACCGCTGGTATCACTGATCTCTGGGCTGCTGGTTGCTTTGCTGGGCCTGCAAATGGCCCTTGGAAAACGGCAAGCCCGATTGCCCCGCCGAATTCTCGATTGGCCCCTGCCTGGCGACAAAGTATCAGCAGCTCTATTTGCGTTTGAGAAAAAAATCATTGTGCTTGAGCGCTATATCCGGCCTCGCTGGCAGTTTTCCGAAGCGCCCATCGTCGATCGTATCAACGGCCTGCTCATCGCCTCACTCGGGCTCATCATTGCACTGCCGCTCCCCTTCACCAATATCGGCCCTGCCATTGTTATCGTTGTGATGGGGCTCGGCCTGCTTGAGCGCGACGGGCTGGTTCAGGTGATTGCCTTTAGCATTGGCCTGCTGGCCGTAGGGCTCATTGCTGCGTTGATCTAGCCCGGCCGGAGCCGTCCTCGTCAATCATCACATGTCATCGCGGATGCGCGTTTGGACCACGACCAAAGCCGCGCTGATTAACAACCGACTTCTTGCCCCCCCGAATAAACCCCCTCTGGTATTCCGCCATTTTCATCTGATCAGAGTGATCATTGGACGAAGCTGTTCACAATTCATGCGGGCAAACATGATAAAATGCGCCCCCAAAATCTGAATAACATGACGTAAGCAGGGAGGCTCTGGTGGCGCAATTCGCTTTTGTACCAGCTATTTCTTTTTTCTTCTTTTTTCTGGTTGTTCTTGCCGGTTGCGGCAGCGGCGGCAGCTCATCCAACAACACGACCTCACCATTACCCGAGGATCAAGAGGGCTTCTCTGCCACGGCGGTACTCAGCACCGGCTTTGAGACGTCTGCGCTCTGCCCTGACGGCGGGATTGAGATCCATACAGGTATTGATGTCAATAAGAACGGCGTGCTGGACCAAGACGAAATCGACAATAGTCAGGAGCTATGCCATGCGAATACTGACCGCATTCTTACTGAGGTAGATGCTCTCGCGCCTGAATCAGAGTGTCAGTATGGGGGGAATCGTCTGCGTATCGGTTACGATGCCAATGCAAACGGCATCATCGATAACAATGAACTTGCACAAACCAACCTATTCTGTGCACAAGCCCCAAACACAGTCTTGGCGTTACTACTTTACGCGTCGGATCAAGAGCCTGCCGGTGAAAACTGCTCGGGTGGCGGCACACGTATCGAGTCCGGTATCGATCGCAATGGCAATCAGGTTCTGGACGCAAGCGAAGTCAGCAGCATCGAATATATTTGCGACCACAATGGCCCCATCAGACCGTATGAGCAAGATGATGCCTGCGAATATACTGCATGCGACACGGTAAGCGTTAACGCGACTCAGGTTCTCGTGAGAGAACTGGAACAAACGACACAACTCGCACGTGTATACGATGATGGTCGCGGGGACATCACGCTTCAACTTGCCGACTCAGCGCCTGAATGGCTGACTGTCCAGCTCAGTGACTACCACCCTTCCGGCTATTACTGGAACGGCAGCGGTTATTACCGTATCGAGCTGACGGCCACAAACATACCCGACAGCGCCGTTGATACGACCATTCAATCAACCGTTACCGTTTCAGATGACACCACGTCCTTCGATGTCGCCTTTTCACTGACCGTCATCGACCCGATCACGATTACCCTCGACCAGACTGCCATTTCCGAGCTTGAAGCCGGCGACAACGAGGATCGGCGCATCTTCGTAAAAGTCACCTTTGATACACCGCTGCCTGCAGGTTTTAATGGCGCCGCCACGTTCCAGACGAACCCCAGTAATTACATGCTGAGCGTGTCCTTTCAGGATAATGACGAAACAGAATACCGCGCATTGGATAATGCCGACTTTTCTGTCTCTTGGGTGGGCGATGCCCTGTATAGAGGGCAAACTGAAGGTACCTTGCTTATCACGATTAAAGACGATTACCTTCCCGAAAACACCGAAAGCTATATCATCACAGTAGGTCCCGACGCGTATAGCTGGCCCTACCGAAAAGCCTTCAGACGCGCGACCCTGAGCCTTGAGATTCGCGACGATGCTGATCAGGCCATTACCGCCTCACTCAGCCTTGCGACCAATACCGTGCAAGAAGCCAGCACAGCCGACACCGCTGCGGAACTGGACTTCACGATTACCTTTGATCGGGCCCTGCCATCAGACGCCACCGTGAGGCTGGAACTCGCGCCCCTTCTTCAGGAAAGCGATCTTGGCGGGAAAGACGTGGGCTTTAACGATCAATGTGTGACCAACCATTATTGCTCCACTTATAAAACACTGAGTCTTGGACGCGGCACCGAAACCTATACCGGAACAATAAAAGTACGAGCCGACCAACTCAAAGAGTCTAACGAAACCTTTTCCCTGCGTGTTACCAATAGTGCCATTGGATTCATTCTGGCCGATTTGGAACAGACCTTTACGGTCATAGACGATGAAACGGCGCCAGACATCAATTTTATTGCGCCGGTTATTCAGACCTTCTATAAAACGCCTGTCGTCAATGTACCTCTGATTCTTGAACATCCAACGATCGACGATATCGAACTCTCCCTGAGCGATGTCGCCGGCAATACACTGATTAGAGGATTACATTACGATTTTGCAGTGTCGATGCCCATTGTCTTCAGTGGCCAAAGCAATCAATTAAACGTACCTGTCATTATCTACGGCGAAGAGTTCGAAGAATCCACGCTTTCCGCTGTTCTGAACATCTCCAGTGTGAGCGGTGCGAGCCTGGGGGCACAGCAACAAACCGAGCTTATTGTCGATAAAATTGCGCCCTTTGCGATAGACATGTCCGACCTCAACCTGCCCACCGAGGGTCAAGCCTACATCTCGCGGGAGGTTCTTTTACCCAGCAACGATGATTCAGTTTATCTTATCGGTAACATTGACGGAGTGATTCCCGGCCAAGCCGCGCAAGGCTCTTATGATCTCTTTGTTGCAAAATATGCCTTAGACGGCACACTCATATGGGCCCGCCAGTTTGGCAGTTCGAGTTACGACAGTATCGCCGGTAACCGAGTGCGACTGATTGAACAGGATAGCGGCGTTTTCCTCGCGGGCTACCATCAGGCCTATCACCTGTCAAAAGACGGTGACCTTACCGAACTGAACAGTCTTTTCTATGGCATCAATGCCAGCATTCAGGATGCACGTAGAGATGCCGAGGGCAACACATACCTGTATGGCCGCAAGCATTACTATAACGGCGATATCGATAACGACGGATCGACAACCGACTTCGTACTCGCGAAATTCGATAACAACTGGAACCGACTGTGGATCTCTGAAGACTTCACCGACCTTGAGCCGGCCCATACCCGTATCAACGTCAACCCCCTTCAGTTGACGTTATCAGCAAACGGAACACCGCATCTCGTTGGCCGGACTTACTCGAGCGATATCAATCGGGTATTTAGCACCGTAACGGGCGTGGGCAACTACGACTATCTGATCGCTTCGTTTGATCCAACAAGCGGAGAGGCCGCATCACTCGATATATTTGGCAGTGATGGCAACGATGCTTCATTGCATCTTGCGCCCTACGGCGCCGCGGGCTTGATTGGCTTTTACGCCATCAATGCCGGTGACACCGTTGCAGGTGTAACCACCAGCGAACGCGCTACGGTGCAGTTTACAGTGGATGATACCGGCCGGGTCGATGCGCAAACCTTGAGAGCGCAACCGGGTGACGCCAATAACGTCCGCAATTTTTCTCGGGCGAGCAATGGCACCTACTTCCTTGAGGAGAATGCCAGCTATAGCAGCCCCTCCTATTACACGCACCTTGACGCCGACTTCAATGTAATACACCAGCGCTCCTCAAATCTTCCCTATGGCAGCCTGAATAATTACCTTGAACGCGCGCCTGTTCCGCTGAGTGACGGTGCCTATCTGGTTAGCAACGACTACACAATTACCAAGCTGACACCGGTTCTGGATCTGAGGCAAGAATAGCCCCCTTCATTTCGGAAGATGCGAGAGGCGTGTGATGAAGGCGCTCTCGCCCCTTTCTTCTTCTGGCTATCTTGTTCGCCGCGCCCTTCTGAAGCGTTTGATGACGTCCACCTGTTCCATGAAGTGCCCGCGATAGAAGAAACGCACATGGTCGATTCATAGACTTACTTCAAGGGCCGTATCGGGAGCTGTCGCGACTCTACGGGAACATGCCATTAAACTGCGCAATAGCGAGGGCCTGGTAACACGCTTACTCATTACTGATCTGCGGCAGCAACGCCGCAAGAGGCAGTGTTAACCGCGCCAATGCTTAGCAACAGAAAGGGGCGAATTGAATTCTGGAAATGGTGCCGAGGGCCGGAATCGAACCGGCACGGACCGAAGTCCGACAGATTTTAAGTCTGTTGTGTCTACCAATTTCACCACCCCGGCATGAGGGCATTCGCATAGAGCGATTACTACTGGAAGGGAAATGGAGGCGCGGGTCGGAATCGAACCGGCGTACACGGAGTTGCAGTCCGCTGCATGACCACTCTGCCACCGCGCCTTCGCAGGCCTGTCTCAGGCCCTAACAAAAAACCTCGGAACTGACCGAGGTTTCTTTGAATTTGGAGCGGGAAACGAGATTCGAACTCGCGACCCCAACCTTGGCAAGGTTGTGCTCTACCAACTGAGCTATTCCCGCATTTATTGTCGTGTTTTTATTGCCGTCGCAACCTGCGTTGGCCCAATTGGCCGCCGCTGAAGTGGCGCATATATTAACGGATTCGACCTTAGTGTCAAGCAGTGAAAAGCCGAATAAATAACTTTTTTATTCCTGCTCGGCAAACAGGTATTCCCACGATGCCGTCAGGTACAAGTGCATGGACCAGAGCGTTAAGCCTGCCGCCAAATAAACCAGCAAGATGCCTGTCCAATATACCCATCCCGTCGTCGCCCCCAACAACAAAAGTAAAATTGCGCCCATTTGGGCGGCCGTTTTCACTTTGCCGATAAATGCTACCGCCACGTTGTCCCGTTTACCACGCTCGGCCATCCATTCCCGCAGGGCCGAGACCACAATTTCGCGACCAATGATCACCATCCCCGGCACCGTGATCCAGACGTTCTGATAGTTTTCGATAATCACCGCCAACGAGATCGCCACCATCAGCTTGTCGGCGACAGGATCGAGAAATGCGCCAAAGGGGGTTGCCTGATTCCAGCGACGCGCAAGATAGCCATCGAGCCAGTCCGTGGCGGCGGCCACTGCAAAAATAATGGCACAGGCCGTGTAGTTCCACTCGAAAGGCAGGTAGTAGGCAATCACGAAGACGGGAATCAACACGATGCGCGAAACGGTGAGAATATTGGGTAAGTTCATTTAGCTACTGTATGTTCGGCCTATTCTCCGTGGAGAACGAGGTAAATGTGTTCTGCCAGCGTCGGGCTGATGCCTGCCACTTTCGCAATTTCTTCCATTGGCGCCTTCTTCATGTTCTGCACACTACCGAAGTACTTAAGCAGTTCCCGCCGACGCTTGGGGCCCACGCCCTCGATATCTTCCAGCAAGGATTGCCGGCGCGCCTTATCGCGGCGGTTGCGGTGCCCGGTGATCGCAAATCGGTGTGCCTCATCGCGAATTTGCTGAATCAAATGCAGACCCGGATGGTCGCTATCGCAGTTTATGGTTCGCAGATTACCGTTATCATCCGGTACGAGCAGGGTTTCGAAACCCGGCTTCCGCGTGACACCTTTGGCAATACCCACCAGATTCAGGTCGGCCAAGTTTAACGTGTTAAGCACCTCAACGGCCAGATTTAGTTGACCCTTTCCGCCATCGATAAAGATGATATCGGGGCGCTTATCGGGATTATCCTTGAGTCTGGCGTAGCGTCGGCTCAATACCTGACGCATGGCTGCGTAGTCATCACCAGGCTCAACACCCTCTACATTGTAGGTGCGATAATCTGATTTCAGCGGCCCCTGATCGCTGAATACCACACAGGAACCCACGGTCTTCTCGCCATGACTGTGACTGATATCAAAACATTCCATACGGCGAGGATGCTCTGTCAGCCCTAACAGACTGCTAAGGGCATCCATGCGATGGAAAACATTCTCTTTATTGGAAAGGTAAGTACTCAGGGCATTTTCGACATTGGTCTGCGCCAGTTTGAGCCAACTTGCCCGCACGGCCTTAACCTTGTGGCTGAACTTTATGCGGCTACCCTGGAGGGTATGCAAAGCCTCGTTTATCAGCTCACGATTATTCACAGCATGCGCGGTGACGAGCTCGCGCGGAATATCACGCGATGCATTCTGTCCCACATAATATTGTTCCACGAATGCCGCCAACAGCTCCGCATCTTCCTGATCGAGCGACAACTTGGGAAAATAGTTTTTATGGCCCAGAATGCGACCGTTGCGTACAAACAACATTGAGAACGCCACCACTCCCGCGCCAGTTTGCATGGCCACCACATCAAGATCAACGGAACCTGCTTCAACGGATTGATTCTCCTGCACGTGGCGAAGATGGTCTATTTGATCGCGAATTTCTGCGGCTTTTTCAAACTCCAGTGCCTCTGCTGCGCGTTCCATGTCGGCCATGAGAGTACGTATCAACTCAGGACTCTTGCCCTGCAAGAACATCACTACGTGCTCCACATCCTCCGCATACTCCTCCTGTGACACAAGCCCCACACAGGGCGCTTTGCAGCGCTTGATCTGATATTGGAGACAAGGCCGCGAACGGTTGCGGTAAAAGCTTTCCTCACACTGTCTTACCTTAAACAGCTTTTCGAGCAGATTCAGGCTTTCCCGTACCGAAGCCGCGCTGGGAAACGGCCCAAAGTAGCGGCCGGTTTTTCCCTTATTACGCACCCGCCGGAGCGCCAGTGACGGAAAATCCTTGTCAGTGGCGAGGTATATGTATGGGTAAGACTTATCGTCACGCAGCAGAATGTTGTAGGGAGGCTTGAGGCTTTTGATCTGATTCTGTTCAAGAATCAAGGCTTCGGTTTCGCTGTTGGTAATGGTCACCTGAATATCGGCAATCTTACTCACCAGCGAACGTGTTTTGACGCTTTGCCCCTGCTTGGAAAAATAACTGGAAACCCGGCTTTTAAGATTTTTCGCTTTTCCCACATAGAGTATGCTGCCGTGCTGATCGAACATGCGATACACGCCGGGCTTCTGCGGCAGCTGTTTGAGTCGCGCCGCGGCATCGAAATCACTCTTGGGTGCGAGGGAGGGGTGTTTATCGAGGGGCATCTACTTCCAGCAAACCGTTGCGAACCGCCAACAAGGTTAACTCAACATCACTATTGATATCGAGCTTCTCGAAAATACGGTAACGATAACTGTTTACTGTTTTGGGGCTGAGACACAGCCGATCGGAAATATCCTGAACCTTCTGACAGTCCATGATCATGGTGGCAATTTGAAGTTCACGCTCCGACAAGCAATCAAATGGCGAACTGGACTGCTTGTTCAACGCCAGATTTTGAGCGACGTCCGGACTGATATAGCGCCCACCTTCGGCAACCATTTTGATGGCACGAATCACTTCGGAAATGTGGCTATTCTTGGATATAAAGGCAGCGGCTCCGGCATCCATCACACGCGCCGGGTAAGGGTCATCGGTGTAGGCAGACACCACGACCACCCGCGTTTGCGGGCAATATCGCTGAATGCGTCGCATGGCTTCAAGCCCCCCGATACCGGGCATTTTCAGATCCATCACCACAACATCCGGACAAACGCTTTGCGCCTGTTCCACAGCGTCTTCCCCGGAACACGCTTCACCCAGCACTTGGATCGAGCCGTCATCTTCGAGCATTCTTGCAATACCCGCTCGAATCAAATCATGATCATCGACCACCAGGACTTTAATCAACCACCGCCCCCTTGAAGCTACCTGTTATATAGAAGTCATGCCCGATCGCGCCACCGTGCAACATAAACGCGCCACCGACGCACAATGTGCGAAACTTAAATACTGGCCACACGGTCAGGGCCGAAATGATACGCAGTATCTAGGCACTTTTCTGTGAATCGAATTCTAGTTTCTCGCTAAAGCCTTTATTGACGAGCCAATGATCAGCATCACGGTCACTGAGAAAAACTTTGCGATCAAAAGAAGTTTTATCTTTGAGTATTTCCTCAAACTGATATAACAGATAACCTGGATTGCGATCGCTTAAAATTACCGCCTGCGCCTGCATACCCTTGATGAACGACCAGGTATTCAGTGCCTTGAAGGCCGCAATCTGCTGCTCTTCACCAATCAACAGTTCAAGCTCCTGAATATTGATGACACACGCCCATTCTCGGGCGAAGTAGCGCCCAACAAGTTTCTTATAATCGAGGGTGAACTGGCTCATCTTATCCATGCTCCAGGACCCTCGCAGCGTCACAAACAGGGTGTCGTGTACCGGTTTGATCGAATAGTATTCTTTCGTCTCTGCCATAGGGGTGCACTCCAGCTTAGCCTTGTAAGCTACACGTGCCTTGGGAGCACCCCCCACAACCTGTGCTCCTGATAACAAAGGCAATCTTTAAACATTACGGCTATCAGTTTAATCCACAATTGCAGCAAATGCGCAGTGAAAAGCCGAACGATTTTCTCTAAGCACCCGTGCGTCGATAACCCATCTCCATAACAGAACCCAAATAGCCTCGACAAAATATTTACAAACCCCAAAACACTGTATACATTTACAGATACTGTATATCGAAACAGACTTTTCAAAGGAACATCGTATGTCCGTTAGCAAACTTACCAAGCGACAGGCCGAAGTACTCGCGCTGATACGCCAGCACGTTGAAGATACAGGGTACCCCCCCACGCGTGCCGAAATCGCGGAATCGCTGGGGTTTCGTTCCCCCAATGCAGCGGAAGACCATATCAAAGCGCTCGCCAAGAAAGGCGCGATCGAAATTGTTCCTGGCGCCAGTCGCGGCATTCGTCTGCCTCAATCTGATGAACCTGAGGGATTACCCATCGTAGGGCAAGTCGCTGCCGGCCAACCCATACTGGGCGAAGAAAATATTGAAGAGTACTGTTCGTTGAGCCCGGAATTTTTTGTGCCTTCCGCCGATTACCTCCTGCGCGTAAAAGGCATGAGCATGAAAGATATTGGCATATTCGATGGCGACCTGCTTGCTGTGCACAGTACGCAGCAAGCAAGAAACGGTCAGGTCGTGGTAGCTCGCATCGAAGACGAAGTAACGGTTAAACGCTTTATGCAACACAAACACATCGTCGAATTGCTGCCCGAAAACGAGGATTTTGAGCCCATCGTAGTGGATCTGCGCGAACAGGCGCTGGCTATTGAAGGGCTCGCCGTTGGCGTGATTCGCAAGGAGGGTCTGCAATGAAACAACTATCCATGTATGACGACGCCATGATCACGCATGGCACCCATGCACTTCAGGTACCGTCACCCTGCCCACTCCCGGAAGTACAGATCGATCAAAGCAAGGGCGCGCCGCTGAGCGATAACGCCCCCGCCAACGTCACTGAAATTATTCTGGCCAAAGGCAAGGCCGAAAACATACAAATCCTGCTGCCAATGCTCACCCATTTCAATCAGGAGCAACGTTGGCTGGCCTGGATTGATCCACCCATGGAGTTACTGCAACAGTGGCGCACCACGGTGGCCGGAAAGCACGCTGAAGACTTGATGATCCTGCGCTCGTCACCCAGCACCTCGGCAGCTGAATTATCTCGCCGCGCATTAGCCGCCGGTACCTGTCACGCGGTGATCACCTGGACCGAGCAGCTTAGTGCCGAAGAGTTTGAAGAACTTGAGCAGGCCTCTGCAATGGGAAACAGCCATGGCATCATTCTGAGATACCGATAAACATTTTGATGCTCAAAGTTACGGCGCTATTGGGCGCAGTGTGCGCAGCCACTCAACGCGAGAACGATAAAAGGCGCCCCTAGAAGCCGCTTAAAACAGACATAAAAAAAACGGCACATTGATGCCTTAAAGCCGGAAATACCACAGAGTGATCACAACCGCCGGCGAACTGCCACCGCATCAGACCATCTGCATGCGGCATGCCATAAGATAAGCGACCTTTCCTGGAAAATGGCGCAATCGTATCGTTAATGCAGTGTGTGCGAGCCCTCGGTTTTTTCTTCAGCATCGATCATTGCCTTGGAAATATTGCTGGCCGCCTGAACACCTGCACCAATCATGGCTTTGGCAATCGCTGGCTGATGCTCCTTTAAGTATTCACCTACCTCATCTGAGAAGCGCACAATCACCAGCGGTTCGTCTTCACTATCCATACGCTGTAGTGCATATTCTCCGTCTTCCAACTCCACAATTTCCAAAAAAGAACTACTCATAAAATCCACCTGTCAGTGACCAGCTTGCACGCTGGTTCTGTGTATTGTGTGCGGCGCATGGATGCATGATGCGCGCTTATCTACCACTCAAGCATGTGTGCTCTGACGCTCATCATGTACGCTTTGAAGCCTTCCAGAATCTCATCGATTTCCAGTGCGACCGGGGCATCGACGGCATTAAGCGGTATCAATTGCCCTCCGGCCAGAGGTGAGCGCTCATATTCACTGTTTGATGAAGGCGCTATCGGAAAGGTTGCCTCAGAAAACGTGCGCAACATTGATGACAACCAGTTAGATGGTGACTGTTCGAGATTTATCAAGCGTTGCACCTCTGGATGATCACGACCCAGATATGCGACCAGTTCATCCAACGAGTTCAGCCGAAATGTTGATTTTTCCTTGGGTGCGGCCAGCTTCAGTAACTCATTCAGCCAGGCCGACCAAGCCTCTCTGAGGCACAGCCAGGCGCCTACTTCAAGACTTTGACGATGCGTACCCGGCAACTCACGCTGGGCCAGCAGGGTCTGAGCATAAAACATTGGCGCACTGGCACTGGCTTCTTGTGGACCGGACATAAAAACTCCGCAATAGTGGCACCCGAAGGCCCTGGAAAAACCGGACGCTCATTGTATCGCAATCTGCACCTAATTACCCGACTCGAGGCAGCGTCGCCATGCACATAGATAGTGCACCAAATAACTTGATGAACAACAAAGATTGGACTTAACTAAACTCATCACCCAAAAATCCTACCCACCCGTAGCACCGGATTATACTGACAATATGACCACCCCAGTCTTGATATGTGACGACTCCAGCGTAGCGCGCAAACAGATGGCAAGATCCCTGCCCAGCGACTGGGATATCGAAGTCTCTTTCGCCGGCAACGGAGAGGAAGCTCTCGCGGCCATCAAAGAAGGCAAAGGCGATATTCTGTTCCTCGACCTTAACATGCCCGTGATGGACGGATACGAAACCCTGCAGAACATCGTCAAGATGGACTTGCCCACCATGACCATCGTGGTATCCGGTGATATTCAGCCTGAAGCCCATGAACGCGTCAAAAGCCTGGGCGCCATCGAATTCATCAAGAAACCGGTGAATACCGATTCCCTCTCCGCCCTGCTCGAACAATTTGGCTTGTATCGTCCCGCCGCGACAGACGCAACTGCCTCTGCACCGACTGCCCCCGCCACGGCACCTGTGCTCAAGGGCGACTCAGGCAAAATAGAATACCGCGACTGCATTCAGGAAATTTCCAACGTCGCCATGGGGCGGGCCGCCGACCTCTTGGCCCGACTACTGGATGTGTTCGTAAAACTGCCCATACCCAACGTGAATGAACTGGAAGTAAGCGAACTTGAAATGGCTCTGTCACTCACCGAGCAAGAGGATACTTATTCTGCGGTGTGCCAGGGCTTTATCGGTTCGGGAATCAGTGGCGAGGCGTTGTTGATCTTCAATGATTCCAGCTTCAGTGATATGGCGCGCCTGCTCAACTACAAAGGCGAGATCGATCGCACGGTAGAGCTGGAGCTCATCATGGAAGTAGCCAGCATTCTTGTCGGCGCCTGCATTAATGGCATCGCCGATCAGCTCGACATCAACTTTAGCCAGGGCCACCCTGTGGTGTTGGGGCAACATGTAAAAGTAAGCAATCTGATCAAAGCCAATGCCAGCCGCTGGACCAAAACGCTGGCCATCGAAATCACCTATGAAATTGAGAACTACAGCATCAGCTGTGATTTGCTCATGCTCTTTACCGAAGACTCGCTGGACCACCTGTACAAGCGTCTTTCCTACCTGATGAACTGAGTATTATGGAACAATCGATAGATATAAAAGAATTCCACTGGTTGATGGATATGTTACAGACCATCGACGTAGGCTTGGTGGTGCTGGATCGCAACTATCATGTTCAAGTGTGGAACAGCTTCATGGAAAGCCACAGCGGTTTGAGTCCGTTACAGGTAAAAGACAAAAACGTATTCGAAGTTTTCACCGAGCTGCCTGAAGATTGGCTGCGCCACAAATCCAATTCGGTATTCATGCTCAAGAATCGCTCGTTCATGACATGGGAACAGCGCCCCTATCTGTTTCGCTTCAAAAACTACCGCCCCATTACCGGTACCGAAGAGTTCATGTACCAGAATGTGACCATTTCTCCTCTGGTCTCCTCAAACGGCGAAGTGAACCATATTGCCATTATTATTTATGACGTAACCGACATTGCCTCCAACCGAAAGGCCCTGGAGCTCGCCAACCTGGAGCTGGAAAAACTGAGCCGCACAGATCGCCTCACACAGCTGAACAACCGCGGCTATTGGGAAGAGTGCCTGACCCGCGAGTTCAACCGTTTCTCACGTTACAACAGTACATCTTCGGTAGTCATGTTCGATATCGACCACTTTAAAAAGGTCAACGATACCTACGGTCACCAGGCCGGTGACGAAGTCATCAAATTGGTTTCCGACGTACTCCGCCAAAACCTGCGCGACACAGACATTGCCGGCCGTTACGGCGGCGAAGAATACGGCGTGATTCTACCTAATACCGATGCCAAAGCCGCCGTGGTGTTTTGTGAACGTATTCGTAAACAAATCGAGGCATTGCAGGTCGAGCACGAAGGGCAAACCATAAAGTTTACGATTAGCCTTGGCATCAGTCAGGCCAACGACAATATCACCGACTATAAAGCCTGGCTGGAACAAGCCGACCAGGCACTCTATGCCTCGAAGGAAGGCGGTCGTAACCAGACCAACGTCTACGGCGAGTATTAAATACCAAGGCTCTGTCACCGGAGCCTTCCCTCTTTTACTACCCGATATTTCCTGTTATGTTGCCGCCCTCCAACCACCGGCCTGCGGTAAGCG
>JBFHUL010000060.1:0-21710 GCA_041590075.1 Oleiphilaceae bacterium
ACACCCTGAACGATTGACCCGGGGGTCATATCTATTTCTTTCAGGCTCTCTTCAAATAACTCAGCAAAGCTCTCGCTCATTACATTTCCTGTGATTAATGGAATCCGTATCACCAGTTAATACGGGTTATTCACGTTAAGGCGACCTGCGCTACTGGCAACGTAATCAGGCCGCTCGGCTCGGGTTAAGCTTCTTTGTTGACAAGTTTGGCATCAACTAAAGCCAGAACCTGCGCTAAAACTTCTTCAATAGAAAGGCTTGTAGTATCCAGTGTGACGGCGTCATCCGCCGGTCTCATCGGCGCATTTGCGCGACCCATATCCCGGGCATCCCGCTCTTCTATCTCCCGCAAAAGGGTCGCGATTCTAACATCTTCCCCCTGAGCCATCAACTGCTTATAGCGTCGTTCGGCACGCGCCTCGGCCGAGGCAATCATAAAGATTTTTACCGTCGCATCCGGAAATACCACCGTACCCATATCTCGCCCATCGGCCACCAGGCCCGGCGCCAGACGAAAATCACGCTGGCGCTGCAGCAAAGCGGCGCGCACTTCGGGCAGCGCAGCGACCATCGAAGCATTGTTACCACTGGTTTCGGTACGCAATTCCTTACTCACATCTTCGCCCTCCAGAATCACCTTCACTGGCTCACCAAAGTCCGAAGCCTTGAATTCGATATCCAGCCCCGAGGCACATTCGGCAACTGCAGCTTCGTCCTGCAAGTCGATCCCTTTACGGCTGGCAGCCAGGGCAGTCAGACGATACAAGGCACCACTATCAAGCAAGTGCCAGCCCAGCTTTTTAGCTACCAGCTGACAAATGGAACCCTTGCCGGAACCACTGGGACCATCAATGGTGAGAACCGGAACCTCACTCATGCCCCCGCCTCTTTAACACTCAAGTTGAAGCCCACCTGCGTGGCCAACTCAACAAAATTGGGAAAAGACGTTGCCACATTGGCGCAATCATTAATCGTAATGTCACCATCGGCACGCAATGCTGCCACGGCGAAGGACATCGCAATACGGTGATCCCCATGACTATGCACCGTACCACCGGTCATTTTACTGCCATTGATCACAATACCATCGGGCTTCACTTCGGTACGCACTCCCAGCTGCGCAAGACCATCAGCCATTACCTGAATGCGATCACTCTCTTTCACACGCAGCTCTTCAGCACCGCTCAGTATTGTGCGCCCTTCAGCGCATACCGCGGCAATAAACAGTACCGGAAATTCGTCAATGGCGAGCGGTACCTGATCTTCAGGTATATCGATGCCTTTCAAGGGTGCATATTTGACGCGTAGATCCCCCACAGGCTCACCACCCACTTCGCGCTCGTTGGAGATCTCGATGTCAGCCCCCATCAATCGCAAGACATTAATAACACCGACACGGGTTGGGTTCAGGCCCACGTGCTCCAACGTCAGGTCTGCGCCGGGCGTGATTGAGGCGGCCACGAGAAAAAAGGCCGCGGAAGAAATATCGGCCGGCACATCAATCTTACCCGCCCGCATGCCGCCCCCACCGCGAATAATCGCCGTTGCCCCCTCACGCTTAACCTCATAACCAAAGCCATTGAGCATGCGCTCGGTGTGGTCCCGAGTGGGCGCCGGCTCAGTGACCCGAGTTTCACCTTCGGCATACATGCCAGCCAGCAGCAAGCAGGACTTCACCTGGGCACTGGCCATCGGCATATCGTAACTGATACCTTTCAGTCGCTGCCCGCCTTTGATTTTTAGTGGCGGACGCCCCCCCTCTCCGGATTCGATAACGGCCCCCATAGTACGCAACGGCGCCGCGACACGCTCCATAGGGCGCTTCGATAAAGACTCATCACCTGTGAGTTCAGTATCAAACGACTGCCCCGCCAGCAAACCGGAAAACAAGCGCATTCCGGTACCAGAGTTACCCAGATAAATGGGCCCCGGAGGTGCCTGCAGGCCATGCAAACCTACACCATGAATGCGCACCCGACCTTTATCCGGACCTTCAATCACCACACCCATGTCCCTGAAGGCCTGCAAAGTAGCCAAGGCATCTTCACCCTCCAGAAAGCCCTCTACTTCCGTCACACCCTCTGCCAACGCGCCCAACATGATGGAACGGTGGGACATGGACTTATCTCCGGCCACACGAATGCGACCCTGCACACGACCGCCAGCCTGCGCGGTAAAAACAACATTTTTAGTATTCATGGTATTGGTATAGGACTGTCCGGAAAGAATCTTGGTAAAGTGTTCACGCGCTGCTCGCGCCCGCGTAAACACGCCTAAAAGGGTCTGACTGTCTCGTGTTTCGATGGCATGCCGCAAAGCCGCCAAATCCTGCGTAAAATGATCCAGTACTTTCAGCGTGGCATCACTGTTAGCGAGAAAAATATCGTGCCACATCAACGGATCGCTGGCAGCGATGCGCGTAAAGTCTCGAAAACCGCCCGCAGCGTAACGAAAAATATCCTGATTATCCTCCTCTCCGGCGAGCGTATCTACCAGCGAAAAGGCTATCAAATGGGGTAAATGACTGGTTGCAGCCAACACCTCATCATGGTGCTTCACATCCATTTCCAGCACCGTGGCGCCACACGCTCGCCACATATTCCGCACCACACTTAGCGCACTTTCGGCGGTGTGCGGCAAGGGCGTGAGTATAATCTTATGCTGCGCGAACAAGGCCTCATCCGCCGCGATCACACCGCTTTTTTCCGATCCTGCGATGGGATGCCCAGGCACCACAAAGTCGGGCACACAACCAAACACTTGCTCGACCGCAGCAACGAAGGCGCCCTTGACACTGCCGACATCGGTGACAATCGCACCCGCCTTTAAGTGCGGCTTGACCTCAGCCAGCACATCCTTGAAGGCCTTGACCGGCACAGCGATCACCACCACATCCGCCTCGGCTACTGCATCGGCGATACTAGCCGCCGCCTCATGCACAACGCCCAGCTCCACGCCCAATCGTGCTTCATTGGCACGCGGTGTATACCCTACGGTATGACCCACCACCCCCGCATGACGCAACGCCTTGCTCAGCGACCCTCCGATCAACCCAAGGCCGATAATTGCCAGTTTCTCTATTGCTACCGGAATCATAAAACTTTGGCCATCGCCTCGAGAAAACGCGCATTTTCCTCTGCCAGACCGATTGAAACACGCAAATGATTCGGCATACCGTAATTTGCAACCGGCCGGACAATCACACCTTCGCGCAGAAGCCGCTGATACAACGCAGCGCCATCCTGCTGCGTGTCGACACACACAAAGTTCCCTCGCGAGGGAATATAGGATAAGCCCAGTCGATCGAAGCCTTGCTCAAGCTGAAGCATACCCGCGGCATTCATTTCCACACTACGATGCAGATAGTCCTCATCCTCCAATACGGCAGTGGCAGCGGCGAGCGCCATCGCATTCACGTTGAAGGGTTGCCGCACACGATTCAGTATATCGGTGATCTCAGGGTGAGCGATCGCATAGCCCACACGCAGTGCCGCCAAGCCCCAGGCCTTGGAAAACGTACGGGTAATTATCAGGTTGCGAAAGTCCGACAGCAAAGCCATGCCATCCACCGCTTCGGCATTGTGCTGATATTCGATATAGGCCTCATCCAACACCACAATCACCTCTTCAGGCACTTGCTCGAGAAAGCTGCGCACCTCCGCCAGCGTCAACATTGTGCCGGTTGGGTTATTGGGATTGGCAATAAACACCAGTCGTGTTTTGTCACTAATCGCCGCCCGCATAGCATTCAGGTCATGCCCCCAGGATTTGGCGGGCACCACTTTGGCGCGTGCGTTCACCGCCATCGTCGACAAGGCATAGACAGCAAACGCATATTGGGAATACACCACCTCGTAGCCCGGGCCGGCAAACGCTCGCGTGATGATATCCAACACATCATTGGAACCATTTCCAAGCGTTACCATGGCAGGTGTCACAGAGAGCTTGCTGGACAAGGCGGCCTTCAGCGCAAAACCGTTTCCATCGGGGTAACGGCACAGTTGAGACGCAGCCGCTTCCATCGCTGATAAAGCTTTCTGGCTGGGCCCCAGAGGATTCTCATTACTGGCGAGTTTGACGATATCGCGAATACCGAGTTCTCGCTCAAGTTCGTCGCTGGGCTTTCCAGGCTGATACGGTTGGAGAGCAGCCACACCTGGCATGGCCAGCTCTAAGAAATCACAGCTCATGTGATAGACATCCCCAAATTGTTAGAACGACCTGCTCCAGCGAGATCTGGCAAATGGCTGATTGCAGACTACAGAACACCGACCGGATAGGAACCAAGATGCTTGATCTCGACGGCATCAGGTGAAATCTCAGAAATCACGGCTTTCACGCGCGCGTCTTCGATGTGCCCCTCGAAATCGATATAGAAGACATACGCCCAGGTACCCGTATTCGAAGGACGCGTTTCAAGCCGCGTCAGGCTCACATCATGACGATGAAAAGGCTCCAATACATGATAGAGCGCGCCAGGTTTGTTCTTTACCGAGACCAGAAGAGATGTTTTATCCTGACCACTCGGTGGCACGACTTCCGCCCCCACAACCAGAAAGCGCGTGGTATTGTCTGGCCGGTCTTCAATATTTTCGGCCAGCTTATGCAAGCCATAGCGCTCAGCAGCCATTTCTCCCGCAATCGCCGCTACGCCTTCTTCTTGCGTTGCAAGGCGCGCCGCCTCGGCATTGCTGCCTACCGCTACCCGTTCAATTTGCGGACAATGCGAATCCAGCCACTTTCGACATTGAGCCAACGACTGCTGATGGGCGTACACGCGCTTAATCTCACCCACATCCCGCTGCGCACCCGACAGCAAATGGTGATGTATGCGTAATTTCACCTCACCCGAAATATACAAGGGCGAATCGACGAAGCTGTCCAGAGTGTGGTTGACCATGCCCTCTGTGGAGTTTTCCACGGGCACCACTCCATAGCTCGCCTGACCTGACTCTACTTCACGAAATACTTCATCGATGGCCGACAGAGGCTGCGCCTTCACAAAGTGCCCGAAATGTTTCAAGGCTGCCGCATGCGTGAATGTACCCTCCGGACCAAGGAAGGCAACATTCATGGGTTTTTCGAGCGCCAAACAACAGGACATAATCTCACGAAACAGCTTGCCCATATCCTCGCTGGGTAATGGGCCTGCATTGCGTTCCATGACAGCACGCAAGACCTGCGCTTCACGTTCAGGGCGATAGTATTGCACCTCCTGCCCCTGCGCCGCCTGCTGCTTCACCGTGGCGACCTGTTGCGCGCAGCTGGCACGCGCATTAATCAGATCCTGAATTTGCCGATCGATGCGATCTATCTGATCTCTCAATTCCGCCAGCTTGCTTTCATCACTCATCGCTACGAATACCAATCAATGGGCTACTGTGGGCTCGGACTTTCATCGTCAGACGCACTTGCCGTATCGACATCAGTCGGCGGCTCATCCCCACCCTCTACCACATTCAATTCATCGTCTTCAACGGCGCTTTCTTCAATGCGTTCAACACCAACCAGACGCTCACCTTCCTGTGAAAGCTTGATCAATCGCACACCCTGCGTATTACGCCCCAATACCGACACCTCTTCACAGCGCGTGCGCACCAGCGTTCCCTTGTCGGAAATCAGCATCAACTCGTCGTTTTCAAACACCTGAACCGCACCAACCAGATCGCCATTACGCTCCGAACACTGCATCGCAATCACGCCCTGCCCGCCACGACCGATCACCGAAAACTCATCCAGACGCGTGCGCTTGCCGTAGCCATTTTCACTGGCCACCAGCAGCACGCCATCTTCTTGAGGAATGATCAAAGACACCACCTGGTGCTCAGGAGCCAGCTTGATACCCCGCACCCCGCGGGCTGTTCGCCCCATCGCGCGCACATCATTTTCTTTGAAACGAATCATCTTACCCGAACTGCTCATCAGCATGATGTCGCGCTCGCCGTCTGTAATGGCCGTGCCAATGAGGGTATCGTCTTCATCCAGTGCCAGAGCTATCAGCCCACTGGAGCGTGGGCGGGCGAAGTTCTCAAGCGGCGTTTTCTTCACCGTACCGTGGGCGGTCGCCATAAACACGTAATGGTCGGCAGCATATTCGCGAACCGGCAGGAAGGTGGTGATGCGCTCTCCTTCGGCCAAAGGCAAAATATTCACCATAGGGCGACCCTTCGACCCACGGCTTGCCTGCGGTATTTCAAACACGCGCAGCCAGTACACCTTCCCCTTATTACTGAAACACAGGATCGTGTCGTGCGAATTGGCCACCAGCAGCTTCTCGATGAAATCCTCATCTTTCATGGAAGTCGCCGACTTACCGCGACCACCACGACGTTGCGCCTGATAGTCTTCGAGACGCTGCGTTTTGGCATAGCCCGCGTGAGAAATGGTTACCACCAGGTCTTCTTCGGTGATCAGGTCGGCAACGGTGAGATCTCGACGCGATGACATAATTTCGGAGCGGCGCTCATCGCCGTACTCATCGCGAATGGCTTCCAGCTCTTCGCGAATAACTTCCATCAAGCGTACCGGATCGCTCAAAATTGCCAATAATTCAGCAATGCGCTCCAGAATGTCGCGATACTCACTGATGAGTTTTTCGGTTTCCAAACCTGTCAGACGATGCAAGCGCATATTGAGAATTTCCTGCGCCTGCACTGGCGACAGGTAGTATTTACCATCATGCAAGCCGTACTGGGGCTCAAGATCGTCCGGACGACAGGCGTTTTCACCCGCTTTCTCTAGCATACCGGTCACCGCACCCGGCTCCCAAGCCTGCGCCAACAGCGCCTCCTTGGCCTCGGCCGAGGTGGGCGACTTCTTGATCAGCTCGATTACCGGATCAATGTTGGCCAGCGCAACCGTCAGACCTTCTAAAATATGGCCCCGCTCGCGTGCTTTGCGAAGTTCGAATACGGTACGACGTGTAACGACTTCGCGGCGGTGCTTGATAAAAATCTCAAGCGCCTGCTTGAGATTGATAGTCTTGGGCTCGCCATCAACAAGCGCGACCATATTGATACCAAACACATTTTCGAGCTGGGTTTGAGCAAACAGATTATTCATCACTACATCGGGCACTTCACCGCGACGCAGCTCAATCACGATACGCATACCTTCTTTGTTCGACTCGTCGCGCAGCTCTGTAATGCCTTCAATTTTCTTGTCTTTTACCAGCTCGGCAATTTTCTCGATGAGGCGCGCCTTATTTACCTGATACGGAATCTCCGTAACGACAATGCGCTCTTTGCCATTCTTTTCGGATTCCACTTCGTAGCGCGCACGGAGGTATATCTTGCCACGCCCGGTGCGATAAGCCTCGATAATGCCAGCGCGACCATTAATGATGGCGGCAGTCGGAAAATCAGGGCCAGGAATAATTTCCATCAACTGATCAACGTCGGTATCCGGATCTTCCATCAAAGCCAAACAACCACTCACAACTTCGGTGAGATTGTGCGGTGGAATGTTGGTTGCCATCCCCACAGCGATACCCGAGGAGCCGTTCACCAGCAGGTTTGGCACCCGCGTCGGCAACACTTCTGGAATCTGTTCGGTGCCGTCGTAGTTAGGCACGAAATCGACGGTTTCTTTTTCAAGATCGGCTAACAGCGAATGCGCCAGTTTCTGCATACGAATTTCGGTATATCGCATCGCAGCCGGGTTATCGCCATCAATAGAGCCGAAGTTGCCCTGGCCATCCACGAGGGTATAACGCAGAGAGAACGGTTGCGCCATACGTACGATCGTGTCGTAAACCGCAGAATCACCGTGCGGGTGATACTTACCGATCACATCCCCAACCACGCGGGCAGATTTCTTGTACGCCTTGTTCCAGTCATTGCCCAGTTCGCTCATCGCAAACAGCACCCGACGGTGTACCGGTTTGAGGCCATCGCGGGCATCGGGCAAGGCCCGGCCAACGATCACGCTCATGGCGTAATCAAGGTAGGACTGTTTAAGTTCGTCTTCGATATTAACGGGAAGGATTTCTTTCGCGTGCTCACCCATGTGGATAGCGTTCCTATTTATTCTAGCTGTTTATTCTGACTGATTATTCGGCCCGCCCGACCATGCGGGGCCGCTGATACTCGCAGTTCGCCTCTTGCTTCACAGCCCTTGCCGAACACTTTTTGCAGCGCTCGGCAAACAACCGAAAGCGAATAAAACAAAGCAGCCGATTCTAGCACAGTTCCACCCCAAAAGTGACAGCCGCTAACGCTTAATTCGCGCAAAAACTGGAGGCTTTTTGCCAAGCATCTAAGCTGTATACACAGCCTTTCAAAAAGAGTGAGTTCTGAACGCGCCATGAAGAAATTTCTGCTGGTCGAAGACAGCCCCATTGTCGTCAAAATCATCAAGCACATTTGCAAGGGGCAGTCCGATTTACACTATGACGTTGCCACCTCGTTTGCTGAAGCAAAAGCGCTGCTCGAACAACACGGCAAGGACCATTACCTCGTGGCAGTGGTCGACCTGAACCTGCCGGACGCCCCTCAAGGTGAGGTAGTGGATTACACCATCAAGGAAAACATCCCTACCATCGTGCTAACCGGCAACTATGACGAAGACACGCGCGAAAGCATGCTAGAGAAGCCGATTGTCGATTATGTGGTAAAGGAAAGCCGCTTTTCCTACGAGTATGTACTGCGACTTATTCGACGCCTGCATAAGAATCAACACATCAAGATTCTTGTGGCCGACGACTCGAAAGTATCCCGCAATTTCATTTCCGGACTTCTGTCGAGCCACCTGTTTCAGGTGGTCACTGCGGATGATGGCGATACAGCTCTTGAGATGGTGCGCAGCGACCCGGACATCAAACTACTTATCACCGACTACAACATGCCTCGCATGAACGGCTTCGATCTGGTGAAAAGCATTCGCCAGGAAGTCGATAAAAACGATCTGGTCATCGTAGGCCTATCCGGCGAGGGCGACAGCAAGCTGTCGGCCAAGTTCATCAAAAATGGCGCCAATGACTTTTTGAGCAAGCCCTTCAGCCATGAAGAATTTCACTGCCGCATTCTGCATGATATCGAAAACATGGAAATGCTGCAGACCATGAAGCACATGGCTTATCACGACTACGTAACCGGCCTGCCGAACAAACGACACTTTTTTGAAAGGGGCGTAGAGATACTTGAGACAGCGCGCAAGAATGGCTCACAAACCAGCCTGGCCCTGATATCCATCGACAACTTGCTAGGCATCCAGAACCAATATGGTCTCGACGCATCGGAACAAACGCTTAAAGCGCTTGCCACACTCCTCCCCAAAGCCTTCTCGCGCTTTCAGTACGCGCGCATCAGCGACAGCGACATTGCCATCTTGCTGGTTGGCCTCAACCAGGAACAGGCCGCCACGCTCACAGAAAACTTCAGGGAGATTGTGGAAGACCACATTGTTCTGCTCGATGGCTTCAGCTTTAACTTCACAATATCCGGCGGCGTAGTTTCTGACGAAAAACTTGGCCTGGTGGATATGATCAAAGAGGCAGATAACATTTTGTATACAGCGCGCGAGGAAGGCGCGAACCAGATTAGCCAATAAGCGCGCCGAAGAGACTCAAGCGAAGACCACCGTCTTGTTCTCGTGAATAATCACGCGATCCTCCAAGTGCAACCGTAACCCGCGGGCAAGTACGGTTTTCTCGGCATCCTTACCCAGTCGCACCATATCTTCAATGGCATCGCTGTGACTGATGCGAATCACATCCTGATCGATAATGGGCCCTTCATCGAGATCCTGCGTCACATAGTGACAGGTCGCCCCAATCAACTTCACACCCCGGTTGTAGGCTTGATGATAGGGCTTTGCACCCGCAAACGAGGGCAAAAAGCTGTGATGGATATTAATCACACGCCCCGCGTAACGCTCACATAAACTCGCCGGCAAAATTTGCATGTAGCGCGCCAAAACAACCACATCGGTCTGATAGCCATCGATCAGGGTTTCGACCTCATCAAAGGCAGCCTGTTTGTCACCGGCGACGACCGGAACATGGTGATAGGGAATCTCGTGCCACTCCACCATGCGGCGCAGATCATCATGATTGGCGATCACCGCAACGATTTCGGCATTCAGCTCACCGCTGTGCCACCGGTGGAGCAAGTCCGCCAAACAATGCGATTCCTTGGAGGCCATTAATACGACGCGAGGTTTGCAGTGCGAATCCCGAATGGACCACTGCATGGCATACTCCCTGGCAATAGGCTCGAACACGGTCCGAAACGCGTCCAGCTCAAAAGGAAGCGAACTGGCCTTAATCTCGTTGCGCATAAAAAACCAGCCATTCTGCTGATCCGCATGATAGCTGGCTTCAGTGATCCAGCCGTTATAAGTCGCCAGAAAATTACTCACCTTGGCCACGATTCCGGTTCGGTCAGGGCAAGACACCACGAGGCGATAAGTGCGCTCCATCTTATTTTTACCTACTGCTAGTTTTGTGCCCCTCGGGGCGTTAAGACACCATCACTCAGTTTGCCAGCGCATCCGTTCTGGCGGCCAGAATAAAATCATTGCGGTGCAGGCCGTTAATTTTATGCGTCCACCATGTGACGCCCACCTTACCCCACTCAACCACAATGCGCGGATGGTGATCGGCAGCTTCGGCAATCTCACCCACATCATTCGCCAGCTTCAGCGCCGCGACAAAATCTTTGGTTTTAAACTCGCGCGAGAGCACATCAACACCATCCTCATCGCGCACCTGCCAGTCTTCATGCAGAGACTCCATGAGACGCTTCTGCTCATCTTCAGTGACACGAGGCGCATCTGCGCGACACGCTTCGCAGGTTTCCTGACTTAACATGCTCACCTCCGCTTGTTGATGATGGCGACACCCCTGATTACAGCGCTGCTAGCTCGCCGCCTTCGCTGCGATAATCTTATCGTGCCAGATCTTGGGTGCCGTTTGATGCACCGAACTACCGCGACAATCCACCGCGACAGATACCGGCATATCCTCTACTTCAAATTCATAGATGGCCTCCATACCCAACTCAGGAAAAGCCACCACTTCTGACTTTTTAACCGCCTTGGATACCAGGTATGCAGCACCGCCCACCGCCATCAGATACACCGCTCCGTATTCCTTGATCGCATCAATCGCAATCTGACCACGCTCCGCTTTGCCGATCATCCCCAGCAAACCGGTCTTATCCAGCATGGTATGGGTAAATTTATCCATACGCGTAGATGTAGTAGGCCCTGCCGGACCCACCACTTCGTCACGCACGGGATCTACCGGCCCCACGTAATAAATGAAGCGCCCTTTCAGGTCGACAGGCAACTCTTCGCCATTGGCCAGCATCTCAACCATCTTCTTATGCGCAGCGTCACGCCCGGTGAGCATTTTACCCGACAGCAAAACCGTATCGCCGGGTTGCAGATCTGCCACATCTTCTTTCGTCACCGTATCGAGATTGATGCGTTTCACCTGATCGCCGGTCTCCCAGGTAATCTCCGGCCAATCCGACAGACTCGGCGGCGTCTGCAAGGCTGGACCATCACCCTTGAGCACAAAGTGGGCATGGCGTGTTGCCGCACAGTTGGGAATCATCGCCACCGGTAGAGAAGCCGCATGTGTAGGGTAGTCCTTGATTTTCACATCCAGCACTGTGGTCAAACCGCCCAAACCCTGGGCACCAATACCAAGCTCGTTCACCTTGTCCATGATTTCGAGGCGCAACTCTTCGGCTTTGTTTTGAGGACCGCGTGCGCGCAACTCATGAATATCGATGGGGTCCATCAAGGACTCTTTCGCCATCACCGCCGCTTTTTCAGCGGTGCCGCCTATACCTATCCCTAACATACCAGGTGGGCACCAGCCCGCCCCCATTGTCGGCACAGTTTTCACAACCCAATCAACAATGCTGTCGCTGGGATTCAGCATGGCCATTTTGGACTTATTCTCAGAACCCCCACCTTTTGCCGCAACATGCACTTCTACTTCATCACCTTCGACAACTTCATAATGGATGACGGCAGGCGTGTTGTCCTTGGTGTTTTTGCGTGCACCGGCGGGGTCGGCCAAAATGGAAGCACGCAAAACATTATCGGGATGGGTATACGCCCTGCGCACGCCTTCGTTTACCATATCCGAGACGCTCATACTGGCATCCCACTGCACATTCATACCTACTTTAAGGAAAACGGTCACGATCCCCGTATCCTGACAGATGGGGCGCTTGCCCTGCGCACACATGCGACTATTGATCAGGATTTGCGCCATGGCGTCCTTGGCCGCCTGAGACTCTTCCTTCTGATACGCCTCATGCACCGCATCGATAAAATCTTTGGGGTGATAGTAGGAAATAAACTGCAAGGCATCGGCCACGCTTTCAATAAAGTCGTCTTGGCGTATCGTCGTCATTTTTTCTCTCTCAACATTTATACAGCTGCGCGTCTGGCTTGCCCCTGAAAAAGGCACCAAACGAACGCTTGAAGGCTCGCGATTGTACCCCTTCTTTGCAGCACTGTGTAGCGCATCACAATATTGCCCCAAGCCCCCGTATGCGCAACACTTTTTAAGCCCTTGACTTGCTGCAAAAAAACTCGACAAAGCGGATTTTGATGTCTACGTTTAAACAAGGTTTTAAATTTTGCTCGCTGCGCTGCCTAACGTGCAAGCTCAGCGGGCAAGCCTGGAGGTTTAGGTCGAAGATTGAATGGACACCAAAACAACTTTCAAGCCGCCGCCCCTCCCTCGCTAGCTATGAAAACAATTAGGAAAGGTCCTAACTATGTACAAAAAGAGTATTCTTAGTATTGCTGTTGCCTCGGTGCTCACCCTGACGGGCTGCCTTGAAAACAACAAGATAGAAAACAAGAACGACGGTGCACAGACTGTTCCCGACCCGGAACTCCCAACAGAAATTGACGCTATTACCGGGCAACCTCGCCCAGATGTTGGCACCTATCCTATCTTCGACCCCGGTAGTGCAGAGCTGCCAATTCCTAATGATTTAATCTTTGATAGAACAGCAGGCGACGGCACCTTTGCTGTCACTCCAGACCCCACGAATCCGGCGATTACTGCATTGCAGAGCCTCAGTGGAGCCTCACCCATCGCACCGATCGACATCAAGATCAGTGGCCGAATTGACGCGAGCACACTGGCGGGCAATGTCCACCTGATCAAGCTCGACTACGCCAGTGGCGACCCTGTACGCGGATTGTCGATTCAGGAACCACCCACTATTCCCAGCAACCCTGCCGACTGGCCAGTCGTCAGCGTAGAAGAAAAAGTACTTGATGGCACGAGCTACATTCGCATCAACCCGGTTGAACGACTCGACCCACTGACGCGCTATCTGGTTGTTATTACCGACGGCGTGCTTGATCAAAGCGGTGACCCCCTCGTTGCACACCCCGGTAGCGCAGGCTATGCCACCCTGACCGATGAAAACGAAGGCCTGGCATCGGGGGCGCTCGCATCGGTGAGAGCACTCATCAACAATCTTTGGGAGCCCGTGGGCGTGCAGTACATGCAGGCCATTGGTAACCCGACCGCGAGCGCAGAAGACATTGTGCTCTCCTACAGCTTCACTACTTCTGATGATGAAAAAGTACTGGAATACATTGCCGACCCCGCTCAATGGTTCAACGATCAACTAACTCGCTTTTTGGGTGTTAGCGCAGCCACTGAAGTAGTGAACGGACAACTTGATCTGGATTCTGATCTGGACGTTGATTACGCGGATGTCAGCCTCGCTGTGAGCGGTGCACTTGCGACTTTTCCCAGCGCTGATATTCAGGCAGCACTACCCACACTGTTTGGTACTGGCGCCCCTTGCGCAGGCACAACTTCGACAACAGCCATTGGTTGTATTTCAACCGTGCTGACTTCGGTTCCGAGCACATCTGGAGGGTTTGCTGACCTATTGCCTACTCCTGCTGCGGATACAAGCATCAGCTTCGACGCGACATCAACACTTGATATCAATGCCGTCTCATCATTGACCGCAGCCTTGGGCATCACTCCCGGTGCAGTCTCTGTGACACAAGGCACCATGACAGTACCTTATTACTTGGCGACGCCTTCTGGCACCAATGGCCAACCCTTGGTAACAAACAGCTGGGTAGCCGACGATGTGCTGGCTGGCGCAATCAATAGCGCATTCTCAGCCCTGGGCCTGACCATCCCGCAAGCCAACACCAGCGTATCTCAAGTAGTTAACTACGTCTTCCCCTTCCCCAAGAAACAAGCTGACGTTGAGATTCCAGTCTTGGCGGTACATTCTGCGGACTTAACTAATCCTGACCTGATACCCGTCATGTATCAACACGGCATCGGTACGGATCGCAGCACCGCACTAGCCTTTGGAGGCTCTTTGGTCGCGGACGCTAAAGCCACGACCGGAGCCGACGTTGCCGTAATCGCCATCGACCAGCCGCTGCATGGTATCGACGGCATTTCAGCCGCCGAACAAGCTGCACTCGCAGAACAACTGATGACTGTTGGTGGCGTACTATCAACTCCGGATGGCGTGATTGATGGCTTCGACACAGACGAGCAAGCGTCTATCGATGCAGTCGTCGCTGGATTATTTTCAGCTGGCGTTGTTGCAGGAGTGGATGCCGCCACCAATTCTGGCGCCCCTGGAGCAACCAACTGTGTAGATCTCGCCACCAATGGCTTGGCAGCAACCACTGCCAGCATTCTTGGCGGAGCATGTGATGCCGATCCGGTTGTCGACGCCGCACTGGGTCAGGATGCTTCGGTCGCTGTCTTTAGCGCACAAGTGCTGGAGCGCACCGTTGCCAATGGCGCCTCAACCATTCCCGGCTTAGGTACGGGCGCGGATACCGAGCGTCATTTCGGCTTCACGCTACAACAACCGGGCTTAGTGACCGATATGGATTACACAGGCTCTGGCAGCACCAATGCCTCCGGATCCATGTTCATCAACCTGACTAGCTTTTTGACGGGTCGCGACAACCTTCGCCAACAAGTGACAGACCTTCTTACCGTTCGTCGCTCGCTTGACCTCGTGGATCTGAACGATGATGACACGCCCGACCTCGATGACACCAACACCTATTTCATTGGGCACTCCCTTGGCACAATCAATGGCATCCCCTTCGTTGTTGCAGCCAACGGGTCGACCGCGACCGATGATGACATTACTGCCACGGTCATGCACACCCCCGGTGGCGGCGTAGTGCGCCTGATAGAAAATTCCGTCACGCGCTCAAGTGCTGTTGTAGGCGGGCTCGCTGCTCTCGGTCTTACACAGGACACTTCGAGCTATCAGGCATTCCTGAACATCTTTCAGGCAACAGTTGATAGCGGTGATGCAATTAACTTCGTTGACAGATTTGCCAGCACAGACCTGAATACTTCCGCCCTGTTTGTGAAAGTACTCAATGATCAAACGATTCCAAACTCGATTGATGACGCCAGCGAAGTAGTTGGAGACGGCTCTATCTCCTTCCTTTCCGGTACCGATCCGCTGTTTGCAGAGTCCGGTTCGGCAGAGATCACCACCACAGGATCGGTTGCACTCACTCAAAATTACGTTGAGTTTACTGATGCATCCAGCACACACGGCACACCTGCCTACCCATCCACTGGTGCACTGCTGGAACAGGCAGCCTTTGACGAGATGGTGTCGCAGGCAGTCTCAATCGTTCTCACCGGCGGAACGGCGGTAACCATCGACAACAGCAACGCAGTGCTTGACCTCTAAGCCAAGCGCTTATCAGAATCCCCGGCCGCCTATGCGCCCGGGGATTTTTTTTGTTTTCTATTCCGTGACTTATTGACCACCAAATCGAAACCCGTATAATCCCGTCCTGCTGTGCCAGTGTGGTGAAATTGGTAGACACGTCGGATTCAAAATCCGATGCCTTCACGGGCGTGGCGGTTCGAGTCCGCCCACTGGTACCAAGCTTTTCTCGCTCTTCCTGAGCAACAATATATAAACCCGTAAGCGATTCTGAATCTTTCGAAGAGCCCCCCTTCTCGCGAACCCCTCTCGAGTCAAAAGCAGGCTTCATTAAAAAGAGAATATGGAAAGGGCGTGCGAACTGAATGCGCGCACATAGAAGAAACTTGTTTCGTTACCGGTCGTCAACCAACACTTCGATTTCAAACGAACCTGTAGGCATGTGATCAATATCCAGAATCTCACCGTCAACTTCCACCTGAGTCACGCGAGACAGATCCTCAAATGTTGTGTTGATTACCAGAAAGCGCTCATCTAAACGTGCATCAGCATGTTGCTGTACTTCAAACACGCCTTCCAGATAGCCATATTTCAACCAGTTTTCCGCCTCGAAACCAAGCAACGGTGCAGCAACGACACGCACTAATTCTTTTTCTTCATTGAGCAGCACCAGCTGAGGCAAAAACACGCCATGCTCGATTTGCTGCTTATCAAATTTGCGGATAAACGAGCGCAAGCGCAGCGGATAGTTCTGCCTGGAGGAGGGCAACTTCAGTAAAAGATAACGACTGTCCCCATCCTCAAAACGAAAGGGTCGATCGTCTTTAGTGATTTTAAAAAAATGCGCTCTGCCCGGCTCAAGAACAGGTATCCGGGCGTGAGGTAAAGCCTTACAACAGGATTCTGCATAACGCTGGAAATAGGATTTAGCCTCGATGCCCAGAATACTCAGGGCTCTGGAATCTGCGCCCGCCAGAAATCCGGCCCGCTCCTCATCAACAGCCGCTTGGTATTCGGTCGCTTGCGTAAAGACTCGCTGCTTCGTTTTTGCATCGAGTGCCTCGCTGATTTTCTCTGAATCGATGAACGTGACGCGCGCCCGACCATCGCTGTCGTAGGTCACTCTGAAAGGAGGCTTACCGTCTGAAACACCTCGCCGCTCCAGCATGGCATCCCCGTCCACAAACTGTGACTCGTCCACATACGTTGCATCGACAGCATCTCCGCCTTGCCAGCGCTTCCTGAGCTGTTCAGCCACTTCCGGCTGATCCACCTCAGATTCTAAATACACCCGCTCAAAGACGCTCAGCTCGCGACCTTGCTCAACCTGAACCCCTGAAACCACCGTCAACTCAGCAGCGGGTGCCGGCTGTGAACCCTGACCTGGAACTGTGAGCTCTGCCGAAGCGGCATCATTTTGCGATACTTTGGGTTGTGAATGTGGTGCTGTATCCTGCTCTATCAAAGCTGGTGCTGGAGCGGTAACCACCTTTGGCCCCCCTTCAGAGGGGGCAACTTCAACAGGCTTGGCACGTAAAGAACCAAAACGGTCCTCAACAACCTCGTAACGCTCCGCCATAGCTGCACCGGAAGCAGCCATCAATGCTGCCAGCAGCAGGCGCTTCGAATGTTCTCCAATCATATGCAGCTACTTTAGAAAGTACGTCGAAAACTGACACCGAGACCGAATACGCGCGTTGAAAATTTCACATCCAACCCTGCATAAGGGTTATAAACAACGTTTGTGAGATTCGTACAGTTGAGGTTACAACTGGTGTTGTTAGGAATATAGTCCACCGATTGCATGTAGAAAAGGCTGGCGCTTACCTGAGACTGTCGGTCCCACTTGTAACCAAACCCCAAGCCCCAGTTTTTCATATCACCGATGGGTATCGGACCAAACACATCCCGGCTAGCCGGTGACTTGCGGAGCTCAAGCCCAAAACGCACATCCAGACGCGAAGTGACGTGGTGCGTAAGCCCGAAACCGTAATGCCAGGTATCCTGCAAGCCGATTGGTAATTTCAGGCTGGTGTCGGTGACTAGCGTAGACAACAGACGTGCCGTCGACAGTAGCTCGAGTTTGCGGTCGAAATTGAACTGCCATTCGTCCCACTCACTCCAGTCGGTCCAGGTCGCATCCATACTCAATGAGAAATCCGGAGAGAGGCGCACGTTCACACCGGTCTTGAACTGCTGAGGCACGGTAAGATCCATCGTCACATGCCCCTGCTCTTTATCCACACCACGCGGTAGACCCAGGATGGCAGCGGTTATGGCACCGATAATGGAGCTGTTAAAGCCCTGCCAGAAGGCAGTCCACTCATCGGTGTAATCCATCAAGAAGGTACCTTTGAGCTTCATATCGGCTTCGCTCATGTAGGACGCACCCCAAGAGAACCAATCCGTGGGCTCCCACAACACCCCAAGATTATAGGTGGGCGACAGAGTCTCCTGCATATCCATATCGATGCGTCCAACATCGTCCCAAGGACCAATGTTGCCCTGACAAAGCGAAAGAAATGGTAGCAGCGGATCACGCCGTTTACCTATGGGCTTATCAAATTCACAGGCAAACGCATCCTGCAAAATTTCGGTCACCGCAATCAGCATGTTGGGAGCCCGGTTGTTCTGCGCTATATAAAAGCCCTGATGCGAGAGCTGCACACCGGCCCCTACCGACCACTCATCATTAACCTCGTAGCCAACCGCTGGAGAGAAGTAGGTGTATCGCTGAATAGCCGCCTCTTTACCCAGAAACCGACCGGGGTCTTCAGCATCTTTAAAGAGGTTTGCGGCAGAGTGCATGTAGTTCTTGGTTCCAAACGTAAACTTGGAACCGGGAGGGTTCACCGAAAAGCCAATCTGAAAAGGCAAAGGGGCAGGCCCCTGCCATACCCATTGCTGCAAGCCCCAACCAGGCAAATACAGCGCGAGTTTACTGGTATGGCTATGGCCAAGGCCGTCACCACCTACCACCGGATCCCGGGGCACGGTGGGATCATAAATATTGAACCCCGTGCCATCCAATCCAAACAGCGTGTAATCCTCCGGGGCGATGTAGGTTGCGTCCGCATCGAGACCAATAACCATTTGATCGACCTCGAAATGCCGCTCTTTTAGTTTGGCCAGTCCCGCCGGATTGTGATACACGGCAGCCAAGTGCGGATCACGATCTGCCACCACAGCATTGCCCAAGGACATCGCTTTGGTGTCGATCGAAATACCATTGGCAACCTGTGCAAAAAGTTGTGGCGGACACAGCATGAGCAACACCATCGCCCAAACTAACTGCCGCATTGAATTTCCCGGTAGCGTTCTCACAAGCACATCCTTAGGTCGCAACGCTTACCAGTTGAAGGCGCCGATATTAATCGGATAACTCACCCCTAAGGAGAGATCTGACGCATCTTCTGTCAGACCAAAACCAAAACTGGTATTGACGATTGTCGTCGGGTCTATTCGAATCCCCAGTGACATGTTCATGGAACCATTCACCTGATCCTGGGATGTCGCTGATGAGCCATCGCTAAAGAACAGCGAGGTTTCGGTGGTATAGCCAATCTGAGCTGAAATACTCAACGACGTATCGTACGACAACGAATAAGAAAAACCGCCAGAGAAAGAGAAACTCTGCCCTTGCTGCACGGTTTTTAATATGCGACCACCTCGCACCTGATTTAACCCGCTCTGCTCAAAGGTATAACTGGAACTCAGCGAGCTAAACAGCACCACGGGATCCAGAACTTTAGAGATACTCAATCCCGCGGATACGGAATAGGTACCACTGCCGGTAGAAAGACGCGTTTGGTTATTAATTTCGTAGGGACTCACACCGGTCTTCGTTTTAAGCGTAGAGTTAACGGTGACCGAAGCACGACCTGGTACGTATGGGAAAGGTTGCCATCTCACGCCAAGACTGACGTCGCCCCAGTCTGTAACAGACAGCTCCCGCTGCGTGTCGTAACGCGTGGAAAGAGGAATCCGCGTATTGAGTGTGAGGTTGTTGAGAATGCCGTAATCGAAACTGAAGCTATTGGTAAAGGAGTGCGTCGCAGAAGGAACAACATCGAGATTGCGAACCGTGTTATTGCGGACTTCAAGATCAATCCGGGAATCTGAGGTGTAAGAATAGTCGAGCGAATAAGACAACGATTTTCCGCCCGCCTTGAGCAATGAATAATTCTTTTCAGCCGCCTGAAACACCTCTTCCAGCTGGCGTGCAGTATCCTCGTCATCATCCTGCTTTGCCAAGGCTTCCCGTGCTTTATCTACACTCGATTGTTCTTCCGCCATTACTCCCGAAAAATTAAGCAGCGTCATGCCCAACACCGCTAACCTCAACGCCCAAGAGCTCATTTTTATATCCTTTGTCATACTAATCGCGTGATGTCATTGTCGTTCTTAGTTCCTGCGATAATGCAGGCGTTTGGTCGTACTATTTACGATGGGACCGTTGTTTCTAATTTCTTCATCGGAGTTATTTTTCTGCCGCTCCAATTCGTTCTGAATACGATACTGGAAGTTATCGTAGTAATCCGGAAATTCCCGAAACGCCTGAAGCGACAGAGTTTGATCGTCTATGAAGCGAAGATCCTCTTCTCTCAACTCCAAGCCGTCGATGGGCTTCGTGTTGCCCGGAAACACAACGAACAGTACGTTCTGGTCCCACTTTTCCTGAAACCGTGCCAAAGTAAAAGTGAGATTTCCCTTGGAGGGATCCGCAATAAACACCCGGCCATCCTTTACCGTTTTCACTACGACAAAGTGTTTGAAGCCTGCGTAGTTGATCGGAACAATCGCGGGGTGATCCAGCTCAATCAAATCCTGAATTTCAGCTTTAAAGCCGCCAGCCGGAAACCCCAACGCAGTCACCAGGCGCTTCATATCCAGCATGGAAAACCCACGGCGCGCCACGATGCGCTCGTTCTCACCGTAGTGCAGCAAACCTTCCATCACCTGGCGTTCCTGGAAATTTCGACCCAGATAATGCTGGAGAACCGTCGTTAAGGCTGCAGAGCCACAGCTGTAATCGTACGCCTGACGAACAATATTACGGTACTGGACCTCAGAGAAAGGCTCCACAATGACATCTTCACTGACAAAAAAGTCACCACTATTGAGCGCCAGATCGTAATGGACGACCCCCTTTGGCTGAGGCTCAATATCCTTGAACTGATGCACCAGATTTAACAGAAGTATTGAAGCGGTCGTCACTAGAACCATGGCAATCGGGGACTTTCCCTGGCTGAGTTTAAAGTTTGCGTTATGTCATATTCCGGCCCGGAGCTGGCGCCATTTTTGTGTTACGCAAAGATACATTAATTCGTTTTTAGGGAAAGATAACCAGTCCGCAAAAAGCCGCTGGATCAGCGGCTTTTGCAAAGGTACACACTTTCTAAGGGAGTCAGACCCACCTACAGGCGCTCTACCTCAGCATCGCGAACTGCGACTTCCTGATAACTACGATAATCACCCGCTCCAAAGCTACCACTCAGCATATCCGTTACGGAACGACGCTCCATCGCATTGATTTCGGCAGGGTCACCATCATTGACAGACTGAAGCGCCACGACGGCAAAATCCCCATCAAGTATACGGAAGCCATGCACATTGTCGGCAGGTTCCGATGCCAAACGCAGGGTAAAGACACGCGTCACGACCTCACGATTGAGCATCACATCATCACGCGTCACCCCCTCCTTCACTTCCCATTGCAACCCCATGTCGCTGGCGACCTCTTCGGGCTCCTCTCCCGCCTTGATACGCACCATGAAGGCCTGCCCGACCGACTCAGCAAATTCCGAAGCTTTTTCTTGTGCAAGACGTTTACGAATTACCTCTTTTACATCTTTCAAGGGACGCACACTGGCCTCATGAAAAGCATTTACACGAAATACCACCGCATGCCCGTCGTCGACCTCAATCAACTCACTATTGAGACGCTCATCCAGCAACTCGGGAGAAAATAATACTCGCTGCAACTTCACATTGGAAAACAATGGGTCTTGCGTATTCTCCGACACACCTGCGAGCTCT
>JBFHUL010000061.1:0-21517 GCA_041590075.1 Oleiphilaceae bacterium
GTATCCGAGAGGCGCGTCAGAAAATCGCTCACCCCGTGGATCTGTTGCTCATCGGAACATCTACAGGCGGTCCGGTTGCTTTGCAGAAGATTCTTTCGGCGCTGCCGGCAAACCTGCCGGTGCCAGTGTTGCTGGTGCAACACATGCCCGCGACCTTTACTCCGGCATTCGCCGAACGTTTAAATTCGCTGTCTAAATTGCGCATCAAGCACGCGGAAGATGGGGATGTTGTTCGCCCTGGAAATGCTTATCTTGCACCGGGCGGTAAACAAATGCTGGTGGGCATGAAAGGCGGGAGTTGCAAACTCAGCATTCTCCCCGGGGATGATCGCCTCACCTATAAGCCCTCCGTTGATATCACTTTTGGCTCCGCCGCAAAATCCCTTCCCGGCAGAGTTCTGGCAATTGTGCTGACGGGAATGGGAGCGGATGGTCGTGAAGGTTGCCGCATGCTCAAGCGGGGGGGCGCTACGGTCTGGACGCAGAGTGAAAGATCCTGTGTGATTTATGGAATGCCGATGGCGGTCGATAAAGCAGGGTACTCCGATGAATCAATTGATATTTCGGAGATGGCTGATCGTATTGTGAGCGGGTTAATGTAATGGATTTATTAAGTGTATTAGGTGTCATTCTTGGTTTTGCGGCCATTCTGGGTGGCAATTACATGGAAGGTGGTCACGTTGATGCGCTGTTTAATGGCCCGGCTGCGGTGATAGTGATTGGCGGCACGCTTGCAGCCATCATGCTGCAAACTCCTTACAAGGTGCTCAGGCGCGGTATGGGAATGCTGCGATGGGTGTTTTCCCCACCGTACGTGTCGATTGAAGATGGTATCGACAAAGTGGTTGATTGGTCCCTTCGGGCCCGGAAGGAAGGTCTGCTGGGCTTGGAAAGCGTTGCGGCAAAGGAAGAGGAGCCGTTTGCCGAAAAAGGCCTCCAACTATTGGTAGACGGGAGTGAGCCGGAAGTAATCCGCAATGTATTGGAGCTGGACCTGATTACCAAGGAACACTATGACCTGAGTGCGGCAAAAATTTACGATGGTATGGGAGGATACTCGCCGACCATCGGGATTATTGGCGCGGTGATGGGCTTGATACACGTTATGAGCAACCTTGCGGACCCTTCCTCTCTCGGAGCGGGTATTGCGACTGCCTTCGTGGCCACCATTTACGGTGTCGCCTTTGCCAACCTGTTGTTCTTTCCCATAGGCAGCAAACTTAAAGCTATTGTGCAGCGACAAACCCAGTACCGGGAATTGCTGATTGAAGGTCTGGTGTCCATCTCGGAGGGAGAGAACCCTCGTTCCATCGAATTGAAGCTCAAGGGTTTTTTGCCCAATTAGTCAGATCGGTGTTACTGCAGCGATTATTGTCAGGTTGAATCTATGCGCAGGCGGCAAGAAGAAGAGCACGATAACAAAGAGCGCTGGTTGGTCTCTTATGCCGACTTCATTACGCTGTTGTTTGCGTTTTTTGTCGTAATGTATTCAATCTCCTCAGTCAATGAAGGTAAGTACAAAGTGCTTTCTGAAAGTCTTGAGGGGGTTTTCAATGTGCGCCAGAAAACAGTGGCACCGATACAGGTGGGAGACGTAACGCCGCGCAGTGAATCTGATCAGTTTGGAGATCAGCATGTTAAGCCAATATTTGGCGTGCCCGATCAGGCGTCCAAGGAAACTCCTAAAACGCTCGACCAGGATATGCAGCTTGAACTGATTGCGGGGGAATTTCGCGAAAGTTTCGAGGATTTGATCTTCGAAGAAAAAGTAAGCGTGCAAGTTAATGATGACTGGATAGAGGTCTCGCTGGATGACACCGTGGTGTTTCGCAGTGGCGGTGTTGAACCAGTGGATGACGCGTTTCCGGTCATTGAGAAAATTGCCAAAATCATGCGCAACCACGATAACGCAATGCTGGTTGAAGGGCATACCGACAACATTCCCATTAGAAGTTCGCTCTTTCCATCCAACTGGGAATTGTCTGCTGCGCGCGCAGCGTCTGTTGTGCGCTATTTGTCTTTGGAAGGAGTGCGCCCTGACCGCATGGGTGCAATGGGCTACGGTGAATTCAAACCGGTCGCCCGAAATGATACTGGACCCGGACGGGCAAAGAATCGCCGGGTTGTGTTATTGATTTCCAAGTCGACAGATGTACGAGAGAGTCTGTTGAACTAACACTCCAGTTATGGTCTGTTGTTCCTTATTCGGCGCCATTTGGGCGATCATCTCCTATGTTCATGGGTTCCTGCTTTCTAAAAGCATAATAATCATAGATTTACCTCACTAACTTAAAGATGAAACAAGCTTGTGGCATAGCTTGTGCTTAGTCTGCTCTATTGCGCGTTGGAGCGCCAAAATAACGGCAAGCAATTTCCGACGTTGAGAATTATACTGTCTGGCCGGTCAACCCCATGCCTCATCAAAAAGGCATGGGCGCACGTGACCTTAAGTGTTAGAAAAGACAATCCAGGGGTTAATGAAGGTGAGAATCTGGGCAATTGCTAATCAGAAAGGTGGGGTGGGTAAAACCACGAGTGTTGTGACCTTAGGCGGTTTATTGGCGCAGGAAGGCAAGCGTGTTTTGGTGATGGACCTTGATCCCCATGGCTCGCTGACCAGTTACTTCAAACTCGACCCCGATACTATTGAACAGAGCGCGTTCGATCTCTTTATGCATCAGGGAAAAGTGCCTGATGGCTTGCCGGAACAGCTCATTACGGCTACCACCTGCGAAGGCATGGATCTTATGCCGGCCTCCACCGCATTGGCCACTCTGGAGCGCAGAATGGTGGGTGTGGATGGCATGGGACTGATCATTTCCAAAACTCTGGCCATGCTGTGGGATCAATATGACTACGTGCTTATCGATAATTCGCCTTCACTGGGTGTGTTGATGATCAATTCGTTGGCTGCCAGTCAAATGCTTATCGTACCGGTACAAACCGAGTTTCTTGCGATAAAAGGGCTCGAGCGCATGATGCATACCCTGGGTATGGTGATTAAGTCCCAGAAAAGTAATTTACGGCATATGATTTTGCCCACCATGTTTGATCGCCGTACTCAAGCGTCGACCCAAAGCCTGAGAACGATCAAGCAGACCTGGGGGGATGCGGTGTGGAAGTATGCGATTCCGGTCGATACTAAGTTTCGGGATGCAAGTCAGGCTGCCAAGGTGCCGTCGCAGCTGGATGCCGATACTCACGGCGTGCGCGCATATCGTAAACTGCTCCAGAACTTGCAGGAAATGACACGCAATCAGGTTTAGCACCACGATTGTATTAGAATGTAGATACATGCCCTTGGAGGGTGTAACTTTTCGCTGGTGAATCGTCTTGTGAGAGATATAACGCTAGAGGCTGGCACGGATTGCTTTCACAGAAAGGTGTAGTAAGTGAGCAATGATCAGAACGGTAAGTCCATTAGCGCCAAGGATGCTATGGCTGATTATTATCAGGACCTGCTTGGTGGGGCGCAGTATGAAGCCCCCCAAAAGGAGATTGAGCCTGAACGCGAGCCTGCTTTACCAAAACGCAGTGTGGCCGGCCCCTGCCAGAATGAATCCGATATGAGCCTTCCTGCGAAGCGTGGATCGGAGCGATCACCCATAGCGAAACCTGTGCCACAGCCTTCTCCCGCTGCTGTTAGTTTGCCCCGGCTGGAGGAACATCCAGTCATTAAGCCGCCGGCGACGTCGCCCATTATTCCCGCCGCGTTCCCGAAACTGGCGCCTAAACCGATCGAAGCACCCAATACCCAAACTCTGGACGAAAAACTGCATGCCGCTCCCAAGGAGCAGGTCGAGGCCGCACCAGTCACCGCTCCCCCAGAACAAAGTGCCCCCGAAGATACTGCGCGCGTATCCGAGAAGGCGGTCGAGTCTCCTGCAACAAAATCGTTTGAGCAGGTGAATACGGAGCTGGCTGCCGAGCGTGCAAGTGACGGAATGGTTGAAGAACCGCGTCCTTGGCTGGATAACGGCCGGCCGGACTGGGCGCAGGATCGTTTTGAATGTTTGTTGTTTTCAGTCGCAGGCCTGAAGTTAGCGGTACCTTTAATATCGCTTGGCTCTATACACAAGCTTGATAAGGATCTGACCCCCCTGGTGGGCAGAGCCTCTTGGTTTATGGGTCTGTACCGGAGTGGCGACCGTAATATTCGTGTCGTGGATACGGCCAAATGGGTAATGCCCGATCGTTACCATGATGCGGTAAAGGATGGCTATGATTTTATTATCAGGCTTGGCGACAGTGACTGGGGGATGGCTTGTGATTCAGTTGAACAGGCGATACAGCTGGAGCCTGAGCAGGTGAAGTGGCGCACCGAACGCAGCAAGCGGCCTTGGCTTTCAGGCACGGTGATCGAGCACATGTGCGCCTTACTTGATGCAGATACGCTGGGGTGGTTGCTCGACAAGGATGCCCGCAAGCACTGATTGGCCAAAGTGCTGGCATAGATTGTGCGATGATCTATATTAAAGAGTTGTCGTGATGGCTTTTTGACACGCAGAATATGAGGCGCAGGGTGATCTTGTTAGTGATATGCCCTGATAGTGAAAAGAGATTAAGAATTAAGAGGTCCGAATAATGGCATCCAGTACAGGGCATAGTAGTCACGCTGCTGACGATCCTATTCTGCAATATGTAACGTTTCGTCTTGATGATGAAACCTACGGCATAAATGTCATGCAGATTCAGGAAGTTTTACGCTACACGGAAATCGCGCCGGTCCCGGGAGCGCCCGATTACGTCTTGGGGATTATCAATCTGCGTGGCAACGTCGTGACTGTCATCGACACTCGCAAACGTTTTGGCTTATCCGAATCGACGGTGACGGATCATACGCGCATCGTCGTGCTTGAAGTGGAAGGACAGGTCATTGGTATTTTGGTTGATTCCGTAGCCGAGGTGGTCTATTTACGACAATCTGAAATCGAAACCGCACCTAATGTTGGAAACGAAGAAAGTGCGCGCTTCATTCAGGGTGTCTGCAACAAGAATGGCGAGCTCATTATTCTGGTTGAGTTTGAGAAAATGTTATCTGAAGAAGAGTGGGCCGAAATGGCCGCATTCTAGGAGAAAGCGTTATGAGTGCGGAGATGCTGATTCCTGCTGTGTCGGGTGTGCTGGTGTGTTTAATGGCGGCTTACGTATTGCAGTTGAAGCGGTCCGTGAGCCGGGCTCAGCAGAAAAATGCTGAGCTTATCGACAGTCTTTCGAAAGAGATTCAGGGGATAAGCCATGGTTCCATGGGCGTAGGGCGGAAAACCCTGCAGCTTGAACACGAATTGAGTGGTATTAAAGAGCAGCTGGATGCCATGATGCGCAATGATCCTGCCAAGGTTTCTTATTCTGAGGCTGCCCGGCTCGTTGAGCTGGGGGCTGGCGTAGACGACCTGATGAACAGCTGTGGAATATCGCGCCCCGAAGCCGAATTAGTGCGCGCGTTGACGGAGAAAAAGTCCGCCAACGACCAGATACCTGTGCTCACATCAAGAAATTAGTGTTGAGAGTAAAAAAGCTGCTTTAAGCAGCTTTTTTTATATCCGCAACCCATTACCTCTTAAGCGACTTTTCGCTGATCCTGCCCATGCAGTGCCGCCTGCACAAACGTGTCGATGACGCTTTCGGCGTGTTCTTCCAGGTTGTCAAAAACTAGTTTTAATTCATATCGATCCCGGCATAATCTGCGCACCGCAATCAGGCTGCATGATGCGTTGACTGCCAGGTCGGAATGGCCCAGTTTAAAACTGATGTCCATGTGCACACTTGTCTTGGGAGCGATACCGGCATGATTGGGTAATAACTGATCCAGTGTCTGCCGATCGGCGCTCAGCAGAGCGCCGTCGCGCGCAATGGATTCCAACTGGGTGATATGGGAACCTTGCCGGCAGGTAAAAACGGGTATTGCGCTGTCAACGGCGACCAGGGTGTGGTAAATCAGATTTCGTTTCATAGCTCTTAACCGTGTTCTTTCATCGGCATGCCCGCGAGCATGCGCTAAATCGAGGTGCTTACTTTCACTGTAAGCGTGTTTTGGCGAAAGAAGCGTAGGTGTTTGTAAAAGGCGTGCAACGAAATGCAACGGTGAGAGCGGTTCGTCATAGCAACTATGACAGGGTTGGCAATTTTTATTGCGTTTCCCTCAGGAGGCCGATTTTTTTCGTGTTTTATTTCGGGCGAGTACGGCGGCGTGCTGGTCGAAGATGTGCACCCTGGTAGGAGGAGTATCTTGTTGGCACAGCGTTAGTTGGCCCTGCCATTCAACGCCGAGCTCTTTAGCCTTGATGGCAAGATAATGCTGGTACGATTCAGTTGATGACATTTTGTCGAGCCAAGAGCTTGCAGAAGCTCCTCTGGCAAAGTGTAGACCTGACAAACTATCAAACAGCACACTGAGTGTTTTGAAATCACCCTCAATGATCACTTTATCGTTTAATGTTAGTTGCCAAGCCATGCTGCCTTACCGTGAGATGATGACACTTTCGGGAGTTTGTGAATGTCACTCCATATTAGTGGAAGCGGGAACACTTGGAAAACCCAAATTGGCCAAGCGTGATTGTTTTGGCAGATCAGACGGAAGTGGCGCCGCTTGGGGTGTGATCTGGCTTCGTCGAGCTGGAATGTGTGATGTACAAAAAACAGCCTGTAATCCGCCAGAGGTTTGGCTATAATCGCGCACCCACAATGGATACAAACCCAATGAGATTTCACTGTATATGACGCAAGAGCAGGCCAAGAGTACCCAAACGCCATCACAACACGAAAGCGAGCAAGCGCGCGTAGGTTTCGTGAGTTTAGGCTGCCCCAAAGCATTGGTAGACTCTGAGCGGATTCTGACCCAACTCAAGCTGGACGGATATGAAGTGGTGCCCAGCTACGATGATGCCGATATTGTAGTGGTGAATACCTGTGGGTTTATCGATGCAGCCAAGCAGGAGTCGCTCGACGCCATCAATGAAGCGTGTCGTGAGAATGGCAAAGTCATCGTCACAGGCTGTATGGGTAAGGGGAGTGATGCAGAACTGATTCGGGAGCGAAATCCCGATGTTTTGGCGGTTACGGGCCCGCAAGCCTACGAAGAAGTAGTGGGGGCGGTGCATGAATGGTTGCCGAAGACCGCGGAGCATAATCCATTTGTTGATCTTGTTCCGCCTCAGGGCGTGAAACTGACGCCCCGCCATTATTCCTACCTGAAAATCTCCGAGGGCTGTAACCACAAATGTACTTTTTGCATTATCCCCGATATGCGCGGCAAGCTGGTCAGTCGTCCGGCAGGTGAGGTGCTGGATGAGGCCGAGCGCCTTGTGGCAGCGGGTACACGTGAGCTACTGGTGATTTCGCAAGATACAAGTGCTTATGGCGTCGATCTCAAATACCGGACAGCTTTCTGGCAGGGGCGTCCGGTCAAATCCCGTATGCTGGAATTATGTGAGGCTCTGGGAGAGCTTGGTGTGTGGGTGCGCTTGCACTACGTTTACCCCTATAAGCACGTTGATGAGGCTATTCCGCTGATGGCCGCGGGTAAGATTTTGCCTTACCTGGATATTCCTTTTCAGCACGCGAGCCCCCGTATTCTCAAGGCGATGAAGCGGCCCGCTGCGGCTGAGAATAATCTTGAGCGTATCAAGGCATGGCGCGCGATTTGCCCCGAATTGACGATTCGCAGCACCTTTATTGTTGGCTTCCCCGGCGAGACTGAAGAAGATTTTCAGATGTTGCTGGATTTTCTCGACGAGGCCCAGTTGGATCGGGTGGGGTGTTTTACCTATTCAGCGGTTGATGGTGCCAAAGCTAATGCACTGGATAATCCGGTGCCGGAAGAGATCAAGCTGGAGCGTCAGCAGCGCTTTATGGAGAAGCAGGCCGAGATCAGTGCCCAACGTTTACAAGCGAAGGTAGGGTCGCGGCAAACAGTAATGATCGACGAAGTGACGGCAGAGGGTGCGGTAGCGCGAACCAAAGGTGATGCACCGGAAATTGACGGTAATGTGTTCATCGATGGCGCGACGCATCTTCAGCCGGGCATGCTCGTGGAAGTGGAAATAGAAGAGGCTGATGCCTACGACCTCTGGGCACATCTCGTAGAGATCTGAGACACTCAGAAAAAAAGCGAGCCAAGGGCTCGCTTCTCATGCAATCACCTCAACGGCATAGACTAATCGACGCTGAACACTTCTGGTGATGAGTTGTTGATAGGGTTGCCGGACGCATTCAAGGCCAGCTTGTCGAAGAGCTCGCTGCACTCCGGGTCGCTCGGGCTTGCATCACAACCGCCATTGGCGTCACCTTCCAAGTCGATCGTTGCCAACAAGGTCGCAATGTTCAATACGATATTGTCGCGCTCGATGTCGAGATTATTGAGGCGCACAACGGGGCGGTTACTGCGCTCACAGCTAACACTTTCACCGAGTTCGGGATCACCCGAGCAGCCTGTGCTGGCAAGCTCGAAGGTCCATGTACCTCCGCTCTCAGGTGCGAGACTCAAACGAGCATACACATAACCCTGAGTGCGATCGCGATGCATTTCCGTATTGTTGAGTGGCGCACTGGCCGTTGCCGGATCGTTGTGGTTCAACTCAGCCGGAACGCCCAGTTTAAACTCAATACTGGTATACACCACGCCTTCATGGGATGACACCGTGCCGGTGATCTCCGTGTGGTCTGGTTTGGCCGAGAGCTGGCAGTCGCCACTTAGATTGGTGAAGTCCATCAGTACGGCATTGCGGGACTGAAAATCGTTACTTCGGGGTGTGTAGGGGTAGCGGGTACCTCCGATGTCGAACAGCACGATATCATGAACAAAGAAGCGTAAATCGCGCAAACTTGCATTGATATTCTCGCTGCCCAGCCCGGTCAAGGTCTGGCTGCAGTTGACCCGCTCAGTGTCGGTTTCCGCAAAGAAGATGATGCGTACATCCTGCGGACTGGGGTCGCCGCCACTGGTGCAGGCAGTGAGCAGCAAGCTCAGCAGGCCAAGTAGTAGGGCGCGATAGAAAACTGTCATGATAAAATCCTGTGTGATGGGGGCGGCCGAGAGGCATGTCCACGCCTCTCTCGCCCTAATTATTCAGCTTTCGTTGCAGAATTTCGTTGAACAGTTTCGGATTTCCCTGGCCTTTGGATGCTTTCATCAAGGGGCCCATAAAGCCACCCATTAATTTCTTGCGTTTTTTCTCATCGGCCGCCTGGTACTGGGCAATTTGATCCGGCATACCTGCCAGAACCTCGTCCACCATCGCTTCCAGTGCACCGGTATCGGATACCTGCTTGAGGCCCTGCTGATCGATGATGGTATCTACGTCTTGGCTGCTCTGGCTCCAGAGCACCTCGAACACTTTTTTGGCGCCAGCCGAGCTCACGGTATTGTCCTTGATCCGTTGTATGAGCGTGGCTAATGCCTCGCTCGCTACCGGGCACTGCTTCATGCTCAGATCTTCACTGTTCAAGCGGCCGGACACCTCGCCCATAATCCAGTTGGCGGACAGTTTGGCATCTCCGGAGGCACCCGCGACCGCTTCGAAATAGTGCGCTACGTCGGCATCTGTCGACAGGATGCCGGCATCGTACTCAGACAAGCCAAAATCCGCGACGAAGCGTGCTTTTCGCGCGTCGGGTAATTCTGGCATGGCGTCACGAAGAGACTGGATATAGTGCTCGTCAAACTCGACCGGGAGCAGATCAGGGCAGGGAAAATAGCGATAATCATTGGCTTCTTCCTTGCTTCGCATTGCGCGTGAGACGTCTTTGTCGCCATCGTATAGGCGGGTTTCCTGGGTGATACTGCCACCATCTTCCAATACGTCAATTTGACGTTCGACTTCGAGTTTGATGGCGCGCTCCATAAAGCGAAATGAATTCAGGTTCTTGGTTTCGGTGCGCGTACCCAGTTTTTCTTCCCCTTCAGGACGGATGGATATGTTCACATCGAAGCGCATGGAACCCTGCGCCATCTCGCCATCGCAGATGCCGAGGGAAGTCACGATGGCATGCAGCTTCTTGGCGAAGGCTACAGCCTCCTCGGCCGTACGCATATCGGGCTCCGAAACGATCTCGATGAGCGGGGTGCCGGCACGATTCAGATCGATGCCCGACATGCCATGATAATCTTCATGCAGGGACTTGCCCGCATCTTCTTCCAAGTGTGCATGATGGATGCGCACCGTTTTGGTCGAGCCATCGGCAAGCTCGATGTCAACTTTACCCGGGCCTACGATGGGCTGCTCCAGCTGCGTGGTCTGATAACCCTTTGGCAGGTCGGGATAGAAATAGTTTTTACGCTCAAAAAAGGAACGCTTATTGATGTCGGCATCTATGGCCAGGCCGAACATGATGGCGTAACGAAAGGCGTTTTCGTTGGGTACCGGCAGAGTGCCCGGCAGTGCCAGATCCACGGCGCTGGCTTGCGTGTTGGCTTCGGCGCCAAAGGCCGTCGAGGAGCCTGAGAATATTTTACTTTTGGTGGCGAGCTGAACGTGTACTTCGAGCCCGATAACGGTTTCCCATTGCATGACTGTTCCTCCGGGCTACTGGTTGTCTGGGCTGGCAAGGTGCCAGTCCGTCGCGGTTTGAAATTGATGCGCAAGATTGAGCAAGCGGGCTTCATCAAAATAATTGCCCAGCAATTGGAGTCCCACCGGAAGTCCGTTCACTTTGCCCGCAGGAATCGACATGCCGGGTATGCCCGCGAGGTTTGCAGAAATGGTGAATATATCCTCCAGGTACATTTGTACCGGGTCATCGCCCTTGGCGCCAAAGCCAAAAGCAGGCGAGGGGGTGGTGGGCGCGAGTATGGCATCCACCTCCTCAAATGCCGCAACAAAATCGTTTTTCACCAGTCGGCGTACTTGCTGTGCTTTGCGGTAGTAGGCATCGTAGTAGCCGGCAGACAGGGCATAAGTGCCAATCAGAATGCGGCGTTTGACCTCGGTGCCAAAGCCCTCAGACCGTGAGCGCTCGTAGAGATCCATCAGGTCGGCAGGTTCTTCGCAGCGATAGCCGTAACGCACGCCATCAAAACGGCTCAAATTGGCTGAAGCCTCTGCGGGGGCAATCACGTAATAGGCAGGTATCGATAAGTCCGCATTGGGTAGCGATACTTCTTTCACTTTAGCGCCCAATTGTTCGAACACTTTCACGGCGGCTGTGAGCGTGTTTGCCATTTCTTGCGATAGCTGGTCGTTGAAGTATTCTTTGGGCAGGCCCAAGGTAAGGCCCTCAAGTGACTTGTTAAGGTCGGCGCTGTAATCGGGCACGTCCTGCCGCATGCTGGTGGAGTCTTTGGGGTCGTGACCTGCCATCACTTGCAGCATGAGTGCGGCATCTTCGGCATTGCGCGTCATGGGGCCGCCCTGATCAAGACTCGAGGCATAGGCAATCATGCCATAGCGTGATACGCGGCCATACGTGGGTTTGAGTCCGGTCAGGTTGCAGAAGGCCGCGGGCTGGCGAATGGAGCCGCCGGTATCGGTGCCGGTTGCGGCCGGCGCGAGTCGCGCCGCGATAGCCGCAGCAGAGCCACCGGAGGAACCGCCTGGTACCAGCTCCTCATCTTTGCTCCAAGGGTTAATGACCCTGCCGTAAAAACTGTGTTCGTTGGATGAGCCCATGGCAAACTCATCCAGATTGGTTTTACCCAGACACACTGCACCCTCGCGTTTGAAATTTGCGACAACCGTTGCGTCGTAGGGGGGGACGAAGTTATGCAGCATTTTAGACCCGCAGGTGGTCAGCAAACCCTGTGTGCAGAAAATATCCTTGTGCGCGAAAGGAATGCCGGTCCACATCGATGCGTCGCCTTTCGCGATGCGATTATCCGCCTGTTTGGCGGCTTCTATGGCCTGTTCGGCGTTGACGGTGATGTAGGCGTTGTAACGCGGATTCAGCGCTTCAATGCGGTCCAGGTATGCCTGTGTGATTTCCTGGCTGGAAAACGATTTGTCGGCCAGGCCCTGGGCAAGCTCTTTAATGGTGAATTCGAACATGGGGTGTTCTCTTATTGGTTCTGCGAAACAATCTGCTGGTTCTTCTCAGGGATGCGGAAACGCGGCTTTGCACAGTCACGTTTTACTCAATGACTTTGGGCACCAGATAAAGGCCATCTTCAGTCGCAGGTGCGATGGCCTGATATGCTTCGCGCTGGTTCTGTTCGGTAACGGTGTCGCTGCGTAGAACCTGGACGGCATCAAGGGGGTTTGCCATGGGTTCCACGCCTTCGGTGTTGGCGGCTTGCAATTGATCGACCAGATTCAGGATGTTGGCGATGTCGCCCCCCAGTTTTTCAGCTTCTTCGGCACTCACCTGCAGACGCGCGAGGTGGGCTATTTTTTTGATGTCCTCAGGTCCGATAGACATGGCTAACCCCTGGCTGTGATGGAATCGAACGGTAACCGGCGAATGCCTTCAAACGCCTTCGCTGGCACATTTTAATAAGCCGGCCATCATAGCAGGTTCATGTTTCCAGACAAGCGATGCAGGTTGCTTTGGCTGCTCCTTCGGTGGGGATTGTACAAAAGCCGACCAGTTGGGTGAGGTGTTGCACTCACGGCTGTTTAAATATCCTTCATTTTCCAATTGCGCCTTGCCCTGACTAGGCGCCGTTGATAAAGTTGCTCGATTATTTTTTCGTTATTTTTCAGGTTGAAATTCTTCCATGTTTAAAAAGATAAGAGGCATGTTTTCCAGCGATTTGTCGATCGATTTGGGTACGGCAAATACACTGATCTATGTGCGCGAGCGAGGCATCGTCCTCGACGAGCCTTCGGTGGTTGCTATTCGCAATCACGGTGCCCAAAAAAGCGTCGCTGCCGTGGGAGCCGAAGCGAAGCGCATGCTGGGAAGAACGCCCGGAAATATCACCGCCATTCGTCCTCTGAAAGACGGTGTGATTGCCGATTTTGTGGTCACCGAAAAAATGCTGCAGCACTTTATCCATAAAGTGCACGAAAACAGCTTTATCACGCCTAGCCCCCGCGTGCTCGTATGCGTACCCAGTCGCTCCACGAAAGTAGAGCAGAAAGCCATTCGTGAGTCGGCGCTCGGCGCTGGGGCTCGTGAGGTGTATCTGATCGAAGAACCCATGGCGGCAGCCATCGGTGCCGGCTTGCCTGTTGAAGAAGCAAGCGGGTCGATGGTAGTGGATATCGGTGGTGGTACCACTGAGATTGCGATTATCTCGCTCAACGGTATTGTCTACGCCGATTCCGTCAAGGTGGGCGGAGATCGCTTTGATGAGGCGATTGTCACCTACGTGCGACGCAACTACGGCAGCCTGATCGGCGATGCCACGGCGGAAAAAATCAAACAGGAAATAGGCTGTGCCTACGAAGGGTTGGAATTACGCGAAATCGATGTGCGGGGTCGCAACCTGGCCGAGGGTGTGCCACGAGGATTCACGCTTAACAGTGAAGAAATTCTTGAAGCCCTGCAGGAGTCTCTGGCAGCCATTGTACAGGCAGTGAAAGGCGCGCTAGAACAATCTCCGCCCGAACTCGCCTCAGATATTGCAGAGCGAGGCATTGTGCTGACTGGTGGCGGTTCTTTGCTGCGTGGTCTGGATCGACTCCTGAGTGAAGAAACCGGCCTGCCGGTGATTGTTGCTGAAGACCCTCTTACCTGCGTGGCACGTGGCGGAGGCAAGGCTCTGGAGCTGATCGACAAGAGTGCCGAAGGCTTGTTTCCGATCGATTGATGCATGTCGGATAAGCGGTATGCTGCCTGCATTAGCTAGGGTGATGCGACCGTCCGAAGATCAGGCAGGAGCAAGTTATTAAAACCATATTTGTGCAAGGTCCTTATTTGGGGTATCGCTTACTCTTGGCGATTGTCCTGTCGCTTGCATTGTTGTTTATCGATGTGCGCTTTTCTCAGCTCAATAGTGCGCGACAAATCCTCAATACGGCGCTGAGCCCTGTCCAGTGGCTCAGTGATCTCCCGAATCAATTATACCGGGGTGTCACTTTTCTGTTTACCAGCAGGCAGTCACTTGAAGAAGAGATTGACCTCATGCGGGCGCGTTTGCTGGTGCTGGAAAGAAAGTCACAAAAGCTGGCATCTGTGACCGCTGAGTTGAACCGTCTTCGTGAATTGTTGAATGCCTCCCGCATTCTCGAAGAAGGGGTGGTGGTCACCGAACTGATTGGTGCCAGTCCGGACCCCGATCATCAATACATCACCATCGACAAAGGTCGCGCAGATCAGGTTTATCTTGGTCAGGCCGTGCTCGATGCCGAGGGATTGATGGGACAGGTGATTGAAGTCAATGAGTTCAACAGCCGGGTTCTGCTGGTGTCGGACAGTCGCCATGCTGTGCCGGTAAAAATCAATCGTAACGGGGTGCGTGCGATTGCTTACGGAGTGGGATCGGTTAATTTTCTGGAGCTTGGCAATGTTCCGGACACCACGGATATTGAAGTAGGGGATTTACTGGTGAGTTCTGGTTTGGGGGGGCGCTTCCCGAAGGGGTATCCAGTGGCGCGCGTGAGCACGATCGAGCATGACCCGGGTCAGCCATTTGCTCGGGTACGCGCTGTACCGCTTGCTCAGCTGAACAGAAGTGAGCTTTTACTGCTGGTTTTTAAAGAGAGTGAGCAGCCAGATCAGCCAACCTCAGGCGGGGAGCAACCCTGATGGTCGTGTCCAATTTTAGCTGGCTGGCGGTATTCCTTACTTTTTTATTGGCCGCCGTGCTTGAGTTGGTGGTGTTGCCGGCGGTGCTGGCCCCTTTGCGACCGGAGTGGATGGTCTTGTGCTTGGTGTACTGGTTGCTGCGTCACCCGGAGCGCATTGGTATGGCGACGGCGCTTGTAGTAGGGCTGATAATGGATCTGCTGGCAGGCAGCTATTTCGGAATGCATATGCTGGCCTTGAGTATCATTACCTACCTGGTATTAGCCATGCAGCAGCGTCTCAAGATGTTTCCGGTCGTTCAGCAGGCGGCGATTGTGTTTCTGGTGACGGGCATACATCTGATGACCGTTTATACCATCAGAGCAACCCTGAGTGTCACTGATGGCAGTCTGGAGTATCTCTGGCAGGCACTGAGCAGTGCAGTTTGCTGGCCTTTGGTCATCGTGCTCTTTGACCGTTTCGTGTTTGCACTGAGGTAGTGGAGTAGGGGGTATGTCGAATCTGATACTTGGTTCATCTTCGCCGCGGCGCAGGGAACTGCTGGCGCAGTTAGGCGTCTCCTTTTCGGTACAGTCGGTAGACCTGGATGAAACTCCGCTGGAAGGGGAGCCTGCAGAGACTTACGTTGCGCGCATGGCAGTAGAAAAAGCGCGAGCGATTGCTCGGCGAGTGTCGAATGGAGGTCAGGATGGGGCGCGCAGCTATGTGCTGGCGGCCGATACCATAGGAGAACTGCATGGCCAGATTTTGGTCAAACCGCGAGATCGTCAGGATTTTGAAGGGATGATGCGGGCTATGTCTGGCAAGCGCCATCGCGTGATCACGTCGGTATGTGCTGTGATGTGTGGGCCTTGTGAAGAGCAGTGGCAACAGCGCGTGCGCAGTGTCACGACTGAGGTGACGTTTAAGGCATTGTCTGACCGCGAGATCGCGGCTTATTGGGATACCGGAGAGCCGCTAGACAAGGCTGGCGGCTATGGAATACAGTCGAAGGGAGCGCTGTTTGTAGCGGGCATTCACGGTAGCTACAGCAATGTAGTGGGCTTGCCGCTCATGGAAACAGCCGAGATCTTGCAGGAACTGGGGTTTGATGTATGGACAGCCATGCAAATGTGAATGATGGTGCATCACGGGAGCCTTCCCGGGAGCCAAAAAAGCAAACGGCCGTTGCCGGTATGAGTGAAGAAATACTGATAAACGTCACACCGGTCGAAACGCGGGTCGCGGTGGTCGAGAACGGCATGCTGCAGGAAGTGTACATTGAGCGTACGAGTCGGCGCGGATTGGTGGGCAATATCTACAAAGGTAAGGTAGTGCGCGTGTTGCCGGGCATGGAGGCTGCCTTTGTGGATATTGGTCTGGAGCGTGCCGCCTTCATTCATGTGTCGGATATCGCCACGCGCGTGGATGATGGTGACAGCGCCATTGCCAGCAAGCAGACACCGGACATTGCCCTGCTCTTGCGCGAAGGCCAGTCGCTGGTGGTGCAGGTGATCAAAGACCCGATTGGTACCAAAGGTGCTCGTCTTACCACTCAGCTTTCCATAGCCAGCCGCTACCTTGTATACATGCCCGGCGTTGATCATATCGGTATATCGCAGCGCATCGAGGATGAAACCGAGCGGGAGCGCTTGCGCTCTCTGGTGCAAAGTTGTCAGTTGGATGGAAGCCCGGAAGGTGAAGTGCGTGGTTTCATTGTGCGTACTGCGGCGGAGGGTGCGGGGGAAGACGAGTTTAATGCCGATTTGCAGTTTCTTGCCCGCTTATGGCGGAAACTCGAACAGCGCATCAAAGAACAACAGGCACCTTGTGTTATTTATCAGGATTTACCGCTCTACATGCGTGCTATCCGTGATCTGGTGAAGCCTCAGTCAGAAAAAATACGTATCGACTCCAGAGAGAGTTATAACAAGGTCTGTGAGTTTGCCGAGAATTTTCTGATCGATGTCAGCAAACGGTTGGAATACTACCCGGGTGAGCGCCCCATTTTTGATCTGTACAACATTGACGATGAAATTCAAAAGGCTCTGGGGCGCAAGGTACAGCTCAAGTCCGGGGGCTATCTGATTATCGATCAAACCGAGGCGATGACTACCATTGACGTTAATACCGGGGCGTTTGTGGGGCATCGCAATCTTGAGGAAACCATTTTCAAAACCAATCTGGAAGCCGCGCGAACCATTGGGCGACAACTGAGGCTGAGAAATCTTGGAGGTATCATCATCCTGGATTTCATCGATATGGTGGATGAGGAACACCAGCGGCAGGTGTTGCGCATGCTTGAAAAAATGCTTGAGCGCGACCATGCCCGAACAACGATCAGTTGTGTGAGCGAGCTCGGCCTGGTTGAAATGACTCGCAAGCGCACTACCGAGAGCTTGGGGCAAACCCTGTGCGAGCCCTGTCATGTGTGTGAAGGAACCGGGTATCTCAAGACGCCTGAAACCGTATGCTATGAAATCATGCGCGAGATTCTGCGTGTAAATCGCGCCTATGATGCGTCGGTCTATCTTGTCATGGCCTCCCAAAGCGTCATCGACCGCCTGCTTGATGAAGAATCTGATAACGTTGCAGATCTGGAGACCTTTATCGGCAAGCAGATCAAGTTTCAGGTGGAGGTCATGTACAATCAAGGGCAGTACGATGTCGTGCTGATTTAGACGATTCGGCGCAATCAGAATAGTTGGCGGCGGTTCAATATGGATAGCAACAGGGACACCGCATAAGTGGGTGAATGGCTTTGAAGCGATTTTTGGGTTTTTTGCATATCAATTTGCGCGCCATTGCTCTGTTTCTCTTGCTGCTGGTTGCACTCTATGTGGTCCTGGCGCGTTCATTGCTCGCGCTGGTTCCCGAATATCGTTCCGATCTGGAAAACCTGCTCAGCACCGAGCTGGGCGTGCCGCTGCTGATCGGCTCGCTGCAAGGCGAGTGGGTAGGCTTTGATCCGGTTGTTGTCATCCGCGATATCTCTCTTGAAAACCCTGATCTGGCACGCATTGATGAAGTGCGCATCCGGGTCGCAGTGTTCCGATCATTGATGGCGCGTGAGCTGCGTCTGAGGTCTATTCAAATCGATCAGGCTCGCTTGGTCGTTGCGCATCAGTCGCCCGAGGTCTGGCTTATCGGAGGTGAAGACTGGTCGGGTACGCACTCACAAGCGGAGGGTATGTCGCCGCAGCTTCTGCGCGTCTTCGATGGTACACAGGTAGTGCTGGCCAATACCCGTCTCGATTTTTTTGACCTGCAACAGCGTCGCAGTGACTGGCGCTTTCCTGATCTGTCTGTTTACTATCAAGGCGATACCTTACATGCCCGGGGCAGAATGCTTGAGCCCGGAGGTGTGCAGCCATTGCTCAGCTTCACCATGCAAGGTAATTGGCGTGACGATCTGGGTCTGATTGGTCAGGTCTACACGGAGTTTCGTTCCGGCTCGAACCTGGCTGCGCTAATGAAAGACTATCACTGGTCGGGCATTGCGGTGCAGGAGGTTGATGCCAGTGGGCGCATGTGGCTGGATTTTGAAGGGTGGCAGTTACAGTCCTGGCAGGCAAGCCTGCAGCTAAGCGAGCTGCAGTGGCTGGTTAAGGAGGAGTCTCTGCCTCCGTTGCAGAACCTTACCGCAGAGGTACGCTGGGAACAGCGTGACGAATCTGGAGTGCTTGAATTCTCGCGTCTCGGCTTTGAGTGGTTTGCGCAACGCTGTGGTGCGATGTCTGGTCGCGTGGAGTCGCATCAGGCCGGTCACACATTCTATCTTGATGCGCTGTCCATTCCGTGCGTCACGCATCTGGTTTCCGCGCTCGATCTTCCCTCTGAAGCTCTGCGTGAACGGCTCGAAATCAGCGAACCCGAAGGAACGTTGCGACATATTCACCTTGTTCAGAATGAGCAGGATTGGCGTTTTGACGCTGAACTGGAAAACGTGTCGTTAAAGGCTTACGAGAGTACCCCGGCGGGCCGTGGGATCTCCGGCGCAGTCTTCGCGTATCCTGGGGGCGGCGGCGTTGTTTTTGATAGCCCAAATTTTGAGCTGGCTTTTCCTCGTCTGTTTCTCGATTCATGGAAAACGCGTCGTGGTCAGGGCGCTGTATATTGGCGACTCGATGAGCACGATGTGGAAGTGTACTCCGATGGTATTCGACTCATGATGGCCGATGGAGCGCTGGTTTATGGCGATTTTGCATTGCGCCTCAACGAACAGGCTCACGAAGATTATCTGGCATTGCAGATTGCTCTCCAGGATATCAAGTTCAAACAGGTGCCCGATTTTGTGCCGTACTACGCGGTGGGCAATGATCTGCATGACTGGTTGCGCAATGCGCTGGTCAAAGGTAAGGCCTCGAGCGGTATTTATGTCGGTTATGGCGCGGTCGAAGCCACTAACCCCGACAATAGTTTTACCTCCTCGATACATGTTGCTACCCAAAATGGTTCCTTGCGGTTTGCAGATGGCTGGCCCTTGTTGGAGGGCTTGAGTGCCGAGATCGATATACAGAATGGACAGCTTGATATTGCCGCTGACAGTGGGCTCATTGGCCCCACTCGTCTTACTCGCGTTCGTGCTCATAAGCCCGAAGTGAATGCGGATCAGACGGCCGTTCTCGTTGCCAAGGCGCGAAGCAAGATCAGCCCCAAGCAGCTGGATTACTGGTTAAAAGAGTCGCCCATTGCCGATAACACCCGTGATATCGCAGAACAGATAACAATCGCGACGCCGGTGGAGGCTGAGATCGAGATTGGGGTCCCCATGGAAGGCGATGATCCGGTGCACCATGACATTCGAGCATTGATGAAAGGGGCTGAAGTGACTCATCTCCCCTCGCGTCTGCAATTTAAGGATGTGCACGGTGCATTGCGGGTTTCATCTCAGCAAGGTATTGAAGCAAACGATATTCGTGCCGTGTTGTTTGATGAGTCTGTGACGCTGAACATTACTTCCGCAGCAAAGCACTCTGCGCAGCCTGCGACACAATCTCCATCGAAAGGCAAGGCACTTCAGCCTGACAAGGCCGGTGTGAAGAATGCGAGTAATAATGTGCCGACTGCTTTCGATACCAATATTGCCTTGAAAGGTAAGGTTTCCGTTGAGGCCCTGACCCAACATTTCTCGCTCGCCCCAATACCCGGGTTAATGGGAGGGATAGACTATCAATCAGTTCTAACGCTCCCTTCCGATCCCGCAGATCCGCCATTCTTTGTGCTCACAAGTACGCTGAAAGGCTTGGCGCGTGCATGGCCCGCGCCTTTTCGAAAGTCGGTCGATGACGCCGAGCGTTTGCGGATGAAAACGACTATCCGTGATGACCTAGTGAGCTTGGATGTGGCTTTGGAGTCGGGCGTCTGGGGGTATGCCAAAGCGCTTGTTGAGGTGGATGGCGGTAATTTCAAGCACGGCTGGCTGGGCATTCAGAAGAATGCCTTTCCCAATCCGCCGGCACTTGAAACAGGGTTGTTGGCCGATATTAGCGTGGATAAGGCCCGCCTGTCCCCGTGGCTTGATTTTATCGCCGATTGGCCGTCAACAGAGGCTGAAGATTCCACGCGTATTCTCCAGTCGCTTGCCTTGGATGTGAAACAGCTGCACGCGTTCGGGTATGTATTTGAGCAACAGAAGGTAAAAGTGTTACCTGGGCCTGATGCATGGGAGGTCGCGGTCGATGGTCCCTTTGCGCAGGGAACAATACGAATACCCGAAGCACCTGAGGCATTAAGATTAGCGTTCAGCTCGCTGCATCTGGCAAATCCGGAGATACCCGAAGAGGCAGAATTCAGTGACCCGGGTAAATTGCCCGCCCTGAACTTTTCTGCAAGTCAGTTGCGTTTGGGGGAGCAGGATTACGGCCGTCTAGCATTTCAAATAGAGCCTACCGCCATGGGTGCAATTTTCAGAGATTTAACCTGGGAGCTATTGCAAAGCAAAGCGAAGGGGCAATTAAACTGGCGCAGTCAGGGGGGGATCTCCGAGAGCATTCTCACCCTGGATGTTCAGGGTAAGGATATCGACGAGCTGGCCAAACATCTGTCGTGGAAATCGCCGCTCACCAGTAGCTCTCTGGAAGGGAAGGTCGCCTGGGTGTGGCCGGCTGCGCCGCAGGATTTCACGCTGGGAAGTGTGTCGGGTTCTTTGGAAGTGATGATGAAGAACGGGCGGCTTAAAACAGCGGATGAAAAAACCGGCGCCTTGCGCTTGTTCGGTATTTTCAACGCCGAGGCCTTGGGGCGGCGTCTCAAACTGGACTTTTCCGATCTCTACAAAAGCGGTGTGAGCTATGACGACCTCACACTCAAAGCCAGAATTGATCAGGGTAATCTGAGTATTGTAGATCGCTTAATCATTGAGGGCCCATCAAGTAAGTATGCGATCAAGGGGAATGCGGATCTGGGCAAGGAAACTCTGGACATGGAAATGGTCGTCGAGTTACCGGTGTCGCAGAATGTGCCGCTTGCGGCTCTGCTGTTGGGGGCGCCGCAGATTGGAGGTGCGGTATGGTTGATCGATAAACTGCTCGGTGAGCCTCTGTCGCAGATTACTACTGCCCGATATAGCATCAAAGGGCCATGGAAAGACCCGGTTCTGGAATTGAAGCAGGTACTGAATGCCAAAAAGTAATCACTTATCACCGCAAGACGAGCCCCTCCGTGTTGCTCTCGTACAAATGACCAGCACGGATGACTGGAGCGAGAATTTGGCCAGCATCAAACGCCTGCTGGCTCGCAGTCCAGAGATACAGCAATCCGAGCTCGTATTGTTGCCGGAAAATGCCTTGTGTTTTGGTGCTTCGGCGATGCGTAAACTGGCGGAAAGTCCTGAGCCCATGCTGTATGCACTGGCAGATATCGCTCAGCAATACGGCATTACATTAGTGGCGGGCTCCCTGCCCATGTTGAC